>NZ_MAPV01000264.1 GCF_001700505.1 Streptomyces mutomycini
CCCCCGGCCCCGGCACCACACCGACCCCGAGCCGCACCGACCCGAACCGGACCGACCCGCATGACCCAAGCCTCACACCCGAGCTTCGGCTCTCACAGGAACCCGGCGCAGGTGTTCACGCCCGGCGGCGCAGCCCCGGGCGACTCGCCGGGTCACACCCCGACGGCTTCTTCCATCTCCTCCTCGGCGCCCGCCGCCGCCCGCGCGGCGGCCACCTCACGGGCCTTCTCCTCGGACGCGCGACGCCGCTTCGCCTCGGCCAGGCCCGCCACACCCACGACGGCCAGTCCGGCCACGAACCACAGAGCCAGCACCAACAGGTGGCCGCTCAGGGAATGACCGCCGAAGTACACGTGGCTGCGTACTCCTTCGACGAAACCCGCGCCGTTCCAGAAGGAGTGCAGCGATCCGAAGAGGCCCGGCTGGAGTTCAGGCCGGAAGATGCCTCCGGAACTGGTGAAGTTGAGCATGACGAAGAGCAGCATCACGCCGAGCGTGGTCCACCGCTTCAGGAAGGTGTGCAGCCCCACCCCGATCAGCAGGATGCCCGCCGAGTAGAGCCACGCCATCGCCCAGAGTCCGCCGAGCCCGTGGTCCACCAGCCCGAAGACCGGCCCCGCGAGCGCCGCGCCAATCACGCTCACCACGAGCGAGGTGCCGATCGCCAGCCCGGCCCTGATCCACAGCGCCAGCACCGCACCCGCACCCCCGATCACCGCGACCGACGCGTACGACCCGATACTGACCGCCACCAGCAGGAAGAAAATCCCTTGTCCGGTGGGATCGCCGTCCGCGGTGGGCGCCACGTCCGTCACCTGGAGGGGCGCGCCCTGCTCGGCGGCGACCTCGGTGAAAACCTTCTGGACCACGGTCGCGCTGGTGTCCGACGAGGCCTTGGCCACCATGAGCCCAGGACTGCTGCCCGGCACATAGGCGCCGTAACTCTGCTGCGTCCTCAAGTGGTTCACCGCGATGTCCCGGTCCGCTACGGTACGCACACTCAATGCGCCGTGACCCTTGTCCTGCAAGGTCTGTGCAAGCACCTGCGCGCTTGCTCCCGAGCCGACAACATCCACCCTCAGGTCATGCGGCTCCGGGGCGTGAAAGGCCCCCAGATAAGCGAGTCCCATGCCGATACACATCAGCAACGGCGTTACGAGATGACTGAGCACATGACGCAGCTCACCGGCGGTCGAGCCGGGGGCCGAGAGCGAACCTGCGGACATTCGGCCACTCCTCCAGTAGTTGGCTTTTACAACTTCCACACTCGTTGTAGTATACAACTAAAGTTCGAGAAGGTGATTCACGTGGCAGACATCCCCCGGGAACGCGAGGAGTCCCTGGACGTCATCCAGCGCGAGCTGACCGCCTTCGCGCGCCGCGCACGGTCGGCCGCGGCTCGGCTCCACCCGGATCTGCCGCTGGTCTCGTACACCCTGCTCGCCCACATCGACTACCGGAACGGCTGCCGTGCGACCGACCTGGCGGCGCACTACATGCTCGACAAGTCAACGGTCAGCCGGCAGGTTGCGAGCCTTGAGAAGCTTGGCCTGGTCGAGCGCCACCCAGACCCGGACGACCAGCGCATCCAGGTGCTGCACCCCACTGCCGCAGGTACCCAGGCTCTCGCCTCTACGCAGGCCAGCCGGCGAGCCGCCTACCGGGAACGCCTCGGAACCTGGACCTCGGGCGATCTCGAACAGTTCGCGGAGTACCTCCTGCGCTACAACTCGGCGGGCGAAGAAACCCCACCCCTGTAGACGCACACACGCACCACCGCCTCCCGGGGTCACACCAACATCGGCGCCGGCCAGAACTCCACATCTGATGCGGTCACCGCCGGCGTCGCCGCAGCCAGGCGCCAACAGCACCCCGGCGGCGAGATTCGGTTCGCCGGAACGAGTGGAGAAGGCAAGACCCTTGCGGCGCGTCTCGCCGCCTGGCGGAGCGACACTCGCAGGCACCTGCACGAAAGACGCCTTCGGTACGGATCCGGCGTTTCACGTGAAACAGCAGCCCCCTTCGGCCACAGTTCCGTATCAGGTGCGTGCTTCATCACAACGCGCGCCTCGCCCGCTCGACTCGTCCGACACCACCACCCGCGCCCCGAGTCGAACAGCCCGGGCCCGCTCCAGGCGGGCCGGACCTGAAGGGCCACGCCGGACGTGAACCAGAGATCCAAAAAACGAAGAACCCCCGCCCCGGATCTCTCCGGTGCGGGGGTTCCGTCGAACCAACCCGGCAGTCGCAAGCGACTGCCTGTTGTGCGCGAGGGGGGATTTGAACCCCCACGTCCCTAAGGACACTGGCACCTGAAGCCAGCGCGTCTGCCGTTCCGCCACTCGCGCATGAGTGGTGTTTTCAGACTCTCTCACCGTGTGGTGTGAGCGCCTGGCGACATCCGGAAGATTAGCACGCTGGACAGGGTGGATTCACATCCGTTGTTTCCCCGGACCCAGGAGGGGAACCGGGAACGCGGAAAGCCTGGCCCCACTCCTCCTGAGTGCACCCGGAGTGCGGGACACTGTCAGGAGGCCACCTCTACGATCCGTGTGAGAGGTGACACTCATCCACTGTGGAGACAAGGGGAACCAGCCGATTTCCCTAGGCGTGGATACGATCAGTAAGCAGTACAGGGATGACGACACCGGAGGAGGTGCCCCATGGGAGTCATGAAGCGTTTCGAGCAGCGTCTCGAAGGTCTGGTCAATGGCACCTTCGCCAAGGTCTTCAAGTCCGAGGTGCAGCCGGTCGAGATCGCGGGAGCACTCCAGCGCGAGTGCGACAACAACGCCTCGATCTGGAACCGCGAGCGGACGGTCGTGCCCAACGACTTCATCGTCGAGCTCAGCACCCCGGACTACGAACGACTCAGCCCGTACTCCGGTCAACTCGGTGACGAGCTGTCCGGCCTCGTCCGGGACTACGCCAAGCAGCAGCGGTACACCTTCATGGGGCCGATCAAGGTTCACCTGGAGAAGGCGGACGACCTCGACACGGGTCTGTACCGCGTACGCAGCAGGACCTTGGCGTCGAGCTCGTCACAGCAGGGCCAGCAGGGCCCCGCTTCCCACGCCCAGCCGAACCGCCCCGCCGCCCCTCAGGGGCAGGGTGGTTACGGGTACCCGCCTGCTTC
>NZ_MAPV01000265.1 GCF_001700505.1 Streptomyces mutomycini
CCCCCTGATGCCCCAGGTCCAGCTTCACCTGCTCGAACGGGCGCTCCACGAGAAAGCTCGCGAAGGTGTGCATGACCGGACGCACCCCGGTCAGAGCCATCCCGGCGCCCGCGCCGATGAGCAGCTGTTCCCTGATTCCGACATTGACCACCCGGTCCGGGTGGGCCCGCTCGGCCTGGCCGAAACCGTCGCGGCTGATCTCGGCGAGTACCAGGGCGATGCGGGGGTCCTCGTCCAGCAGGCGGGTGGTGGTGGAGATGAAACGGTCACGCATGGTGTCCATCGGTGTGTCCTTCGTCCTGTTCGGTTGTGGATGATCAGCGGCGCGGTGCCACGCGGGCGATCACTGCGTGCGGCCGGCCCGGGTGCGGCGCGGTGAAGGCGGCGTACAGCGCCTCGTGGTCCCGGCCGTCGACGGTCCGGGCCGACCAGCCGGCGGCCTCGAACCTGGCCGCGATGCCGCCCGGCCTGGCATACGTCGCCGAGGCGTTGTCGATCACCACGGTGTGCAGCTGTTCGAGCCCGGCCGGTCCCGCGTAGGCGATCGCCTCGTGGTTGCTGCCCTCGTCCAGCTCCGCGTCGCCGGTCAGCACCCACACACGGGGGTCCTCGAGCCCTTGCGCCCGCAGCCCGAGCACACTGCCCACGGCGAGTGGGAGGCCGTGTCCGAGGGACCCGCTGCCGATCTCGGCGCCCGGCACCAGCAGGCGGTCGGGGTGGTGCCCGAGCGGTGAGTCGTACGAACCGAAGCCGGTGAGCAGCTCCTCGCCGAAGAAGCCGCGCGCGGCCAGCACGGCGTAGTACGCCATGGGGCCGTGCCCCTTCGAGAGCAGGAACCGGTCGCGGCCGGGGGCGCCGGCGGATTCGGGTGAGACCCGCAGCACCCGGTCGTACAGCACCCAGAGGGCATCGAGCGTGGAGGTCGCGGCGGGGCCGTGCTTCTCGTCACCTGTCATGAGGCTCATCAGCCGGCCGAGCTCGTCGTAGCCGTGTACCGGCTCGGGGATCGTGTTCGTCATGCGGCCCAGCGTTCGGCCTCAACCAAGGTTGAGGTCAAGCCCCGGGGAACGGGTTCGTAAGCACCGGTGCAAGTGCGGTATTGTTCTCATGCGCGTTCAGCCAGGGGGAAACCCCAGGTCAGACGGGCATCGGGACGTAGCGCAGCTTGGTAGCGCACTTGACTGGGGGTCAAGGGGTCGCAGGTTCAAATCCTGTCGTCCCGACTCGAAAGAGTCGCAGATCAGAGGCCGTACCGGAGGTTTCCGGTACGGCCTCTTGATCGTTTTGGGGACCATCCGGGACCGACCCCGGCTGGACAGGACGGACGGCTGGCCCGGTCCAGTGGCCGTTCGCTCGCGAATCAGAGGACTCCGGCGGTGGCCCAACCACCCCCTGCGGTTCTCCAGCGAGGAAAACGCGTGCTGCGGGCCGGGGCGCACGCCGGGCCCGCAGCACGAAGTGGTCGGCAGGGTCAGCCGGCGGCCTTGTCGGCGTGCTCCGTCAGCTTGGTGATCTGGCTGCCGAAGAGGTCCTGCGGCTCCTGGCGGACTGGTGATCTTGGTCGTGAACCGCCCATCTACCAGGAGCTTTATTCATGCCCGCCGCCGGGTTACCCGCCCAACCACCCGTCAGGTTGGAAACGGCTCACCGGCCCTGGCCTGGCCTTGGCCGACCGCGCCGCACAGGCCTGACCACCGGTGATCGACCGTTCCCATGTCGAGGCGGCCCGGCGGGGCCCAAGAGCCGACTCAGCCCGGTCGGCCGAGCCCGTCCGGCGACAGTAAGCACGCCGGGGCGCCGCCGACCGATGGGTGTGCTGCGGCGGCAGCTGGACGGCTACACGGTGGTGAGGCTGACGCTCTCGAAGCTTGGCTGCGGTGCAGCCGCCTCGACGGCACCCGCCACCGGCTGGGGGACGGACGGCACGACGGAGATGGTGGCCGGTCCGTCCGGCAGCAGACCCTGCTCTTGCAGGCGGAGGACCTGCTCAGTGACATCGAAGCTCACGTCGTGGCCGCCGTGGTCGTGAAGCGCACCGTCGACGTCGGCCGCGCCGAAGAACGAGATCCAGCCGACGAAGTAGGGTCCGGCCGGGTCGAGTTCGCCGCTGGGGCCGTTGAGGAAGACGTGGAAAGGCGATCCGGGCGGCACGTCGGTGCGCACATTGTGCACGGTGAGAATCAGGGTCTGGGGTGCCCTACGGGCGGTCATGGACCGCATGGCCCGGCTGACGTCGCCGGCCGGTTCCAGGGACACCTCGGTCGGCTCGTGGAGGCTGAGGAGCTGCCGGGGGTTGCCAGCGGCGGTAGCCAGGACCCGTTCGCCCGCTCCGGGAGCCTGGGCAGGCGGCACGACTACGGGCCGCGTCCCCGTCCCGTCAGTCAGCGACTCGTATCCGTAGTCGCGCGGATCGATGCCAAGGAACTCCCTGCTCGTGGGCTTCTGGATCTGCCCGTTCTCGTCGAAGAAGATGAACGTCTGGTCCAGCCAGGACGTGTGGTCCGGGTTGAGGTTGTCCTTGCTCAGCCAACTCGACCAGAGCCGGTCGATGTTGCTGTGGTGCAGCCAGAAGATCGGATCACGGGCGGCGCCCGCCACGGACCCCATCCAGCCGCCGACACCACCGTGGACCTGGTTGTGCGGGACGTTCTCCAGCTCACCGAAGCCGCGGCGGAAGTGATCCATGGAGGTGTAGCTGATCTCACTGCCGAAGCTCGGCTGGTCCGTCTGACGGGTGTGCGTGGCGGCGAAGACCGTCTGGCTGATGGCGGTGAAGGGATTGATGTCCGTGTAGGGGAGGACCTCGAAGGCCGAGTTCTTGCCCGGGCTGCGGTGGGGGGTCTGCCAGAAGTCCGCTGTGGATGTCGCCTGCTTCTCCGGCAGAAAGAGCGGGTTGTCGACCGTCAGTCCGGTGCCGTTCGGGCCGTCCGGCATTTTCGGGCTGCGGAAGGCCGCCGGAAGGGCGCGTGAGGTGAAGTCCTCGATCGGATCCGAGGTGGGCGTGTCCAGCGCATAGTCCCAGTAGGGCAGGGCCCAGCCGGTTGAGGGGTCGGGGGTGATGTTCTCCTCGGCGGCGATCTCCTTGATGGTTGACCGGACGATCCGCTCGAAGTACCACAGGTAGCCCCGGTGCCACGGCAGGAAGAACCAGCCACCGTGCGGACACTGGCTGAAGGCCTCGTTTGTCTCCGTGATGGTGGGCGGGACGCCGTGGATGCACCCCTGGAAGACCCAGCTGGTCGGATCCGTGGCCGGACGCTGCTGCATCCTCCCCACCGCCCGGGCATACCAGTACAGCGCCGGATCCCAGTCGCTCATGTTGCTCGCGTCTCGCCGCACAAACGCGACACCGTTCGCCATGTTGCTCCTAGCTTGGTCGGGACGCCCGAGCAGGGCGCCCCTGATCCGTACCGGCCTTCGGCGGCCGTCTTATCGCGTTCGGTCCAGAAACCTTCAGAGAGGTGAACCCGCCGTGCCATCCGGCCGAGGGGCACGGGCGGACCAGGGCCGAGTTTCCTGAACCGGGCTGAGCCTGTCGCGGAAGAAGGGGGTGCGGTCAGCGCAGGACCAGTATGGCCGTCAAGGTGACGATGGCAGTCGGCCCGAGCGTCGGCAGCGCCGGTGGCGCGGCCAACTCCCAGGTCAGGCCATGGCGCTGGCCCGGCGCCAGGGCCGTGCTCGCGCCCGTAGCAGCACCGCCGCGACCGCTGCCAGCAGCAGCGCATGCACCCACTCCGGAGCGGGAGCCATCTCGGTGATCCAGCTGCACACGAGCTGGCTCAGGCAGGCGGCGATCAGCCACGGGGGTAGGTGCCGTCGGCTCCGCGCATCCAGGACCGCCGTTGGCACGAGCCCTTCACTGACGGAGTGCACAACCAGCGCGACCATCACGGGCACTGAGGCCAGCAGGACCACCGTCATGCCCTCCACCAGTCGGTGCAGCACGAGTGCCACCGCTGGCCCGGCACTCACAAGACGCCCCGGCTCACCCGCTTGTGTATCAGGCGTCCCGCCGAGGCAAGCATGAGAGCCGTCAGTACGGTGACCGGCACCACCCAGCCCCGCCGCGATCGCCTCGTGAAGCGCATGCGGCAGGATGTCGATCCCGGCCACTACCGGCAGCACTCCCGACGCGGCCCCGAGCAGCATCGTCGAGTGATACGACCAACGTCGCCCAGGCCAGGACCCGGCCAGCGTTCCCGCCGTGATCAGCATCAGCCCCACGTACTGCCAGAGATCGAACTCCCCTCATGGCAGCGCGAACTGTGCTCCTGCTTCGACAACCGCACCAACCGCCGTTCGCCTTCCATGAAGCAAGGCACCAGGAACGTTGACAAGCCGTGGCCCCGGAGCCCTGCGAGGAAGAGAGAGCTGAACCGCCTGGCTGCGGCACGGGGCCAGACTTTCGTGACGCTGCCACATCTCCCGCCCGGTCGGATGCTGTCGGCTTGCTCCAAGGGGATTCGGGTGAAGGGAGTGACCGCACCTGACGGTCTGCTCCCGCACGAGTATTCACCGGGGAGGGTTTGCCGGCCAGGCCGCGAGCTGCTGCGCGTCCTGTACTGCGGCCCGGCATGCGCCCGCGGGCCGACGGCGGAGGTCCGTAGCCCGGGCGACTACGGGCAGGTGAACTCGGCGTGGAGACGTCCCTCTTCCGTCGTCGCTGAAGGAATCCGCGCAGGAGCATCACACAGGCTGCACACAGCCTTGCGAAAGCCTCGTTAGCGTGGCTGGCTGCTCGTTCCCTCATACGAGACATGACCAGGCTGCGGCCCAGGCGGGCCGGCGGCGCAGTTCGCCCAGGAAGACCAGAAGACCTGATATGGATTACTGCTCCTCGTGCCGCCGGCATCTCAACGGCGCCCTGGTGTGTCCCGGGTGTGGCGCCTACGCCCCGGACATCGCCCCGCCCGTCACCGTCGGCCGCACCGGTGCCACCCTGGCGATGACGGGCGGGGCAGCGGCCACGACTGCCCCGCAGGAATCCACGATCGCCGGCACGTGGCACGACAGACCACTGGACTACGAGGCCGAGCCCAATGCTGATTCCGGCGCGAACCCGCACACCCTCGCCGCCGACGTCGAGAGCCCGTCGCCCGCGCAGCAGGGGAGGGCGGCACGCCGTCGCCAACTGGCCCGCTGGAAGAAGAACAAGCGCCGCGCATCGGTCGCGAGCGCCTTCGCGATTGTCGGAGGCGGCCTGACCGTCGCCATGATGAACGAGCAGTCGACGGAACGGGCGCAGGCGGCCACGGTGCCGGACCAGCGGAGTATGGGCACTGCGGAGGAGCGGGCCCCTGAGCCGAACCCTGCGGCTTCCACACCAGCCACCACCCAGCGCTCTCACCGGTCCTCGGAGACCGCTTCTCAGCGGCAGCCGCAGCAGCCGGCGACCAACACTCCGCGACAACAGTCCCTGGAGGCCCCGCCACACACCGCGCCGACGGCCGCTCGGCCGGCTGCCGCCGCGGTTCCCCCTCCGGCTGCGCCACCGACCCCGCAGCCGCAGAGCATCGCCCCGTCTGCCGACGACACGGCCGAGCGCTCCGACGCGACCACGGAGCAACCGCCGGCGCCCGCGACCGCCGACAGCATGCAACCGGACGCGCCCCGTACCGACCCCGCATTGATATCGGCGTCACCGACGGAGGTGTGCGTTCTCATGGTGTGCCTCGGCTGACCACGTCGCACCTCGGGGCGCGCAGCGAACACGCGTACGCGCTGCTGCGCCCCGGGTCCTCGCTGACGCCGACGACCTGGCCGCGCGCACGGATAGCGCCCTGTAACACGGCGTGTCCGACGAGGTGTTTCGATGGCCGGGCGTGGTGTATCCGCCATTGGCCCGGGGGTGGAGTCCGGTTCAGCCGTCTGACCGGCCCGGCCGTCTGGTGAAGCGACGCAGCCCCCTGCGGGTTGGCTTGAGGGGTACGTCCTCGGGGGCGGGCCGGTTCTGAGTCGCCGTCAGTGCCGCTGCGGGGGCCGGGGCCGGTCCTTCCACGTACTGGCTGCCCCGTTCGATCCGGCTCCGCACCGCCTGGGCCATGGCGTGGTGGGACGGTTCCCGCAAGAGGCCCTCAGCCGACAACCGCTCCCACATGTGCAGCAGTTCCTGCCCCCGGGTCGCTACCTGGCCCTCGTCCCGCATTCGTTGCCACGCCGCGGTTGCACGGGCCACCTCGGGCACGGCCCGGTTCAGATCGCTGCTGCAGCGGATGCGCGCGACGGTCAGCGCGAGCCCGGTGGAGACCGTGTAGTCGCCGCGGAGATAGGCGATGTACGCCTCGATCGCCCTGGCCTCCAGCGACAGTTCGTCCTCCGCACCCCGGCGCAGCGTCAGATGCTCCCGCAATGCGCTGGCGAGGACGAACGCGGCGTGCAGTTCCTCGCGCCGCGCGTGCCCGATGATCCGCTCGACGCGGGCGAGCGGAGGAAACGCCTCCTCCTCCGCGGTGGTCCGCTCGCGCCCGGGGGGCAGGTCCTCCTCCTCGGCGATGGTCCGGCTGGAGCCGTCGGGATGCACCCGAAGCCGCGCCACCTGCCGCACGCTGCGGTCGATGACGGTCGCCGCCACCGGGGCCCCCAGGGTGCGGGCGAACATGGCTACGGCGTCGAGAATCGCCTCGTTGGGCGGGCGCCTGCCGCCCATCTCCAGCAGATGGCCGTTGACCACCGTCGAACCGTCCTCGGCCACGTACGCGTCGAGACGGATCAGCGGTGGTGCGGTGAGCGCGGGCAGGTTCCCCTTGTCACGGGGTATCAGCGAGTGAGACATCCGCTCAGACTCCGGGTCGGGCCACGCCGAGGACGGGCATGGGCGCAGCCGGCGCGGTCGTGCGTCCGGTCCATGGAACGTGGACCATATGTTCGCCTCCGAGGTACATGTCCACGTGCGTGGCCTTCAGTCTAGTAGATGATCAGGTTGCAGGGCTGCGTGATGCCAGGCCGGTCCGGGTCGGTTACTGCCACTGCCCGCCAGTGCCACTTCGCCTGCGAGGTACGGGGGACGGGGTGTTGGGCTGCCGTCGTGCCGCGGAGGGGACTCCCGAGGCAGTCGTACCCTCGCGGACCTCAGCTGCTGTGACCGCGCGCCCGCACACCCGTGTCTGTGCTCGGCTCGCGCCGGCCGGCGTGCGATCCGCGGCTGCGGTCGAGGTGGCTGCCGTCTCCCGGGGCGGGACACCGGGAATGGTGTCATCCAAAGCGGGTGCTCAGAGCGAAGTAACAGATGTGGCGGGCCGCTCCAGGAGCCCGTCGCCCCTCTCAGCAAAGGTGAAGGTCATGACCATCAACCGCCGCTTCAAGGGTGCCGCTCTCACCGGAGCCGGAGCGCTCCTCGTCCCCCTCGCTCTCGTCGCCGCCGCCCCTGCCGCGCAGGCAGACTCCGCGGCGGAGCCCTTCGGGCCCGCCTGTGCGTCGTTGCCGGCCAGTGGCCAGGCGAGTGCCGCCGGCATGGCCGACGATCCGGTCGCGACCGCGGCGTCCAACAATCCGGAACTCTCGACCCTGACCGCCGCCGTAGAAGCGGCCGGCCTTGTCGACACGTTGAACGGCGCCGAGAACATCACCGTGTTCGCACCCACCGACGACGCCTTCGACAAGATCCCGCAGGCAGACCTCGACAAGCTTCTCAACGACAAGGAGGCGCTGAAGAACCTCCTCACCTACCACGTGGTCGATGAGAAGGTCACGGTCGAAGATCTCCCCGGCGGCACGTTCACAACCCTCCAGGGTGGTCAGCTGACGACGTCAGGGTCCGGGGAGAACTTCAAGGTGAACGACTCGGCGAAGATCCTCTGTGGTGACCTGCAGACGAAGAACGCGACAGTCCAACTCGTCGATACGGTGCTGATGCCGCCGTCCTGAGAAGTCGCGACAGGCCGTCACGGAGCCTGCGACAGGCCGGAACCGTGACGGCGGTGCACAACGCGGACGAACCGGCAACCGGCCGACAGGCAGCAGCAGGGAGTGCGTACGCAGCGTGCGGAATCTCCCACCGCCACGGTTGTCTCGCAGTGGCGCACCTTCCTGTTGCTGCACCGCGAGCCGCCCTTCCGTGTTCGCCCGCCTGCTGAATCGGACCGCTGTCGCTGGATCGGATCGCTGTCGACCGCTCACCACGAGGAGACAGCGGCGGCACGGTCCGCCCCGATCCGGTCGCGCAGCTGGTGCAGACCCCGTCGGGCATGGCTCTTGACGGTGCCGAGCGGGATACCGGTGCGTTCCGCGATCTGGGCCTGTGTGAGGTCCTCGTAGAACGTCATGCGCAGAACCTCCCGCTGCGGGCCGGGGAGCCGTACAAGCTCCCCGGAGAGAAGCACACGGTCAAGGGCCGTCTCGGGGGGAGCGCCCGCCCTGTGCGGCGGCGTCACGGCGAGCGTGCGGGCAGCGGCTTCTGTAAGCCTCGCCCTCCGAGCCCTGGCCGCCAGTGCGTCGAAGGTCTTGCGGCGGGCGATACCGACGATCCATGCGCCGAGCGGCCCGCTCTCGGGCCGGTATCGGGCCCGTCCGAGCCATGCTGCGAGGAAGACCTGTTGCGTGACGTCCTCCGCCTCCTGCGCGTCGCCCAGTGAACGGCTCGCCAGGGTGTGGACCAAAGGGCGCCACCGCGCGTAGACAGCGGTGAAGGCGCGCTCGTCGGCAGCCGCGAACGACCGCGTGAGCTCATCGTCCGCCGCGGTGTTCCTCCCGGCGGTGGCTGTGTCCTCGGCCGGACGGCTGATCGTGTCCATCGTCTCGTTCTCCTGCCGGAACGGGGTGTGCGTGACGCGGGGCGATCCTCCCCGGGGGCACCTCATGCCCGCGTACCACCAGTTTTGGGGGCACGACCGACGCGGGCAACATGCGTCGTTCATGCGTCGTACGGTGGAAATGTGATGACCGGCGACGGACCCGGACGACAGGGCGGCGGTCTGACGACCGGCGAGGTCGCCAGACGGCTGGGGGTGGCCCCGACGACGGTGCGCTCGTGGGTCCGGCGGTACGGCCTCGGTCCCGTTCCGCACACCGGTGGCAAGCACCGGAGGTGGACGTCGGAGGACTTCGCACGGCTGGAGCGGATGTGCGCGCTGACCACGACGGGCCTCCCGCCCTCCGAGGCGGCCAGACTCGCCCGGGAACAGGCGGCCCCGGTCGCGGAGCGTACGCCGCAGCGGTCCGGGGCCGCCTGTTCCCGGG
>NZ_MAPV01000266.1 GCF_001700505.1 Streptomyces mutomycini
CTGGGGCTGCTGCCCGTAGGGACCGTGCGGAGTCGGAGGCGGCCCGTACGGACCCTGCGGTGGCATGCTCATGCGCTCACGTTACGTCACCGACGCGAACAGGAGTTCGTTTTACGGGCCATCACCTGCGGGCCGGAGGATTCGCCCCGTCAGCTCAGCGGTTCCCGTCGCAGGCGCCACTCGGCGGGGACCCCCTCGATCCCGGTCGCCGCCCCGACCACGCCCCCGGTGATGGCACAGGTCGTGTCCACGTCGCCGAACCCCTCGGCCGGCGCCCACAGCGCCTGCTCCAGGTCGCCCGGGTGCCGGGCCGCGGTCCACAGCGCGAACGGCACCGTGTCGTCGGCCCTGATCCGCTGCCCGTTGCCCAGGAGGTCGGCGGCCTTCCAGGGCTCCGTGGTGAACGGCACCTCAGCGGCGCGGAGCACGCCCTCCCTCACCAGCCCCTCGGGCGTGCGCGCGGCGACTGCGTCCAGCGTGAACTCCCCACGCACCGAGAGCGCCGCCGCGACAGCCACCGCCACCGCGCCGGCCACACCTTCCGGATGGGAGTGGGTGACCTCCGCCGAGAGCCGGGCCTGGTCCGCGGCGTGGCCGATGTCCGCGTGGAAGCGGGCCCCGAGCGGCGCGACGCGCATCGCGGCGCCGTTGCCCAGGCTTCCGCCCTCGAACAGCCCGGGGGCCAGGGTGCGCCAGTCGCCCGGCGAGGCCGGGCATGCCGTGCCCGTACCCACGGGCCCGGTCCGCCTCGAACGCCAGGGCGTAGTACAGGGCGAGGCGGTCCTGTACCACCTGCCCGTACTCGTCGAGGACCCGTTGCAGGGCGAGCGCCAGCGCGGTGTCGTCGGTCCAGTGCCACACGGGCTCGTGCGGGGTGCGGCGCGCCCGCACCTCGGCGTACGCCTGCCGGGGCGGCCGGAAGAGCGGGAACCAGCGCTCCCCGAAGGCGTCACCGAGCGCGAGCGCTTCGAGACTGCGGCGCGCCGCTGCTGAATCAGCTTTACCAGGACGGGAGTTCATGCTCCCCATACTCCGGCCCGCACACTCGGTACGTACACCGGATATGAGTATGCGTGCTCATGATCATCCTCTCCGGCCACGGCAGGCTGGACCCGTCAGCAACACACCAGAGGAGAGCCCCACCATGCGCACCGCCAACAGACTCCGCACCACGCTCGGGCTCGCCCTGGCCGGCGTCACGGTCGCCGTGCTCACCAGCGCCTGCTCCATCCAGGACGCCGTGTGCGGGAACGACGAGTACCCGGTCCTGGCCGTGGGGAGCGCCGGCAGTGCCTGCGTGCCCGACGGCGAGGAGCCGCCCAAGGGCTACGCCCGCTACCCGGAGGGCAAGGTTCCTGAGCGGGTGGACGACAAGTGGTACACCTACTGGAACACCCGGACCATCGACGAGAACGGCAGGACCATCGAGATCCCCGAGGAGAACTAGGGTCTTTCGTCCGGACCGTACTGGGCTCGCGCGCCCCGGCCACCGCCCTCCGCGACCGCCTCCGCGACCTCCGCGACCCGCGCCTGCTCCTCCACGGCGAAGCGGTCCCGGTCCAGTTGCTCGGCTATCTCCTCGTCCTGGGCCATCAGAAGGTCCAGGTTCGAGTCGCCCAGCTCGAAGACGCCCATGTCGACGTAGGCCTTCTGGAGCCGCGTGCCCCAGAGGCCGATGTCCTTGACACAGGGGACGATCCGGCTGAACAGCAGCTTCCGGAAGAGCTGCAGGTACTCCGAGTGCTCGGAGAGCTCCTTGGCCTCCTGCTTGCCGATGCCGAAGTTCTCCAGGACCTCGACGCCGCTGAGGCGGTCGCGCATCAGGTAGCACCCCTCGATGACGAAGTCCTCGCGCTCCCGCAGTTCGGCGTCGCCCAGCTGCTTGTAGTAGTCGCGCAGCGCCATCCGCCCGAAGGCCACGTGGCGGGCCTCGTCCTGCATGACGTAGGCGAGTATCTGCTTCGGCAGCGGCTTGGTCGTGGTGTCCCGGATCATGCCGAACGCGGCGAGTGCCAGCCCTTCGATGAGGACCTGCATGCCGAGGTAGGGCATGTCCCAGCGGGAGTCGCGCAGGGTGTCGCCGAGCAGCCCCTGGAGGTTGTCGTTGACCGGGTAGAGCATTCCGATCTTCTCGTGCAGGAAGCGGCCGTAGATCTCCGCGTGCCGCGCCTCGTCCATCGTCTGGGTCGCTGAGTAGAACTTCGCGTCCAGGTCGGGGACCGACTCCACGATGCGGGCGGCGCAGACCATGGCGCCCTGCTCACCGTGCAGGAACTGGCTGAACTGCCAGGATGTGTAGTGCTTGCGCAGCTCACCACGGTCCCGGTCGGTCATCTTCGCCCAGTGCGGCGTCCCGTGGAGCGGGAGTGCCTCGTCCGGGGTGCCGAGCGGATCGGCGGGGTCGACCTCCAGACTCCAGTCGATGCGCTTGTTGCCGTCCCACTGCTTGTCCTTGCCCTTCTGGTACAGGGCGAGGAGGCGTTCACGGCCGTCGTCGTAGTCCCAGTTGAAACGCGCGGCTCCTGTAGCAGGGACCTGCCACGTCGGCGCCGGGGGCGGGGTGATGTAGAGGTCGTGTGTCGACACGGAGAGCTCCTTCGCGCGGCGAGGATCGTATGTTCCGTGGTGCTGACGTCAGTTGGCAGGTTCACACGTTGGTAGACGTGGAGTCAACAAGTCGCGCACAGGGGATTGACTGCCTTGCTGACAAGCAGTCTCATACTCGGTGAGCAGAGAAACGACCGCCGGTAACCCATGTGCGAGGGGCCCACAGCCATGACGACAGTGACCGACGAGGACATCCAGGCGCTGCGTGACGCGCTCGGCCCGCTCAAGGACCGGGAGCAGGTCGCGGCCCGTCTGCTCGAGGCCTCGGCCAAGCACTCCTTCGACCCGGACACCGAACTCGACTGGGCCTCCCCCGTCGAGGAAGGCAAGTGGTTCTGGCCCCCCGAGCTGGTCTCCCTCTACGACACCCCGCTCTGGCGGAAGATGCCGGAGGACCAGCGCATGGAGCTGGCACGCCACGAGGCGGCGTCGCTGGCCTCGCTCGGCATCTGGTTCGAGATCATCCTCATGCAGCTGCTCGTCCGCCACATCTACGACAAGTCCGTGACGAGCAAGCACGTCCGCTACGCCCTCACCGAGATCGCCGACGAGTGCCGGCACTCGATGATGTTCGCCCGCATGATCGAGTGGGGCGGGGCACCCAGCTACCCGGTCCCCCGGCGCTACCACAACCTGGCGCGGGTACTGAAGACCATCTCCACCACGCCCGGTTCGTTCGCCGCGACCCTGCTCGGTGAGGAGATCCTGGACTGGATGCAGCGGCTCACCTTCCCCGACGAGCGCGTCCAGTCGCTCGTACGCGGAGTGACCCGCATCCACGTCGTCGAGGAGGCCCGCCACGTGCGCTACGCACGTGAGGAGCTGCGCCGCCAGATGGTGACCGCCCCCGCCTGGGAACGGCGTATGACCAGGCTGAACTGCGGCGAGGCGGCGCGCGTCTTCTCCGTGTGCTTCGTCAACCCGCAGGTGTACGAGAACGTCGGACTGGACCGCCACGAGGCCGTCGCCCAGGTGAAGGCGAGCGGCCACCGGGCCGAGGTCATGCAGACGGGGGCGAAGCGGCTCACGGACTTCTTCGACGACATCGGGGTGCTGGGCGGGGTGGGGCGCAGGCTGTGGAAGAGCTCCGGTCTGCTGGCCTGAGGCCGCGCCCCCTTCCGGAGGGAGCGCTTAGGCTTCGGAGTATGACCTCCGCACCCGCAGCACCGCCGGCCCGCGCATACCGACGGCTCGGTGTCGAGGAGCGCCGCGCCCAACTGCTGGGCGCGGCACTCTCCCTCTTCGCCCACCGGGCACCGGACGACGTCTCGATCGACGAGGTGGCGGCGGCGGCCGGGGTCTCCCGTCCGCTGGTCTACCGCTACTTCCCGGGCGGCAGGCAGCAGTTGTACGAGGCCGCCCTCGGATCGGCCGCCGACCAGCTCACGCTCTGCTTCGCGGAACCCGCCGCCGGCCCGCCCACCGAGCGGGTCAGCCGGGTCCTGGACCGTTACCTCGGCTTCGTCGACCAGCACGACGCCGGCTTCAGCGCGTTGCTGCGCGGCGGCAGCGTGGCGGAGACCTCGCGCACCACGACGATCGTGGACGGCGTACGCCGGTCCGCGGCCGAGCAGATCCTGCTCCACCTCGGCCGTGGCAACGGTCCGGGCCAGAAGCCCGCGGGGCCCCGGCTGCGGATGATGGTGCGCACCTGGATCGCCGCCGTCGAGGCGGCGTCCCTGATCTGGCTGGACGAGGAGAAGCAGCCGCAGGCCGCCGACCTGCGGGCCTGGCTCGTCGACCATCTGATGGCCCTGCTCGCGGCCACCGCGGCCTCGGACGAGGAGACGGAGGCGGTGGTGGCGGAGCTGCTGAGCCAGGAGACCTCCGACGGCCCCGCCGGGCGGCTCGCGACGCTGATCATCCCGGTGGCGGGGCACGCGGCGCACCTGCTGCCGCCCGGCTGAGGGGTCCTGGGTGACACTGGCCGGGTGAAAAGCGAGAACACGCCCTTCCGCGGCGGCCCCCTGGACGGCCGGGTGCTGCCAGTCCTGCTCGGGCCGACCGGCCATCCCCCCAAGTGGTACGAGGTCCCGGTGCCGGACGCCGACGGCGGCCCCGACACCGTCCACGCCTACCGGCGCGCCCCGGCGGGCTACTCGAAGCGGCTCGGGCTGCAGCGCGGCTGGGTGTACGAGTACGTCCCCGACGGCCGTGAGCGCTTCACCCCCAAGTGGCCCTGGAACAGCTCCCGAAGCGGGTCCTGAGCCTCTCTCCCGCACCCTCGCCCGTAAGATCGGCGGCAGGTGCCGAGGGCACGGTCACAAGGGGGGTGCGCCATGGAGGCGCTGCGTCAGGACGATCCACGCCGCTTCGGCCCGTACACCGCGCTGGCACGCTTCCGCGAGAGCGCGAGCGCCGTGCACTACCTGACCCGGAGCTCGGACAGTGAGGAAGTCGTCGTGGTCACGGCGGCCCGGCCCGCCCTCGCCTCCGTACCCGCCTTCGGGCGCCGTTTCCGGTCCGAGGCCCGCACCGCCGAGCGGCTGGCCGGTGGCTGGGTGCAGCCGCCGCTCGCCTCTCCGGAGGACGACGGGCTGTGGACGGCCACGGCCTATGTGCCCGCGGTGACGCTCGCCGAGGCGATCGGCCTCGCCGGTCCGCTGCCCGAGCGTGCCGTACGGATACTGGGCGCGGGCCTGGCCGAGACGCTCTCCCGGGTGCACGCCACCGGAGCCGTGCTCCAGGGGCTGGCGCCGGAGACGGTGCTGCTGGCCGAGGACGGCCCCCGGCTCACCGCGTTCGGGCCCCTGGGCGCCGCGGCCTCCGCCGAGGCCCGCGAGGGCGGGCAGTTGTCGGTGCGACTCGGCTACCTCACCCCCGAACAGGTCGAGGGCGAGGAACCCGGCCCGGCGTCCGACCTGTTCGTCCTCGGCCTGCTGCTGGCGTACGCGGCGACCGGGGCGACCCCGCTCGCCGCCGGGCCCGTGGAGGAGGCGGCGGAACGGATCGCGCACGGACCGGCCGAACTCGACGGCGTGCCCGGCGGGTTGCGCGCGCTGATCGCGAGCTGCCTGGCGAAGGACCCGGACGACCGGCCCGGCGCGGGATCGGTGGCCGCGGAGCTTGCGCTGGAGGGCGCGGCGGGCCTCGCCAAGGGCGGCTGGCTGCCCGGGCCGCTGTCGGCCGCGGTGACGGACCAGGCGGCACGCGTACGGGCCCTGGAGGCGCCCCCGGAACCGGTGGCCCCGGCCCGGGACGAGGTGCCCGCGGACGGCGTAACGCCCGTGAGCGGAGCGCGGGAGAGCGGAGACGTCGGCCAGGACAGCCGGACCACCCGCATCCTGGGGGCCGGGGCACGCGGACCGCGGTCCGACCGGGCGACGGCCCCCAGG
>NZ_MAPV01000267.1 GCF_001700505.1 Streptomyces mutomycini
AGGGGAGCGTGGGGAGGTAAGGGCTCTGAAGTTCCTTTCGAATACCAGCCGTTGGCTGAATTCACCGGGGATTCCCCTATGTCGCACCTTTGCAATACGATCACATTCAACAACCAGCTCCGGGCCGCCCACCCCACACAGGCCCCGTTCCGTCTGTGCGAGGAAACCATGCCGCCCTACCAGCCGTCCTCGGACTGGCAGTACGAGATCCCGACGGCCGGAAGCAAGCGGCTGCCTCCCGCCGCCCGTTACGTCGAATCGCTGACGCATCAGGGGTACGGCTTCGAGGCGGCGATCGCCGACCTCGTCGACAACTCCATCGACGCGGGTGCTCGCAACGTCGTCATCAGCTTCCTGCGGAACGAGGACCGGCTGGTCAGCCTCCTGGTCGTCGACGACGGGCGTGGCATGAACGACGAAGCTCTCGACACCGCGATGACTGTGGGCGGCCGGCAGGACTACGGCGAGAGCGCGCTCGGCCACTTCGGAGCGGGCCTCAAAGCCGCGTCCCTCTCGCATGCCGACTCCCTCACAGTGATCAGCCGCACCCGGCGCAGCCCGTCCACCGGCCGCCGGTGGCTGACGGCCCGCGCCCAGGCGGATTTCACCTGCGACATCGTGGACCCCGGGTACTGCCAGGACCTCGTCGACCGTTACGACGGGCTGATCGAATGGCACGGCACGATCGTCCGCTGGGACAAGGTGCGGGCATTCGACACGGTCACCTCCGGGCAGGCCGACCGCTATCTGAACGACACGATCGAGAAGTTGGAGACCCACCTCGGGCTCCACCTGCACCGCTTCCTGGCCGGCGACGCCTTCAACGTCGACATCGTCGTCGAGGACGTGGCGACCAAGGAGGAGCTCGACCACCGCGGAGTCGAGCCGATCGACCCGTTCGGCTACCGGCTTCCCGGCCGGGCCGGCTACCCGCGGACGTACACCGCCTCTGTCGAAGGCGTCGGCGAGGTGGCTCTGACCGCGCACATCTGGCCGCCGAAATCCCCGCTGGTCAGCTTCCGGGGAATCGGCTCGCTCGCCGAGCGGCAGGGCTTCTACATCTACCGCAACGACCGTCTCGTCCAGGCGGGCGGCTGGAACAGCACCCGCAGCCCGGAGGGCCACCTCGCGCTCGCCCGCATCGCGATCGACCTGCCGGCCGCGCCGAACGACGTCTTCAGCCTCACGGTGAAGAAGGACGGCGTGACGGTGACTCCGGCCTTCGCGCGAGGGCTGGAGCAGGCGACGGACACAGCGGGCCGCACCTTCACGGAGTACGTCCAGGAGGCTCAGACGACGTACCGGGAAGCCGCCAAGCGGACCACCGAAGTGACCCGCGACGCGGTCATCCCCGCGGGCAAGGGCCTCGATCCGAAACTGCGGCGGGCGCTCCGGGACGAGCTGCCGGAGCTGAAGGGAGAGGACCCGATCACGTTCCGCTGGGCCTCCCTGGGGCCGGACCTGTTCTTCGAACTCGACCGCGACGAACGCGAGATCAGGCTGAACAAGATGTACCGGCCGGCTTTCAACGGCGGGCGCAGGGGCGGCCTCAACGACGCTCCGGTCGTGAAGAGCATGCTCTACCTCATGGTCGAGGAGATCTTCCAGAAGTCACGGGTCACGGCCGTACGCGCCGACAAGATCGCCCTGTGGAACACCGTCCTCGTCACGGCGGCCCGCTGCGAACTGTCCCGCTGACAGCCCCGCCCCCACCGGTCCTCGCAGGAAGCCGCACCCACCATGACCGATCACCTCCTCAACCTGCACGGCGATGTCCTGGCCGCCATGCGGCGGGGGCCGAAGCCGTTCGCGAAGCTGGCCTTCGTGCTCTCGGACACCGACGAGCCGACCGACACCGCCCTCGGCCACTTCCACGACCGGATAGCGGCCGCAGGCCCCGGGGACGAGCTCACCGCGCTCTGGCACCGCACCCTGACCTCCTGGGACCTCGCCGAACAGGCCGACTGGTCCACCGCACCGCCCCGCACCGACGCCCGCCGCACGGACACCTTCAACCGCCTCGGCTTCGGCGCCGACCTGCGCAAGGTCCTCGACCATGCCGTACCGGTCTTCAAGGAGCCCGGCGCGACGGTCATCAGCAGGGAGTTCACGTCCTGGTACTCCCGTGACATGGCGGCGGCCCGCTCCTTCTACTGGAACTCCTACGAACAACTACTGCGCCGCAAGGGCTGGTCGGACGCGGCCGTCTCAAGCCTCGACGAGGCAAGCCACGCAGTGGTCGAGCGCCTCTCGGACCCCACGCGCACCGAGGCGTACGGGGCGCGGGGGCTGGTCGTCGGCTATGTCCAGTCAGGCAAGACGGCCAACTTCACGGGTGTCACGGCGAAGGCCATCGACGCGGGCTACCGCCTGGTCATCGTCCTCGGCGGCACGCTGAACCTTCTCCGCGGCCAGACCCAGCGCCGCCTGGACATGGAGCTGATAGGACGGGACAACATCCTGCGCGGCGCCGATCCGTCGGACGCGGACGCGCTGATCGGCATCGACTACCAGGATGACGAGGACTGGCCCGCGAAGTTCGTCAGTCACGGCGGCCGCCCCTCCACATTCGGGTCCTTCGACATCGAGCGTCTCACCACACGGGACGACGACTACAAGAGCCTGTCCAACGGAATCCGTGCTCTGGAGTTCGAGAAGCAGATCCGTACCCAGCCGCTGCACGACCCTGCCAACCTGCACCATGCCGCGGCACGCGTGATGGTCGTGAAGAAGAACAAGTCCGTACTGGACAAACTGATCAAGGATTTGAAGAAGATCGGACCGATCCTCTCGGAGATCCCGACTCTGATCATCGACGACGAGTCCGACCAGGCATCGGTCAACACGACGGACCCGAAGAAGTGGGAGGGCGGGAAGGTCGACCGGAAGGCGATCAACGGACAGATCTGCCAGCTCCTCGGCCTCCTCCCCCGCGCCCAGTACGTCGGCTACACGGCGACGCCGTTCGCCAACGTCTTCGTCGACCCCGGCGACGAGGAGGACATCTTCCCGAAGGACTTCCTGATCTCGCTCCCCCGCCCGACCGGCTACATGGGAGTGCAGGACTTCCACGACCTCGACTCCGAGGGCACCGCCGAGGAGACGCATGTACGCGGGGTCTACGCAGACTCCGGTGACCGTCTCCAGGAGGCACTGGACTCGTTCGTCCTGACCGGCGCACTGAAGCTCTACCGGGCGGATCGCGGCGTACCCGAGGGCCCGTTCCGTCACCACACAATGCTCGTTCACGAGTCGGTCCGCATGGCAGAGCACGCGGAGCTCGCGCTGCGCATCAACACCATGTGGCACCAGTCCGCTTACACCGGACAGGAGGGCCATGCACGGCTCGCCGCTCTGCTGGACGCCGACTTCGGGCGGTACGCCGACGAGGAACTGCCCACCCCTGCCTCGTACACCGAGCTCAAGCCGTACGTCTCGCGTGCCCGCCAGCTCATCAACTCGGGCGGCCAGCCGGTCATCATCGTCAACGGTGACACCGAACGGGACTACGAGCAGCCCGACCTCGACTTCGACCGCACCCCGCACGTCTGGAAGATCCTGGTCGGCGGCACGAAGCTTTCCCGTGGCTTCACGGTGGAGGGCCTGACGGTCACGTACTACCGGCGCCGGACCCAGCAGGCCGACACCCTGATGCAGATGGGCCGCTGGTTCGGCTTCCGCCCCGGGTACCGCGACCTGGTCCGCCTCTACATCGGCCGCGAGGAGCCGCTGGGCAAGAAGAAGACGGTCGACCTGTACGAGGCGTTCGAGGCGATCTGCCGCGACGAGGAGACCTTCCGCACCCAGCTCACCCGCTACGCCACCCTGGTGGACGGCAAGCCCCAGGTCACCCCGGCCCAGATCCCGCCGCTGGTGTCGCAGCACCTGTCGTGGCTCAAGCCGGCGGCCCGCAACAAGATGTTCAACGCGGAGCTGGTGGAGATCCGGTCACCGGGGCAGTGGGTGGAGCCGACTGCGTACCCGACGGGGGCGGCGGAGCTGCGGCAGAATACGGAGATCTGGCGGCCTGCCCTTGAGGCCCTGAGCCAGGACATTGCCGTGTTCGTCACTCTCGCCGACGATGACCGGGGCGGGTTCACCCGCTACCCAGCCAAAACAGCGGTCCTCAGCCACGCCCAGCTGCTCGGCATCATGAGCAGCCTTGCCTGGGGCCGGCCAGACCTCTTCGCTCCGCACCTGGCCTATCTCAGGGACGCCAGCGAAGCTGGCTGTGCTACCGAAGACTGGACGTTGATCCTTCCCCAGACTTCCGGACCGACAAGCTTTGCAGCCAGCATCGTCGGAAGTCAGCCCATCACCCTGGTACAGCGCCAGCGGAACGCGCGCGGCGTGTTCAACCGCATCTCGGGTGTGGCCCACCGACAGTCCGCTGAGCGCATAGCCGGCATTCGCCCGCTCAGCGATGACGACCCGTTCGCGTCTCAGCTCCATCGGCCGCGCCGCGGAGCCGTGCTGCTGTACCCGGTAGTCGACCCTGATCTCGGTAATCCGGCACGTCTCGTCACTGGCCGCAGTATCGATCCGGCCAAGGTGGTGCTGGCAGCGGCATTCATCCCAGCCGCCAGCGCCGCAGGGAAGTCGGTACCCTACGTTCGCTTCCGGGCCGTCGACTCGTCCCGTCGCGGGGAAGCCACTATTGAAGTGCCATGACAATGATTCTGGAGTGACTCCGGTGCCTGAGCCCACAGACTGGACCCCGCCAAACGGTTCGTGGGCCTCTTCTGCGGCGCGCAGGAGGAACATGCAGGCAATTCGCAGCCGCGATACGCAGCCGGAGCGGCTCATCCGGAGGCTCGTGCACGCAAACGGCCTGCGATACCGGGTCGCTGCCAGACCGTTGCCGGACCTTCGCCGGACGGCAGACTTGGTCTTCCGTCCGACGAAGGTGGCCGTATTCATCGACGGCTGCTACTGGCACGGCTGCCCCGAGCACTACGTCGCCCCCAAGACCAACCCCGGCTACTGGTCAGACAAAGTCGCCCGGAATATGGCCCGGGACCGCGATACCGACAAACGCCTCGCCGAGGCGGGCTGGCTGGTTCTGCGCTTCTGGGAGCACCAGGACTCAGGCGCGTGCGCTCTCACGATCGTCGATACTGTCCGCGAACGCCGACGAGACCTGACCGGGTAGAACGCCTTCGGGGCCAGACTTGCGACGGTCGCGCTCATGGGCAGCGCGCAGCACATCCGCGATCGCTTTGCCCACTGCGGCCGCGACAGGCGGCGGGAAAGCGTTGCCGACCTGCCGGTACTGTGCCGTCTTACCGCCAGAGAATTTCCAGTTGTCCGGGAACCCCTGAATAATCGCGGCCTGCTCGACTGTGAGCATAGGCCCGGTCTCCCGGAACAGGTCCCTGTCCTGACTCTTCTTCTTCACGCTCTCGTCGTGCGAGTTGGCGACACCAACCCCCGAGACACCCAGAAGCGCCCAGGCTGCCTTCGCGCGACTCGGGCCGAGGTCGGCACCGCCATGCTTTTTCGAACCGCCAACCAGCGTGGGCGCAACACCGAAGTCTTTTCTATTCTCGGCCTTTTGCGCCTTCTCCTTCCACTGATCAAGCCGCTGCTTTGCCAGGCGGGCCACATCTCCACTCATTTTAAGATATGGCGCATACCTGAGGTCCATGGACTCCTCAAGCGCACGGAAGGCACTCCTAGGGCTTCCTGTAGCGGTGGGCCACACAAATTTAATGTCATCCAGCACATCCTTGCGGATAGCCACAAGGACCGCCCTTGGACGCAGCTGAGGCACACCAAAATCACTGGCCTCAAGCACTTCCCACTCACAGACCTCATAGCCGAGCCCGTCGAAGTTCCCGGTGATGCCCGTGACGGGATGCTTGGCCCAGCCCCCCTGAAGGCGTGCCTCAATGTATGTGCGATAGTCTTCAAATTTCGCGTCTTTGATACCGCGAACGTTCTCAATCATTACCGCTTTAGGGTGAAGCTCATCAGCTAGCTCAAGAATCCGCGGGAAGAGATCTCGCTCATCATCCTTCCCTAGCTGCTTTCCGGCATGCGAGAACGGGGGGCACGGCACGCCGCCAGCAAGGAGGTCAAGATCTCCCCGAGCGAGCGGCTTCCCGAGGTGCGCTTGACCCTTTTTCACATCGGATTCACGACCCTCACCGAAGGGAATGGGAGAGAAATCGTTAACGTCGCCAGAAATGACGTCACAGTATTCCCTTTCCCAGCTCCACTCCTTCAGGCTGCGAATGTTGCTCCGAAGGGTCTCCGCAGCATGCGGATCGATTTCCACAAGCGCAAGGTGTTTAAAACCAGCCTGATGAAGGCCGATAGCCTGCCCTCCGGCCCCCGCGCAGATCTCGATCGAGGTCAGCACGTCATCACTGGGACCCATCGGGTCCTCCTGGTGGGACTGGAGGCCCATCGGCTCAGGCTCCTCTTCGTACGGTTGGCTGACACAGAAAGCAGGTGTCGCGTCGAGGCGAACCCACACGCGGGCCGAGCACCCAAGCCCGCGAGCAACCGCTTCGGCTCAAAGTATGAGACGCGATACGCGCAGAGCCTACCCGGGCCTCGGACCGCAAGGCGTAGGCCCGAGAAGCACCGGCCCCATATCGCCGCCCTCAAGCAAGGCGTCGAGGCAAGCCGACACTGCGGGGGCGGACGACTTGGCAATCGACAGTGTATTCGAACAAGCGCTCCAATCCGCTCCGTTTCGCGTCATCTGACAGCTCAGCAGGCGTCCGAGCGTCTGGTCCTGGCTCAGGCAGAGGCCAAGGGTGACGACTGGAAGGCCCAGACGGGAGCGCTCGGCAGCAGCCCTTCGGGCAGCAGCGCCCCCGCCTCCGTAGCCAGTCCCGGCGTCAGGGCGGAAGCCGGAACCGTCAACCGCGCTGACTCCCAGCGGCCGCCCCTGCCCTGGTCCGTAGGAACAGCCGAGTGGAGCCACCCTCGGTCCACAGTGGCGACGCTCGCCGCGCTCCCGTCACTGCCGACTAGAACTGCGGCCAGACACCAATCGGCATCCGCCGCCATGACCTCGTACTCATGACGCGTCAGGTGAACCACCAGACGGGTCGGGTCTGTGGTGGCCTTGACCTCAATGTGTGCGCGTTCAGACACGGACCGGGCTGCCTCTATGTCGTATCCGTAGGCGTCTGACTCCGCAGCCACATGCCTGACGTGCGGCACTCCGCCCTGCCGTAAGAGCCGAAGCAGCGCCTGTTCGCCAGCCGCTCCGACGACCCTCTTCGCGTCTTCAGCAGCCTGGCTCCACAGCACGCGAGGAACTGCGCCTACTGCTACGTCATCCCACAACTCGCCATCGTTTACCTCCACGACAGGCCGCCCCGCCGCAGTCACCATGCCCATACGCCTGAGCCACGAGAAGCCTTCGGCGTACTGCGCCGGCGTGAGATCCGCGTAGCATGGATGGTTCGCAAAGAGCACCCGTACCCGCGGCACCCCAGCCACCCGCAACTCCCTGAGCCAGCGAAGCGCCGCGCGGCGCGTGGACTCAGTGGCCAGCGACGGCATCGACATGCTTCAGCAACGCGCGGACATCCGCCATATCCATGCCTGCCGCTCCGGACGGCTCATCCTCAAGATCCCCCAACTGCTGCACAGACGGGTCATCGAGGATCCGCCCCATGAATTCGAGCTTCTCCTCCAGCCTCATCGCCACCACTTCATCAATCGTGCCCTCGACCGCGAGCACGGTGACGCGGGTCTGAGTACCAGGCGCCAGTCCGAGCCGGTGAATACGGTCCAGACTCTGAAGGAACCGACCCGCCATGAAGTCACGATCAACGTACACAGCGTCGTGGCAGACATGGTGCAGACTGATTCCTTCCCCGAGGGTGGCGGGATTGGACAGGAGAACATGGCAGTCAGGATCCTCGCGAAAGCGCCTGATCTGCTCCTCCCGGTCGGGAGTGCCACCATGCACCACGGCGGGCTGATACGCCTCGAACAGGCTCTCCATGGTCGTGATACTGCGCACGAAGGTCGTCCAGACCAGGGTCTTCCGACCCATCGCGGCATTCGTCGCGACAATATTCAGGGCCTCTTTGTACTTGGGAGAAAGTTCGTGCGCTGGAAGGTTCCCCATGAGGGCATACAGCGACTCGCCCTGAGGCACTTCCAGCGGCGGGACCTGGTAAGTCAGCGGCTCATAACGGCTTCCGCCCTCGATAAGCAGTGCTGGACTAGTGGCTGCCATGAGAAGGCGAAGCATCGCCTTGCCCAGGGCGTCGAAGTCATCACGCGACGCCTCCGCCCTTGTGGTGAATCGCCCCACCAAGGCGTCGTACACCTCACGATGCAGCTCCGGCATCTTCAGGCGCCGGATGCGCGTCTCGAACGGGGGCAGCCCCAGCTCCTTCTTCGTCGTCCGCGTGAACAAAGGCCTCAGTACCGAGCTTGCGTAGGCAAGATCACCACCTGCGACAGCCTGTGTGACCACTCTCCGGCCATGCCCCGGCCAGACAAACGACAGCAGGTTCTCCAGATCGCGAGCCCCGTTCGGAGCCGGAGTTCCCGTGAGAATGAGACGTCGCCGGGTCAGCGGTCCAAGCGCCATGCAGGCACTTCCGTACTTTCCCTGAGCCCCGAGCTTCATCCGATGCGCTTCATCAAGAATGATCATGGAAGGCGCGCCCCTCAGCCAGGTCGCCAGCGAGGCGAGCGACCTGTCGAGACGCTCATAGTTGACAACCAGGATCTCGGCCATACCGTCGGGGGTTTTCCCCATGACAGCAGTCAGCGGAGGCTCCTTGAAGCACAGCTCGCTCTCAGTGAGCCACGCCTCGTAGGCGGATTTCGGGCTTACAACCAAGAGCCGACGGACTTCGCCGCGTTCACGCATGGCTGCGTACACCGCCAGCCCGACCCGGGTCTTTCCAGCTCCAGGAACGCTGAAGTTGGCCCCGTGCTGCAGTGACAGCAGCCGTCCGATGTCCCGGCGTTGAAACTCCGTGAGGTCGGCACGCCACGTCGGCCCCAGGGCCGATTGCACGGCACTGGCATCCCACACCGCGTCCGAGCGAGGTGCCTGAAGTTGTTGTTCCGCTCGATCGGCATCATCAAGTACTTCTCCGACCAGCGCGCTCAGCTCATCCGTCCAGACAACGGACTCGGGGTGCGGCCAGTCAGCAAGGACGTCGATGCCGACCAGGAAGTCATCGAGAGTCAGCTCAAGGGCAAGGCGGTCGCGCAGCCCGCCGGGGAATCTGGCTGCAAGCCGGTTCAGGTCGCTGCGGCACTGTTCGCTCGCACGCAGCACAGCTTTGGTCCGCGTGACATCAAGGCCGAGATGCAAGGATGATTCCGCAGCCGTCATGGTCACGCCTGTCCCTGCCGAACCGCGTCACGCAGCCACTCGACGCCCTCGCCGGGCACTTCGATGGTTTGCGTGGTGGCCTGGGCCAACTTCTTCAGGGTGGCCTTCAACTTGAGAACTGCCTCGTCCAGTGCCTCCTCGTCCAAGCTGCGGGATGCGCTCGCCAGCACCATGTCAGTGATGCACTGTTCGATGTCCTGGCAGGCATCGTTGAGGCGATCGGGGGCCGCCTGCTTGCGCTTGCGGACACGAGCATCCTTGCCAGCAGGCTCAAGTGCGTCCTCGACCGCCTTGTGCGCCGCTTCGAAAACAGACGTGGCCGCATCCAGCTGGGCCGAAGGCACCTTCTCCTTCGCCCGGACTACCGCCTTCGCGCGGAGCACCGAGTCAGTGAAGGCACGAGCCGCAGCCACCTGGGGCACCTCGGCCTTAACAGCACGGTTGATGCCGGGGATCACACGCGCGGGGGGCGCAGCAGGAGCCGCCTTCAGTTCGTCTGGCAGCCGGTGCTCCAAGTAGCGGCCACGGAAATCAGCTTCGATGAGACGGACGTCAGTCTTGGAGAAGTTCATCACGATGGCGGCTAGACGGTTCTCCTTGAGCAGCTCGGCCTTCTGCGCATCAGCCTTCGATTCCTTAGCGAAGGCGCGGTGCACCTCTCGAAGCCTCTCCTGTGCGTCCTCAAAGTCCAGTAGCCGCAGATGCACGTCGCCGGCCGAAGACCTGTCGCTCAGATCCCGGAGGCAGGCGAGCACCCAGAGGTCCTGTTCAGCTGTCGATTCCCTGATGCGGAAGTCCCGAGCGACCTCCTTGAGCGGGCGGCCCGATTCCACCTGCTCATCGATCGTGAGGAGCCTGTTGATGTACGAATAAGGCCGCCGGGTGTCATGGCGGAGCTGAAGGGAAAGTTCGACCCTGTTGATGTCTGCCCAGGTGCAGGAGTCCGGCAGTACAGCCACTCGGATGTTTTCGACGCCCAGCTCGCGCAGGGCTGCCGCCCTGGTGTTGCCGTTAACCAGGATGCCTTCGCGGGTGATGAGCCCCGGCTCATTCTGCTTGAAGTCAGCAAGGCTCTGCTTCAGTGCGTCGAAATCCTTGTCTCTCTTAGACGGGTCAGAAGGTTCCGCTTGGAGCAGGTGCTGAAGGTACTTCTGGCTGTCGTCACTCCAGGGGTCCTCATCAAGCCGGCGGTCAAGCTGGGGGTCGTAGCTGCGCTGTGCCCTGATCCGGTGAGTCCCCGGGTTGTAATAGAGCGAGTTCACCGGCATGTCGATGACCTGCACTACCTGCGGCTTCGTCCGCCACTCGATCGTCAGGGTCTCCTGAAGTCCAGTGCCGGCAGATACGTCGCTGAGACGCTGCTCCACGACATCCCGGTTCTTGGCGGCGTACGGCGGCAAGCCGAAGTCTCCGTCGTTCTTGATCACAGCTCGTTCTCCTCTGGCTGGCGAAGGGTCTGACTGGGCTCAGGGGTGGGGCTGCTGCCGGCAGCAGCCCCACCCCGGCTCTACGGATGGAACTCAGGCGGGGGGCAGGCCAAGGGACTCGCGGACCTTGTCACGCGCCTCCGCCGGCAGCGTGCGGTAGTCCGCCCACACCCGCTCCACGACGCTGAACTCACGTTCGTCAGCCGAGACCCAGTCCTTGAGAGTCTGCAACTGCAGTCCGCCGAGCTTCTGGACGCGTTCGAGCACGTCAGCGAGATCTGCTTCCAGAGTGCGGCCGCCCACGCGGCAGCGATTGCATTCTGCGATGAGCTGCACCGACGAGGTGCCGTTGGGCAGCTTCACCTTCCGGCGGGCAATGTCGATCTGCGCGGTCTCGAAGGTTCCGGAGTAGGTCTGCCCAGGCGTGATCCCGCATGACCGGCAGCGGTTGCCGTCACGGGTCAAAGTCGTCCGCCGCTGAGTGTCCGTGATGACCGAGCTGCTCTTGGTGGCCTTGCCCGGCTCCCAGACAGGCTGCCCCGCCGCGACGAACCGCAGCTGGTGCTGGCTCAGGCTCGCATCCTCCCGGTGGGTATCGATCTTCCACCCGTGGTCGCGCAGGTCACGCACCCTGCGATCCGCCTGACTGACGCCAGGGAAGGCGCCCTTGACGTCCTCCTTGGTGAAGGTGCCGCCCTCCTGCACAACATTGACCAGCCACAACGCGGCCCTCTTCATCGTGCCCAGCTTCTCGTTCTCCCACGACGGCAAAGTCATCCACAGCCCCCAGCTACGTCAGATGCACGACAGTCCCGAATGCCAGTCCTCTGGCACCCCTCGCTGACTCCACCACTCTTGCTGCTTGACGCCCCATCACGCCAGGTTCTGCAAGCTTTCGAGGGGTTATGGAAAACATCCATGCGCTGCCGAAATCCGCCCGTGTGGCACACAATTAGTGATCAACGCTGCCCTGACGACGAACGGAAGCCGTGCGTGACGCCGAAGCCGAGGACATGGAAAGAGCTGCCGTCTGGCATCACCGCCGCGCACAGGGCGTTAGTGACAGCACTGCGCGAGATCCGGGAGTGCAGCACTCGAACACAGGCCGACATCGCCAGGGACGCTCACCAGGAGCCAACCACCCTCTCCAACCATCTGAACGGCGGCCGCATCCCTGAGGAAGCACTTCTGTGTGGCTTCTACGCCGTTGTGGAAAAGGACGCCTCGGGCAGCGGCCCACTGCCGCACACTCTGGAGTTCCTTCTTGATCTTCGTATTCACGCCAAGAAGAAGCACTGCGCGTGCTGCTCCGTGGGCTACCCGGCCACAACCGCAACCACCCAGGCAGAGCCACAGCGGCCGGCTTCGCGCAGTGTCAAGGATCCCGATCTGGTGCGAGCGCGTCACCTTCGCCGTCAAGTCCGGCGGCACGGATTTCCGATCTCCCAGGAACGCGCCGGGGTGCCGGTCCCCCGAGTCGAGGGGGACCGGCACCCCGCAGACGCGGCGGAACTCAGCTGGTCCGAGACTGGAGTGGTGGCCCGATACCTGGCCGATGGCCAGAAGCGGGACGCTGGCTTCCTGCTCTGGCAGGCGGGCACGTCCTACTCGGCCGCGGATATCTTGGTGGCTGTCCGCTCCTGCCGCACGGCCGGTTTGCACGATGCCGCGGAGGCAATACTGATCAATGTTGCAGAACGGACAGACAGGCAGGCGGTCTTGAACGTCGCTGCAGCGCTAAACGGGGCCGGCCGACACGACGACGTCACGTTCATGCTCACTGCGGCAACGCGGGCTGCGGGCTAACCTTCCCCGGGAAGCGGCCTCATGGGGTGCGCCTCCAGACGCGCTCCGCAGCATGGGCCGGGGTCACTGGGTGAACCTGCGCACGCTTCCTCCCTCAGGAGTGCGAGTCGGCAGCAAGTACTGTGAAGGCGGTCCAAGCGCGCGGAGAGACATTCAGAGCCTTCCCGTGCGTGTCCTTCGAGTCTCGGACCAGTACGCCTTCAGGGCCGACGGCGATCTCGACGCAGTTGCCGCCGCCGCCACCGCTGTAGCTGCTCTTGAACCAAGCAAGTTCGGTGGTGCTCATGGCGCTCCTCGCATCTGCTCCAGCAGACCCGTGGTGGCTTGATGACTCAGAGCCTGCGAGCGCATTTTGCCATAGCGCTGAAGCATGGCGCTTGCGACTTTTGGGTCGGTGATCAGCATGCTGCTGTCGTGGGCCTCGACGTATCCCACCCACCGGTTCTCTGCAGTCTCAGCCAGGGAGAGCGGACCCTCAAAGCCTGAGTGGTCCTCCTGGATCAGCGGCATAACCTGAATCTCCACGTTCCGCAAGCGACCTGCTGCGAGCAGGTGGTCGATGAGTGTCCGCGTAACCTCGGCGCCCGCCATGCGGCGCTCCAGCAGCGCCTGTTCGATGATGAAGCTGAACGTTGTGTTAGGCCGCGCTGCCAAGAGACGCTGCCGCTCCAGGCGGGCGGTGACCTGATGCTCGAACTGCTCCTCTGCGAGGGGCGGCAAGCGCCGGTCGAAGAGCGCGCGGATATACGGCTCAGGTTGCAGGAGGCCTGGAATCACGCTGGATTCGTAGGAGAAGAGCGAGATTGCGTCCTCCTCGATGGCCGCCCACTGCAAGAACCACGACGCCAACCCCACCTTCCGCGTCAGGCTTCTTGCCGCTGCCCCCAGCACGCGTGCCGCTGTAGCGCCCAGTACCTCCTCCGAGCGGTCCAGCAGGTCCCTCGGCGGGAACCGTTTACCCTGCTCGATCTTGGCAATGTACGCCGCCGAGTACTGCACGAGAGGTGCGAACTGCTCCTGTGTCAGGCGCGCTTCGTCCCGCAGCGCCTTGAGTACCGCCCCGAATGTCTTGAGGCCGTCGGACGACTCCGGCTCGCCCCCGCTTCCGCCACCGCTCCTGATACCGCCGTTGTCCGTAGCCATTCGCGGCCGCCTCTCCCTGTGCCGAGCCCACCTGCGGGGCCCACCCGTGCAAACTGCGTCGTCCGCGTTGCGCCACACCAACCCCTGGATTGATGGTTACGTACCGTGACTCTCCCAGTCCAGTGCGTGCACCGGTACAAGTCGATCTGTATCGGTCCCGTGCCTACTGCCGGCCCACACGCCTCGACCAGCCTGGTCCGCATGCCAGCCTTGCGCACTGAACCCCCCATCTCCCCCTCGGGCGTGTTTGTCCAGCGGTTCTCCGCCACGCGGCGCGGAGCGCGCCTCGCACGCCTGCTTGCCGCGCTTCAGCTCGTCGAATGGGGGCACCCTCGCGGAACAGACGACCACGACGCAGTCACGATCATCGTCGCCGAGCTCACTGCAAACGCCGTCCTGCACGGTCGCGTACCCGGCCGGGACTTCGGCCTTCGTCTTCACTGCGACCACGAGCGGGGGGTCATCCAAATCGAGGTGTCCGACACTCACCCCGCCCGCCCTGCCCCTGCCGTCGGTGCCCCGGACGTTGACCACGGCCGTGGCCTTGTCCTCGTCACAGCCCTCGCCACCCGCTGGGGTGTTCGGGACCGCGTCGGCCCGGGGAAAACGGTCTGGGCGGAATACGTTCCATCTTCAAGGACCTGAATGCCCACCTGCTGACGCGCCGCCGAGTACGGCAGCCTCGGCCACCAGTCCACGCACACGTGACCGCGTGTCTGCCCCCCCCACGTTCGCAGGCTGCCGTGAATCAACATGTATGAGGTGACGGTCGACAACTAGGTCTGGCGGCTTCTGCCGTTGAGCTTGCCGAACATCGTGCGTCGGTGTTACCCCGGGCCCAGCCTCACCTCAACGCCGTATGCGGGTACCCTCACCCACCCGTTATCGGCCGACGCCCGGGACATGACCTTCCCGCTCCCCCTCACCGGCATCGCCCCCACCC
>NZ_MAPV01000268.1 GCF_001700505.1 Streptomyces mutomycini
GAGGTGTGGGCCGGGAGGGTGGCCGGGGCGGACGCCCGGGCTGCCCGTTCCTCCCCTGTGTACGTGACAATGGCGGGGTGCTGGAGATGACGCGCGAGGAGTTCGAAGAGCTGGTGAGTCTGGCTCTTGACCGGGTCCCGCCGGAGCTGATGCGGCTGATGGACAACGTCGCGGTGTTCGTGGAGGAGGAGCCGGAGGACCCCGAGGACCGGGAGCTGCTGGGCCTCTACGAGGGCACACCGCTCACCGAGCGCGGCGAGTGGTACGCGGGGGTGCTGCCGGACCGGATCACCATCTACCGAGGGCCGACGCTGCGGATGTGCGAGACCCGCGAGGACGTGGTCGCCGAGACGGAGATCACCGTGGTCCACGAGATCGCCCACCACTTCGGCATCGACGACGAGCGGCTGCACGAGCTGGGGTACGGGTGAGTACCCGGGAGCCGCCGCCGGGCCGGCCGTCCGTCGACCCGGACGTCGATCTCTCCGTACCGGCGCAGCGCGCCGAGACCGCGGGGGCCGGCCGGTGGCGGGTCCTCGCCGTGATCGCCGCGGGTGGCGCCCTGGGGGCCACGGCACGGTACGCGGCCTCCCTGGCCTGGCCGGTCGCCGAAGGGGCGTTCCCCTGGACCGTCTTCGGGGTCAACGTGACGGGCTGCGCCCTGATCGGCGTTCTGATGGTGCTGCTCGCGGAGCGGGACGGGGCGGCGCATCCGCTGGTGCGGCCGTTCCTGGGGGTCGGGGTGCTCGGCGGGTTCACCACGTTCTCGACCTACGCCGCAGACGTGTCGAAGCTGCTGGTGCGTCAGGAAGTGGCGACGGCGATGGCGTACGCGGCCGCGACGGCCGTCGCGGCGCTCGGCGCGGTGTGGGCGGGTGCCGTGTCCACCCGGGCACTGCTGGACGGGCGGCGGGCGTCGTGAGCTGGCTGCTGGTCGCGCTCGGGGGTGCCGTCGGCGCGCCGCTGCGCTATCTGACGGACCGTGCGGTGCAGGCCCGGCACGGCGCCGGGCTGCCGTACGTCTTCCCGTGGGGGACCTTCACCGTCAACGCGGCGGGCAGCCTGGTGCTCGGGGTGCTCACGGGAGCGACGGTGTCCACCCCCCTCCACGCGCTTCTCGGGACCGGCCTGTGCGGGGCGCTGACGACGTACTCGACGTTCTCGTACGAGACCCTGCGGCTGGCCGAGACGGGCCGTGGCTTCCTGGCGGGGGCCAATGTGGTGGTGTCCCTGCTGGTGGGGCTCGGGGCGGTGTTCCTCGGCGCGGAACTGGCGGGGGGCTTCTGAGGCTCCGCGCGGCGGGGTCCGGCCGGGCGGGGCGTGTGCGGGTGTTGTGTCCGGGCGTGTCCCCGGCAGGGGCAGGGGAGTTGGACACATCGCTCTCCCGTCCCGCCGTCTCTCTCCTCCCCGGAGGTGCCACCCCGTGCGCCAGTTGTCCGCCCGCGTCCGCTGGGCAGCCGTCACCGCGCTGACGATCGCCGCGTCCACAGGCTGTGTGAGCGTCGGAGACGACGCCGGGAAGCCCTCGCCTTCGAGGTCCGCCGGCCAGAAGGGTGCGTCGGCCCTCCCGGACGGCGGCACCGTGCCCGGGACCAGCCGGTCGGGCTCCGGCGCGGGCCGTGCCGAGGCGCAGTCCGACCGGGACCGGGGCGCCTCCCGGAAGCCGGACGGCAAGCCCTCCGGCCGGGTTCCCTCGGACGGCCCCGAGAAGGCCCGCCCGGTGCCCGGCGCCCCCGGCACCCCGGAACCGACCCGGGGTGGTCCGCTGCCCACCGCGGAGCCCAGCGCTCCCGGTCCGGGTGAGCCGCCCCCTGTGCCGGTCACCCCCGAGGAGCCCGGGTCCTCGCCCGACCCGGAGCCCTCGCCGCCGCCGGACCCGCCCTCCGCGTCGCCGGCCGCCGCGCAGTTCCGTACCGGTTCCATGAGGGCGCCGGGGCGGGCCGAGGTGGGGCCGACTCCGCGGGTATCACCGCAGGTCGCGCCCGTGTGAGCCGGTTCGCGGCCGACCCGGTTTGCGCGAATGGGGGGAGGGTGCGTATGGTAGTAGATCGTTTGATCCTATGCCCGGCGCCGACACAGAAGAGCGCCGTGTGGCGCGTACTCTCCCTTGCCGTGGCTGGACCGCATTGAGGCGGTCGAAATTGCGAAAACACGGAGTTACGGGCGCGTGCCGAGACTCCGGAAGGTTTCGCATTTCGCATGTCAATTTCCAGTTCTGACCACACCGTCATGCCCGAGAACGACGTCGAGAACATCGAGGTCGTCCAGGCCGCCGAGGCCGTGGTGGCCCAGGCCCCCGCAGCAGCCGACGAGACCCCGGTCGCCGAGAGCCCCGTCGAGGAGGTTCCCGTAGCGGAGCTCTCCGAGGAGGCCGCCTCCGAGGAGACCGCCGAGGACGCCGAGCCCAGCATCACGTTCGCCTCGCTCGGACTGCCCGACGGCATCGTCCGCAAGCTCGCGCAGAACGGTGTGACGGCCCCCTTCCCGATCCAGGCCGCGACCATTCCGGACGCCCTGGCCGGCAAGGACATCCTCGGCCGTGGCCGTACCGGCTCCGGCAAGACGCTCTCCTTCGGTCTGCCGACCCTGGCCGCGCTGGCCGGCGGTCACACCGAGAAGAAGAAGCCCCGCGCGATCATCCTCACGCCCACCCGTGAGCTCGCGATGCAGGTCGCGGACGCGCTGCAGCCCTACGGCGACGTGCTCGGCCTGAAGATGAAGGTCGTCTGCGGCGGTACGTCGATGAGCAACCAGATCTACGCGCTGGAGCGCGGTGTCGACGTCCTCGTCGCCACCCCGGGCCGGCTGCGCGACATCATCAACCGTGGCGCCTGCTCCCTGGCGAACGTCCAGGTCGCGGTTCTCGACGAGGCCGACCAGATGTCGGACCTGGGCTTCCTGCCCGAGGTCACCGAGCTGCTCGACCAGATCCCCGGTGGCGGCCAGCGCATGCTCTTCTCCGCCACGATGGAGAACGAGATCGGCACGCTCGTCAAGCGCTACCTGACCAACCCGGTCACCCACGAGGTCGACAGCGCCCAGGGCAACGTCTCGACCATGTCGCACCACGTCCTCGTCGTGAAGCCGAAGGACAAGGCGCCGGTCACGGCCGCGATCGCCGCCCGCAAGGGCCGCACGATCATCTTCGTCCGCACCCAGCTGGGCGCCGACCGCATCGCCGAGCAGCTCATCGAGTCCGGTGTGAAGGCCGACGCGCTGCACGGCGGCATGACGCAGGGCGCCCGTACCCGCGTCCTCGAGGACTTCAAGAAGGGCTACGTCAACGCCCTCGTCGCCACCGACGTCGCCGCCCGCGGCATCCACGTCGACGGCATCGACCTCGTCCTGAACGTGGACCCGGCCGGCGACCACAAGGACTACCTGCACCGCTCGGGCCGTACCGCCCGTGCCGGCAAGTCCGGTGTCGTCGTGTCGCTGGCGCTTCCGCACCAGCGCCGTCAGATCTTCCGCCTCATGGAGGACGCGGGCGTCGACGCCTCGCGCCACATCGTGCAGGGCGCGGGCGTCTTCGAGCCCGAGGTCGCCGAGATCACCGGTGCCCGTTCGCTGACCGAGGTCCAGGCCGACTCCGCGAACAACGCGGCCAAGCAGGCCGAGCGCGAGGCCGCCGACCTCACCAAGCAGCTGGAGCGGGTCCAGCGCCGTGCCGTCGAGCTGCGCGAGGAGGCCGACCGCCTGGTCGCCCGTGCCGCCCGCGAGCGGGGCGACGACCCGGAGGCGGCGGTGGCCGAGGTGGCCGCCGAGGCCGAGGCCGCGCTCGTCGCAGCCGTGTCCGTCCCCGAGCAGCAGCCGGCCGTCCGCGAGGACCGTCGCGACGACCGGGGCAACTACGGCCGCCGTGACGACCGCGGTGGCGACCGTGGCGGATACCGCGGCGGCAACGACCGTACCGGCGAGCGCAGTGGCCGCCCCTCCGGCGGGACCGGCTACCGCGGCAGCAACGACCGTCCGTCGTTCCGCGGCAGCAGCGACCGTCCGTCCGGTGGCTTCCGCGCCGGTGGCGACCGTCGTGACGACCGTGGCGGCGACCGTGGTGGCCGTTCGTTCGAGCGTCGTGACAACGACCGTCCGGCGTTCAACCGCGACCGTCGTGACGAGCGCCCCTCGGGCGGCTTCCGCTCCGGCGGCGGCGAGCGTCGTGACGACCGTCCGTCCGGTGGCTTCCGCGCCGGTGGCGACCGTCGTGACGACCGTGGCGGCGACCGTGGTGGCCGTTCGTTCGAGCGTCGTGACAACGACCGTCCGGCGTTCAACCGCGACCGTCGTGACGAGCGCCCCTCGGGCGGCTTCCGCTCCGGCGGAAGCGACCGTCCGTTCAACCGCGACCGTCGTGACGACCGTCCCTCGGGCGGCTTCCGCTCCGGTGGCACCGACCGCCCGACCGGCCGTCGTGACGACCACCGCGGTGGCACCGGCACGGGTACCGGCACCGGCACCTTCGGCCGCCGCGACGACAAGCCGCGCTGGAAGCGCAACGGCTGACCGTCGCTGACCGCCTGATTCGCAGGGCCCGTACGGCACTTCGGTGCCGTACGGGCCCTGCGGCGTTTCCGGCGAGCCCCCGAGGGCATCGCTGGGGGCATGACAAACGACGAAGCGGTGGCCGCCGAGCCGCCACCCGATGCTCTCGAGACCCCTCCGGCCGCACTCTCCGACGAGGAACGGCTGGCCGAACTCGGCTACACCCAGGTGCTCGCCCGCCGGATGTCCGCCTTCTCCAACTACGCCGTCTCGTTCACGATCATCTCGGTGCTGTCCGGCTGCCTGACGCTGTATCTGTTCGGCATGAACACCGGCGGGCCCGCCGTCATCACCTGGGGATGGGTCGGCGTCGGGCTGATGACACTGTTCGTCGGTCTGGCGATGGCCGAGATCTGTTCGGCGTACCCGACGTCCGCGGGCCTGTACTTCTGGGCCCACCGGCTCGCCCCGCCCCGCTCGGCCGCGGCCTGGGCGTGGTTCGCCGGCTGGTTCAACGTGCTCGGCCAGGTCGCCGTCACCGCCGGCATCGACTTCGGGGCCGCGTCCTTCCTCGGGGCCTATCTGAACCTCCAGTTCGGCTTCGAGGTCACACCCGGCCGTACGATCCTGCTCTTCGCGGCGATCCTGATCCTGCACGGCCTGCTGAACACCTTCGGCGTGGGCATCGTCGCCGTCCTCAACAACGTCAGCGTGTGGTGGCACGTGGTCGGGGTCGCCGTCATCGTGGGCGCGCTCACCTTCGTACCGGACTCGCACCAGTCGGCGTCGTACGTCTTCACCGAGTTCGTCAACAACACCGGCTGGGGCAGCGGCTTCTACGTCGTGATGATCGGCCTGCTGATGGCGCAGTACACCTTCACCGGCTACGACGCCTCCGCCCACATGACGGAGGAGACCCACGACGCGGCCGTGGCGGGACCGCGCGGCATCGTGCAGTCCATCTGGACGTCCTGGATCGCCGGGTTCGTGCTCCTGCTGGGCTTCACCTTCGCCATCCAGTCCTACGACGGCGCCCTGAACTCCCCGACGGGAGCCCCGCCGGCGCAGATCCTCCTGGACGCGCTGGGGGCCACCACGGGCAAGCTCCTGCTGCTCGTCGTGATCGGCGCGCAGCTGTTCTGCGGGATGGCGTCGGTGACCGCCAACAGCCGCATGATCTATGCCTTCTCGCGCGACGGGGCACTGCCCTTCTCCCGCGTCTGGCACACGGTCAGCCCCCGCACCCGTACCCCCGTCGCGGCCGTCTGGCTGGCCGCGCTGGGCGCCCTGGCCCTCGGGCTCCCGTACCTGATCAACGTGACCGCATACGCCGCCGTGACGTCCATCGCGGTCATCGGCCTCTACATCGCCTACGTCATCCCGACCCTGCTCAGGCTGCTGCGGGGCGACGACTTCGTCCGGGGCCCCTGGCACCTGGGACGCTGGTCCCGGCCCATCGGGATCGTCGCGGTGACCTGGGTCGGGGTGATCACGGTGCTCTTCATGCTGCCCCAGGTGTCCCCGGTGACCTGGGAGAGCTTCAACTACGCGCCCCTGGCAGTCCTGGTGGTGCTCGGCTTCGCGGCCGTCTGGTGGCTGGTGTCGGCCCGCCACTGGTTCCTCAAGCCGGCCGTCCCGGATCACAAGCGCACGAGCAGGGCCGAATCCTCGGACTGACCTGGCCCGACCGGTTCCGACAGGGCCCGGCACCCGATACCCGATCGGCTGCCGGGCCCGGGGAAGCTATGCTCGGGGGTGATCCATCAGGGGCCGTTAGCTCAATTGGTCAGAGCAGCGGACTTTTAATCCGTTGGTTGTGGGTTCGAGTCCCACACGGCCTACCTGGTGCAGGGAGGGGAAACTGCCTCTGACCTGCGACTCAGCGCCTCGACCGGCTTCGGCCGGCCGGGGCGCTCCGTCGTTTCGGGGCTTATGCGTGAGCGGAAGGTCCGACAGCAGGCGCTACTGGCGCGGTTCTGCGGGGACTACCGGGAATGCCAGCCGCTGGCCTGAGCATGCATGCCCAGCAGTCGGCCGTCGATCGTCCTTGGGCTTCCCCGCCGTTCAGCGGGCGGCTCCCTGTGTGGCGCCCGTACACATCCCGCGCACAATTGGAAGTGGGGCCGCCGATCGGCGGGTACACGAGCGAAACTCCCGGGTCTGAGCGCTGTTGCCCGACCGTCGCCGATCGCAACCGTGTGAGGCGCACCGTTATGGACACCACCACCAGAGCCGCTCTCGTGGCTGCACTCGCTGCCGGATACGTCATTGGCAGGACGAGGCAGGGGAAGCTCGCCCTGAGCGTCCTTGCCGTTGCTGCCGGTAAATCGCTCGAACCCAAGACTCTGATCGACGGGGGACTCAAGAGGCTCTCCGAGAATCCGCAGTTCGCCCAGCTCAGCGAGCAAGTCCGCGGAGAGCTGTTGACCTCTGGGCGAGATGCCTTGTCCGAGGTGACCAACCGGGGTATCGCGTCCCTGAGCGAGGGCCTCCAGCAACGGATGCTTTCCCTGACCGGCGCGCCGGACGGAGAAGTGGAGGACGAGGACGCCGAGGACTCATACGCGGAAGACGAGGGAGAAGGGCTGGAGGATCAGGAGGAAGAAGGGCCGGGGTACGACGAGGACTTGGAAGAGGAGGAGGAAGAGCCGGCGGACGAAGAGGAGGTGGAGGAGGACGAGGAGCCCGAACCATCGCGTCCCTCCCGTCGTCACCCTGCGAAGAGGACGAGAGCTGAGAAACCCACTGACAGGAAGCCGGGGCCGAAGAATCCCCCGGCCAGGAAGGCGATGGAGCGTAAAGCGGCAGCCGAGTCGGCCGAGAAGAAGGTGTCGCCCAGGAGGAGAGAGGCGCGGGCGGCCCGCAATAAGGGCTGAGGGGGACTCAGGTCGACTGCCCGTCTCGGAGAGCTTGACGCACACGAGTCCTAGTCAGGGCAGCCGGCCCGCCAGTGGTCCGCCGAAGGCGGCGACACCTGCACCGACTCGTCGGGACTGAATGACCAGGACGGTATCGACGGGGCCGTAGTCGCGCTGGTGGCTGCGACCAACGGTGAGAAGGCGACTCGAGAAAACCCTCGGGCCAAGTCGGCAGGACATGGGCGTACCGGGCTCCAGCGTCGAGAGGAGCGCGGGCCGCGATCACAACGTCAGGTGGCGGAGGCGCGAACGGCTGGAGCTGTGCACAGGGCCTCCAGGTATGGGGCATCGCCTGCCAGCGCGTATCAGCAGACCTCTACGCCCTCGCAGGACAAACCATCTGGTTGGGGCCAGCATGGAGAGTGCGGAGCGAGCAGATGCGAGAAACAGGTGATGACCTGACGCATCCGGACCGATGCCAGAAGCAGCTGGCGCACCGGTGAGCTCCCGACATCGACCGGCGGTCCGCCGGAGCGCCCGGTCTTCGCCGTGTGCGTCCTGATACTCGAGGAAGGGGCCGTGGCCATGGCGCCTGTGCCGAACGGCCTTCCCCAGTTGCTGACGGCGGCGGAAACAGCGGCACCGGTGGAGGCCGTCGATGTGTTCGCGGAGGATCTGCGGCGGCGTTTCGAGGCCACACAGGTCTCGTTCTTGATCGTGGACCTGACCGGCAGGGCGGTGGCGCGACTTTCCACCACCGCTGCCACGAATGTCGGCCGAGAAGTGGAACGCATCCCCATGCCCGGCAGCGTTTACGACCAGGTGATTCGCACCCAGCGGATGTATCAAGAAGCGACCGCTGAGGGACACAGGGTGATCACTCCGGTCACCAACCGAGGAGATGCGATCGGTCTCCTGGAAATCATTCTGCCGGCCCACCCCGACGAGAGCGTCCTGCAAGCAGTCGGGGAAGCCGCCCACGTCCTGGCCTACGTCGTGATCGCCAACGGGCGTTTCACGACCTCTACACGTGGGGCAAACGCACCAGGCCTCCCACCCTTGCGGCAGAGATCCAGTACCAGCTGCTGCCTCAGTCACTGTCGTGTGAGGCCGCGCAGTTCACACTGTGCGGAAATCTGGAACCTTCCGCAGACCTCAGCGGAGACACCTTCGACTACGCCCTCGACCGCGACATCCTGCATTTGTCGGTGACCGACCCCATGGGCCACGATCTCGCTGCTGCTCTCGCCGCCACCGTCCTGGTGGCCGCCCTGCGGGGCGCCCGCCGTGCCGGAACGGGTCTGGCCGAGCAGGCCCGCCGGGCCGATCAGGCGCTGGTGGACCACGGCCAAGGTCACGCCACCGGGCAACTGCTGCGCATCAATCTCCATACCGGGCAGGCACAGCTCGTCAACGCCGGTCACCCCTGGCCGCTGCGTATGCGCGAGGGGGCTGTCGAGGAGATCCCCTGCGAAGTCGACCAGCCCTTCGGGTTGTCCGTGGTCGCACCCCACGGCTACAGGGTCCAGGACATCGACCTGCGCCCCGGTGACCGCATACTCATGCTCACCGACGGTATGTTCGAACGTCAGGGGGAGGCCATCGACCTCCCTGCCCTGCTGGAACAGACCCGCGCCCTGCACCCTCGAGAGACCGTGCTGACGCTGTCGTCCGCAGTCCGGGAGGCCGCGGGCGGCCAGCTCGAAGACGATGCCACGGTGATGTGCCTGGACTGGCACGGCCCTCAGGAGACGCAGCGCCACGTGAGCTCCGGCGCAGACACGGGGCAGGCCTCGGCCGGCCGGCCGCAGCAGCCGTGACCAACCGCTCTCCTGTTGATCGCCACGCCGGGCCCATGCGAGTCACACCGGTGTGCAGTGCAACATGCTTTCCGCCAGCTGGAGGTGGGGCCGAGGCAGGAGGCTGCTTGCGAACAGGGCCGATGAGTTCCCGGGGCGCGGCGAGTCTGCCCGTCAGGTCCTGTAGTCGGCCGATGGAGGAAGCCGTGGAAGATGTCTGGTCGATGGTCCACGCGGAGCGTGCGGCGCTCATCGCTGACCTCGAAAGCCTCGATGCCCAGCAGTGGGAGGCGCCGTCCCTCTGCGTGGGGTGGACCGTGCACGACGTGGTCGCTCACCTGGTCGACACGGCTCGGACGACGCGCCTGGGCTTCGTGCTCGGCCTCGCCAGGGCCCGGTTCGACTTCGACCGTCAGAACGCCCGTGGTGTCGAGCGTGAACGTGGCGCCTCACCGCAGGAGACGCTGGCGCGGCTTCGGCAGGTGGCGTCGCGCAGGTCGACCCCGCCGGCGCCCCTCGACAGCCGGCTCGTCGAGGAGGTCGTGCACGGCGAGGACATCCGCCGGCCGTCGGGGCTCGCCCACTCCTACCCGAGCGAGGCCGTCGTCAGATCGCTGCGTCTGCAGGCCCGGACTCCGGCCGCCTTCGGCGGGGCCAAGGAACTCGTGGCGCGTGTCCGGCTGGTGGCCGCTGACGCCGATGTGTCGATCGGTGAAGGTCCGGAGGTGAGGGGTCCGGCGCTGTCACTGCTCCTGGCCGTCTCCCGTCGGCGGGTGGCGCTGGGCGACCTCGGCGGGCCTGGACTTGCCGCACTGGCTGCGGCGTTCTGACTACCGGACGATCTGTCGAGCGGCAGCCGTCCGGCGAAGTTCGTGGTGCTCTCCTCGGCCGTGCCGAAGGCGTGTACGTCGCCGGCTGAAGCCGATAGTGGACAGAATCCGTCGTGTGTTCGCCATAGCCTCTGAACATGCCTCGGTCGACCGGCCGTTCGTCGTCGAGTGCCCCGATGAGCTGCGTGATCGCTTCGTCGCGCTCACCGATCGCCTCGCGCCCTAAGCCCGCCGGGCCTGACTGCGCGCGCCCGCCGGGCCTGACCGGCCGCGACCGATGACTGACCGGCCGCGACCCACTGCTCAGGGCCGCGGCCAGGGGCGGCCGCCGAGGCGCTCGATGTCGGAGTTGAAGCGCCGCAGGTAGCCGGCGAAGGCGGAGATGTCCTCGTCGGGCCAGTCCGCCATGACGCGCTCCAGGGAGCTGACCATGCCCTCGCGTTCCGCGTCGAGGGTCCTCGCACCCTCCTCGGTGATGCGGAACTTGCGGGCCATGCCCCCGTCGGGATCGGGGATGCGCTCCACGTAGCCCTCGCGAAGGACCGCGGCGGTCTGCCGGTTGAGGGTCGAGACGTCGAGGTCGAAGGCTTCGCTGAGCTCTCCGACAGACATCGGGCCCTGGACGCGGATGCGGCTGAGCAGGACGTACGCGCTGCGCTCCAGAAGGCCGTCCTTGCGGCGTCCCTTTCTGTGGGTCAGCAGGCCGTGGCGGCTGAGCAGCATCTGCTCGTACTCGACCTCTTGCGTTGCCCTGTCCATGCGCGGGCACCTCCTGCTTCCTGTACGTGCCGTCGTGCGTGGTGACTTCATCGTAAGTTTACGAGGAAGTGCATAGACCACAATATGTGCACAATGCAATAGGCGTGTACGATGCCAAATCTCCGACGAACAGATAGCCGAGGACCCGAGATATGGACGCCCCCCAGCCCACAGCCCGCGCAGGCGGCGTGATCACGACGCTGGCGCTCGCGGGCACCGTCGCGGCGGTCATGCAGACGCTGGTGACTCCGCTCATCGCCGAGCTGCCGCGGATCCTGGACACCTCGTCCTCGAACGCGGCCTGGGTGGTCACCGTCACTCTCCTGGTCGCCGGCGTGTGTGTGCCGGTGACCGGCCGCCTCGGTGACCTCCTCGGCAAGCGCCGCATGCTGCTGGCCTGCGCGGTGCCGCTGATCGTCGGCTCGGTCGTGTGCGCGCTGGCCTCCTCCGTGGTCCCGATGATCGTCGGGCGCGGCCTCCAGGGCATGGGCATGGGCATGGTGCCGCTGGGTATCGCGCTGCTGCGTGACGTGGTGCCCGCCGAGAAGCTCAGCGGTTCGATCGCCCTCGTCAGTGCCTCCATGGGCATCGGCGGCGCCCTCGGCCTGCCGATCTCAGCCGCAGTCGCCGAATACACCAGCTGGCGTGTGCTGTTCTGGGGTTCCGCCGTCCTCGCGGTGATGATCGCCGTGCTGATCTGGGCCTTCGTCCCCGACGTCCCGGCCGGCGCCAAGGGACAGCGCTTCGACGCCCCCGGCGCGATCGGGCTCGCCATCGGCCTGGTGTCGCTCCTGCTGGCGATCTCCAAGGGCGCCGACTGGGGCTGGGCTTCGGGCACCACGCTGGGTCTCTTCGCCGTAGCGGTCGTGGCCCTCGGCTCCTGGGGGTACTACGAGCTGCGCACCCGTGACCCGCTGGTCGACCTGCGCACCACCGCCCGCCCGCGCGTCCTGCTGACCAACGTCTCGTCGATCCTGGTCGGCGTCGGCATGTACTCCTTCATGCTGATCGCGCCGCAGCTGCTCCAGTTCCCCGAGGCGACGGGGTACGGACTCGGGCAGTCGATGCTGGCGGCGGGTCTCTGGATGGCCCCCGGCGGTGTGATGATGATGATCGTCTCGCCGCTCGGCGGGAAGCTGATCAACGCGCGCGGCCCCAAGATCGCCCTTGTCCTCGGCGCGCTCGTCATCTCCCTCGGCTACGGCATCTCCCTGTTCCTCATGGGCTCCGCCTGGGGCCTGATGATCGTCGGGATCGTCATCAACAGTGGCGTCGGCCTCGCCTACGGCGCGATGCCCGCCCTGATCATGAGCTCGGTCCCGCTCTCGGAGACCGCCGCGGCGAACGGCTTCAACACCCTGATGCGCTCGCTGGGCACCACCATCGGGTCGGCCGTCATCGGTGTGGTGCTGGCGCAGATGACCATGAACCTCGGCGGCTACTCGCTCGCTTCCGAGGACGGCTTCCGTGTCGGCCTGATGATCGGCTGCGGAGTGGCCCTCGGCGCCGCCGCCGTCGCCGCCTTCATTCCGGGCCTCGTCCGCCCCGCCGCGGACGGCGACAGGACCGGCCCCGCGGCGGCCGGCAAGGTCGCGGTCGAAGCCTGACGGCGGCCACAGAGCACGCCCCGTACGGCCCGGCCGTACGACCCCAGCAGCGCCCCGACCGGTTCGACCGGCCGGGGCGCTCCGGCGTTTGGGAACTTTCTCGTGCACGGGCATTGACCGTGGCAGTGGGCCGACTTACGTTCGTCGCGTTGCCCTTCGTATGTCATATATGAGACGCGATATGAGAGCCGGGCACGCCCCTTCCCCGACTCCGCAGGACCGCCGGACTCCCGCGCCACCCCGAAGCACCTCGACCCGCACGGCTTCACGCGGTGACGCGCCCCGTTGCACGGCGCCCGCCGCTGAGCACTCAGAGAAGAGAGCCGACCATGATCAAGCCCCGCAACAGCCGTCTTGCCGCCGCGATATCCCTGGTCTCCGCCCTGGCCCTCACCGCCACCGCCTGCGGTGACGACGGCAGCGGCGCCACCGGGGCGAAGGGTGCCGAGGGCTCCGGCACAGGGAAGATCGTGTTCTGGGACGAGAACGGCGGCGTCCGTACGGCGATCTGGAAGGAGATCATCGCCGACTTCGAGAAGGCGAACCCGGACATCGACGTGCAGTACGTGGGCATCGCGTCGACCGAGGCGCAGTCCAAGTACGACACGGCCATCCAGGGCGGTGGTCTGCCGGACGTCGGCGGCGTGGGTGCCGCCATGGTCGCCGGGATCACGGCGCAGGACGCGCTGGAGCCGCTGGACGACCGGATCGCGTCGAGCTCCCTCAAGGGCAAGCTCAACGAGGCGATGACCGAGAACGTGAGGAGCGCCGCGGGCCGGGACGAGGTGTACACGGTGCCGATCTCCGCCACGAACGGGGTCCTCTACTACCGGACTGACCTGTTCGAGAAGGCCGGGCTGGGTGAGCCGGACACGTGGGACGAGTTCTACGAGGCCGCGGCGAAGCTGACGGACAAGCAGAAGAACCAGTTCGGCTACACCATCCGTGGCGGCCCGGGCTCCATCGCCCAGGCCCTGGACGCGATGTACGGGCAGTCGGGCATCCAGTCCTTCTGGGACGACTCGGAGACGAAGACCACGGTCAACGACCCGAAGAACGTCGCGGCGCTGGAGAAGTACGTCGGCCTGTACAAGAAGGCCACCCCGGAGGCCGACCTCAACAACGACTTCACCAAGATGGTCGCCCAGTTCGACTCCGGGGCCATCGCCATGCTCAACCACAACCTGGGGTCCTACCAGGACCATGTGAGTGCGCTCGGCGTCGACAAGTTCCGTGGGATCCCGCAGCCGGAACTGGCCGACGGCACCCGGGTGATGGTCTCCAACCCGGTCTCCGGCCTCGGCCTGCTCAAGTCGTCCGAGAACAAGGCGGCGGCCTGGAAGTTCATCGAGTTCGCGGCCTCCCACGCCTCGAACTCCAAGTTCAGCGAGTCCGCGGGCCTCATCCCTGCCAACAAGGAGGCCGCCGAGGACCCCTGGCTCGACGAGGCCGAGACCACCAAGCTCGGTGCGGAGGCGTTGTTCTCCGGCGACACCAAGATCGTCCAGCTCCCCTACTACCTGCCGGACTGGAACACCCTGTCCAAGGCCGACAGCGAGTCGGGCTTCCAGAAGGTGCTGCTCGGCAAGATGAGCGCCGAGGACTTCCTCGACGCGTTCGCCGAGGACCTCGACGCGGCCCAGGCGGAGTGGAAGGAACAGCAGGGCTGACGGACTGCCGGGGCGGCGGCGGGGGTTCTTGAACCGCCGCACCTCAGGGGGTACCGGCTACCGGGCGCGTCCGGCCGGATTCCGGGGCCCGGCGGCCGCCGGGGCCCTCAGTCCAGGCCCTCTTCACGCAGTTGGTACATCAGGAGGAACGTCCGGTAGGTCTCCGCGGCCACGTCCAGGCAGATGTCCGGCCGGTTGGTCCACGTCGACGTGTTGTCGAGGGCCCGGCGGCAGGCCAGCTCCGTCTCGGCCTCGGACGGGACGTTCGAGATGAACGCGGCGATCAGCAGGACCACTGCGAGGACGACCACACCGATACGGATGCGCATGGTCTTCCAACGACCGCGCGGCCGTGCGGGTCACCCCGTGCCGGACACCCGGTGCCGGTCACCGGAAGCCGGTCACCCGGAGCCCTTTCGAGGCCGCCAGGTCACTCGGCGTCGTCGGTGAACGGCGGCAGGTCGGGCTCGATGAACAGGTTGGCGTACTGCGGCGTGGGGCGGGGGGCCACGGTGCCCGTGTCGGCGGTGACGGTCGCGGATGGGCCGTCGGAGTGCCGCTGGCTCGTGCGGGCAGGCGTGTCGATCATCTCAGGTGTCCTGTACGTAGGTGTGCGGTGAGAGCCCCGTGACCGAGCCGCTGCGGTACATGCCGGACTGGTCCCGACCGGTCGGCTACGAGATGCCGCCGCCGGTGTCGCGCCGCTCCGGGGGCGTCCGGATCATGGTGCGGTGCGCTGCAGAACTGTGCATGCAGACTGTAACCCTCCCAGCACGGCTTTCCCCCGGAATTGCGGGCCCGGCGTGACGGTCAGTGCGGCGGTGCGGGCTCGATGTTCTGATTTGCGTGGAAGAGGTTGTGCGGGTCGTAGGTCCGCTTGGCCTCCGCGAGCCGGTCGTAGTGGCCGCGGTAGGTGGCCCGGACCCGGCCCTGGGACTCGCCGGTGCCGAGGAAGTTCACGTAACCGCCGCCCATGGAGTGCGGGTGCAGTGCCTCCCAGTAGCCGACGGCCCACTCCCGCAGTGCCGCCGCGTTGGCCGGGTCGGGGTCGATCCCGGCGATGACCCCGGACCAGACGGCGTCGCGATAGGCCCAGGCGGTGTCGTCGGGGCCGACCCGGGCGGCGGCTCCGTCGACCGGGTACAGGTGCATGGTCGACAGGCCGGTGGGGAGCTGCTCGGCGAAGCCGGCGTGCACGTCGACGGCGTCATCCGTGATCCGGTCGAAGAAGTCTCCGCGCCAGTACCACTGGAGTCCGGCCGGCATCAGCGCGTCGAACATGCTCTGCAGGGCCGGGTAGGGCATGGGCGTCGTGAAGTGGAAGGCGGGCGGGCCCGGTTCGTTCACCACGGCGAGGGTCTCGCCGAGGGACTCCGGGTCCGCGGTCGAGGACCAGATGACGCCGCACATCTTCCGCCCGTGGATCTCCTCGGGGAAGGGCGGGCCGGGCGGGACGCTCAGCGAGGCGAAGAAGCCGTACAGGTCCTCCGGTGCCTGCGGCAGGAACTCGCGGTACCAGCGTATGACGTCGTGGAAGAGCTCCAGGGGCCACAAGGTGATGGCGACCCCCACCGTGTCCACGGGATGCAGCTCGAAGTCGAACGACGTGACGACGCCGAAGTTCCCGCCGCCGCCGCGCAGCGCCCAGAACAGGTCGGCGTGCTCACTCGGGTTCGCGGAGACGAAGGTGCCGTCGGCCAGGACCACGTCCGCGGAGACCAGATTGTCCACCGACAGGCCGTACTTGCGGGTGAGGTAGCCGTGACCGCCGCCGAGGGTGAGACCGCCGATGCCGGTCGTGGACATGATCCCCGCCGGGGTGGCGAGGCCGAACGCGTGGGTGGCGTGGTCGAAATCCCCCAGCGTCGCGCCGCCGTCGGCCTGGGCGGTCTGCGTGGCCGGGTCGACCCGCACGCCGTTCATGGGGGACAGGTCCAGCGTGACGGCGCCGTCGGAGAGGCCGAGACCGGGACCGCTGTGACCGCCGCCCCGGACCGCCACGTCCAGGCCGTGCTCACGGACGAAGGCGACGGCGGCCATGACGTCCGCCGTGTCGCGGCACTTGACCACCGCGGCCGGTTTCTTGTCGATCATGCCGTTGTAGACCGCACGGGCCTGCCCGTAATCCTGGTCGTCCGGGCCGATGACCGGGCCGCGCAGGGCGGTCCTCATCGTCTCCAGCAGGGCGCCGTCCATGATCGTCTCCTTGTGCGCGCGCGCCCGGCCTCCCCTGGCACCATCGCAGCGGGTGAGGCTCGCCGACCGACACCGGCACCCTTGGGGATGCCGCGCAGACGGGACCGAACACCGAAAGGCTTGCTCATCCAGGGTCCCGCCGCTCCGGGGACCGCGCAATCGCGGCGCGGGGTCATGCCTGCTGTGCGGGGTGACGGCGTGGCGGATCGGAGCAGGTCTGTGCGGTGTGGACATGACGGAAGGCACTTCAGCCGGGTCAGACACAGGATCGAGGGCGCGCCAACACCCCTGAGCACGGCACTGTGCCCGGCAACTGTGCTGCAGGTGGCCTGCGTTGGCGTCTCGCGTGGATGCCGAAGGGATTCTGCGAGCGCCCGGGGGAGCGGGTCGGTGGCGTAAGTGGTCGGAGCACCCTCCTGAATGGGCTAGAGTTGCAATCACAACGGCGCGGGGTGGAGCAGCTCGGTAGCTCGCTGGGCTCATAACCCAGAGGTCGCAGGTTCAAATCCTGTCCCCGCTACTGAAAGACAGAGGCCCGGATCCTTTCGAGGATCCGGGCCTTTGTCGTATGCGCTCGCCCCGGCTTGACCTTGACGTCGCGTACTGTCCGGCTCCGGCGCGTTCTGCTGCAGGGGAACTGCTCAGGGCCGAGGAAGTGCTCGACGGTTTCGACCGCACGGCGCACGAGCGGGAGGTCACCGAGCGCTGGGGCCGGGAGGCGTGCGAGCGGAGCGGCCGGTGGTGGAGCGGACTGAGAGATGTACGTCGCCGATCCCCGCTTCGGGAGGAACTACGATCGCTACGGAGACGGAACCGCCGTCTTCGTACGCGACGCACTGGTGATCTACGCGCAGCACCGGCTCTCCGGCTGACCTCCGGGGGCGGACTACGGCGCGCTCCCCCCTTCGGCCGATGGCGAGTCGCCGCTCGGCGCGGCTCCGGCCGGCCCGGGTGGGGCGCGGTACCGTGCGCAGCCGTGGGTGGACCGGGCAGGAGTGCACAGGTGGGGAAGCGGGACGGACGGCGGAGGGGCGCTGCCGGGAACGCCCGTTCCCGGCGGTTCGTGCGTGTGCTGCCCGCTCTGATGCTCTGTGCCGGGGTGGTCTTCGACCTCGTTACGCCGCCGCAGGTGACGGCTGTTCCTCTCTTCGCCGCCGCCCCGCTGATCGCCGCACCATTCTTCTCCCTGGCGGGAACGGTCCGTGTCGGGGTGGTCGCGGTCCTCCTCGTACTCGCCATCCGGATCTCGGACGGGGTGCTCGCCAAGGTCGTGCCGGTGACGGACCTGCTCACCCTGGTCACGGTCGCCGTGCTCGCCCTCGTCATCAACAGCGTCGTACGCCGTGGGAACGAGCAGCTGGCCTCGGCCAGGGTCATCGCGGAGACCGCGATGCGCGCGGTGCTCCCGACGCCCGAGGACCGGATCGGCGGGTTGCTGGTCGCGGCGCGTTACGAGGCGGCCCAGGCGGACGAGTTCGTCGGCGGCGACCTGTACGCCGTCGCGGACACGCCCTACGGGGTGCGTCTGGTAGTCGGGGACGTACGGGGCAAGGGGCTGGACGCCGTGGCAGCGGTGGCCGTCGTCATCGGGGCGTTCCGGGAGGCCGCCGAGCAGGAGATGTCGCTGGAGGGGGTTGCCCAGCGGCTGGAACGTGCGCTGGCCCGTGAGAGTTCGCGGCGGGGCGGGCTCGACTCCATGGAGGGCTTCGTCACCGCTGTCCTCGCGGAGATCCCGGTCGGCTCGGACACGCTGCGGGTGGTCAACCGCGGCCACCCCGAGCCTCTCCTGCTGCACGCGGACGGGGTGCTGGAGGTACTGGCGCCGACGGTGCCCGCGCTGCCGCTCGGGATGGGGCTGGGCGCACAGCCGGACAGGTCGGACGAGTGGACGTTGCCGGCCGGGGCGATGTTCCTGGCGTTCACCGACGGGCTCACCGAGGCGCGGGACGCGAAGGGGGTCTTCTACGACCCGGCGGCCCGGCTGCGCGGGCGGCTCTTCCCGGGGCCCGACGAACTGCTGTCCGCGCTGACCGACGACGTACGGCTGCACACCGGGGGCCGGTCGACGGACGACCTGGCGCTCCTCGCGGTCGGCCGTCCCGCACGGGGGCAGCAGGAGCGGCGGAGGACAGTGAAGATCGTGCGACGGGACAGTGAATGAACGGTCGCGACCGTCGGTAGTCGAAAGACCCCGCTCCGCATAACATTTGACGCAGCGTCAGAAACTATTGGCTGGCCGAGGGCTGCTCAAGTCGACCGATTGCGCCCGGTTGAGCCCTTAAAGTCCAGGCCAAGGCCGTCAACGATCTGTCGGAACGGCTTGGAATCGGACCCGGGTGTCTATTAACGTTCGATAACGCAGCGCGGTTGTACCCGCCGTCGCCAGAGACGGCACCGTGCGCAGCGCCGAATTCCGCAAGGGAACCGGGGAACCACCTACATGGGGTGAATCGGACACCTGTGTCTCGTGAGAGACGAAGGGGTCCGTAGGAGACCTTCCTGCTC
>NZ_MAPV01000269.1 GCF_001700505.1 Streptomyces mutomycini
AGTTCGGACTCGGCCGAGTCCTTGCTGTCGAGGGCGACAACGACGCAGTGCTCATCGACTTCTCGGGGCGACAGGGGAGGATCCTGAGCCCGTATTCCAAGCTGACCAAGCTCTGAGAGAGCGGACGAGCACGCACCGCGTCCCACCGGAAACTCTCCGGATCCGGGGCACCNNGCCCCGGAAGCCGTTCCGGGGGCCGGTGCTACAGGGCCTTCGCGGCGGGCTTGACCATGCCGCGAACCGTCCGCGACTTCACGAACTCGCCCATTCCGGTCATCTCCCACTCGCCCGAGAACTGCTTGATCAGCTTGGCCATCATGACGCCGGTCTGCGGCTCCGCTCCGGTCAGGTCGAAGCGGACCAGCTCCTCGCCGGTGGCCGCGTCGATCAGCCGGCAGTAGGCCTTTGCCACCTCGGTGAACTTCTGCCCGGTNNCACCCGTGAGGTTGTCGCCGGAGTGCTTGATCGCGCCGTTCAGGATGGAGAGCTTGCCGAAGTAGCAGCTGTCCAGGTGATTGCGGTTGGGCCCGAAGGCGATCACCGAGGCGTCGAGGTCGATGTCCTTGCCGCGGAACGCGGGCTCCCAGCCGAGGCCCATCTTCACCTGCGAGAGCAGCGGCCTGCCGCCCTTGACCAGGGAGACCGTCTGGTTCTTCTGGAGGCTGACCCTGCCCTTGTCGAGGTTGATCTTGCCAGAGCCCGCGGGGGCCGGCGGGGCGGGCGGTGCCGCGGGCTCTGGCA
>NZ_MAPV01000027.1 GCF_001700505.1 Streptomyces mutomycini
GGGGGGTGCGGGTCCGCCTCAGAGTGGCGTGCTGATCCCGCCGACGGAGTCGTGAGCCCGGCCGGGCTCGTCCTTCCGGCCGCGCTCGACGACCGAGTCGAGGATCTCCCCGGCCCTGATCGCGGTGTTCGACAGGAGGGACGAGGTAATGCCGTGGGTGTGCTCCGTGCCGCCCTGCAGATAGATCCCGCACCGCATTCCGGAACCCGTCGCCACGCGGTAGTCGCGCTCGACACGGACCCGTCCCCGGTCGTCGAGCCGGCAGCGCTCCCCCACATCGCCGAGCACGCCGAGGGCGTCGGCGGGCAGATAGCCGGTGGCGCAGACGACCACATCGGCGTCCAGCGTGGTCCGCTCCCCGGTCACCAGTGACTCGACCGTGGTGCGGACCGTTTCCGGCGTCTCGACGGCATCGGTCACCCGTGAGACGTTGAGGAACCGCAGCCGCCGGGTCCCGAGCACCTTCTCCTGGTACGCCGTGCGGTAGAGGTCGTCGATGAGGTCGATGTCCACCACGGCGTAGTTGGTGTTCCCGTGATAGTCCATCAGCCTGCGTTTTGTCTCGTCCGGGGCCGTGAAGTAGTCGCCGACCGCGTCCGGATCGAAGATCCGGTTGGCGAACCCGCTGTCGTCGGCGGGGCTGTAGCCGTAGCGCGAGAAGACCGCGCAGACCTCGGCCTCCGGGAAGCGGCGGTGCAGGTACGCCACGTTCTCGGCGGCGCTCTGCCCTGCCCCGACCACGACGAAGCGGGTCGGAGGCTCCTTCCCGTCCAGACCGTCCACCCTGGCCAGCAGGTCGGACGTGTGCCAGATCCGGTCCGTACGTGTGATGCCCTCGGGCATCCGCGGCCGCAGGCCCGTAGCGATCACGAGGTTCCGCGCCCGGTGGACCACGACCTCCGATCCCGAACGAGCGGTCACGTCCACGTACTCCACGACACCGTCACACTCGACCGGACGGACATCGATGACCTCGTGCCCGTAGGACACCATGTCGTCGACCTTGGCGGCAGCCCACTCGAGGTAGGCGTGGAACTCGACCCGCAGGGGGAAGAACGTCTTGCCGTTGATGAAGTCGACCAGGCGCCCCTGGCTCTGCAGATAGCAGAGGAAGCTGTATTCGCTCGACGGGTTCCGCAGCGTCACCAGGTCCTTGAGGAAGGACACCTGCATCGTGGCGTCGTCGATCAGCATCCCGCGATGCCAGCCGAACCGCGGCTGCTGCTCGAAGAAGTGAGCGGTGACGGCCTGCTGCCTGCCGACGCGTGAGTTGCGCTCGGCGAGCGCGATCGCCAGGGCCACATTGGACGGCCCGAAGCCGATCCCTATGAGGTCATGGACCGGTGGTGCGTCGTCGGGTGAAGCCTGTGACATGTCACTCCCATCGTGCGGGGGCGGCCGCTTGGCGGACGTGGGGAAACGGGGCTGGGCACACCGGCTGACCGACAGCCAGGGAACTTAGGTAAAGCTAACCTCATCGCGCCGAGCTGTCGACCTCACAAACCGGGCAGCAAGTGGTTGAGTGGCCGTCAACTGGGGCCGCTGTACGCGACGTTGTGCTTCAAGGTTAGGCTTGCTTTACTGAAGTTGCGGCCGAAGCGCGGTCACCGGGCGTGGATCGGCCGCGTGCCGGCGCTGAGGGGAAGGCCACTTCCGCCGCGTCGTACGGCGACGATCTCCGCCAGGACCGAGAGGGCGGTCTCCGCGGCTCCCCTGCCGCCCAGGTCGAGACCGATCGGCGAACGCAGAACGGCTAGTTGCGCCTCGGTCGTGCCGGCCGCACGGAGGCGTGCCACCCGGTCCTCGTGCGTACGGCGGCTCCCCATGGCACCCACATATCCCGCGGCGCTGCGCAGGGCACGGGTGAGCACCGGAATGTCGAAGCGGGGATCGTGGGTCAGGACGCACACCGCGGTCGTGGGGTCGATCAGGTCCTCATGGGCGCGGAACCAGCGATCCGGCCGGTCGGCGACGACCTCGTCGGCGCCCGGGAAGCGTCCGGGATCCGCGAACGCCGGTCTGGCGTCACAGACGGTCACCCGATGGCCGAGGGCAGCGCCGAAGTCCGCCAAGGACCGGGCGAACTCGGTGGCCCCGAAGATCAGGAGCCCGGGCCGGTGGGCGAAGGACTGCACCAGCAGCTCGCGCCCCGGCACGCAGGCAGTGCCGGCAGCCGGGCTTCCCGCACCCGGCCGCTCACCGTCGGGCGCCGCCCCCTCCCCCGCGTTCACCAGGCCGCTCTCACCGCGGGCCAGCATGCCCTCGGCGGCCAGGACCGCCACCCTGTCGGCAGCGGTGCCGCCCAGTGATCCGCTCACCGCCCCCCGGCCGACCGCGAGGCTCCCGCCGCCGTCGAGCGGCGTGACGAGGGCGACCGGCGACCCGTCCGCCAGGTCCGCCGAGACGCGGCCCAACGGCATCTCGGGGGTCACTTCGCGGATGAGCACCTCGATCGTCCCGCCGCAGGTCAGCCCCACCGCGAAGGCGTCCTCGTCGCCGATTCCCCAGCGCTCCACGACCGGCGGGCCCCCCGCGAACACCTCCTCGGCTGCCGCGATCACGGCGGCTTCGACGCATCCGCCGGACACACTGCCGACGATCCGGCCGTCCTCGGTCACCAGCATGGAAGCACCGGGGCCGTGCGGGGCCGAACCCCAGGTCCGCACCACGGTCGCCATGACGCAACGGATACCGGAGCCCTGCCAGGCCGCCGCCTGGCGGATGACATGTCGCATTCGCTCACCTCGGGCAGTGAAATCCGCGAGAGCCTCTTGCGGACGAGGGATTGCGGTGTCAATTGTTCCAGGCCCCGGATGGATCCGTACGGGTCGCTCACACGTCGGCGCGCCGGGGAGTGCCGGTGCGTCAGCCCTTCAGACGCTCACCGAGCTCTTCGGCGTCGGAGACGAACCACATCTGCTGCCCACGGTTGCACTCGCGGACGAAGTCCCGCAGCGCGGAACTGCCGTCGGTGTGGCGGGAGACGTCACCCAGCACCACCAGCCCCAGCCGGTAGTTGGCGAACTTCTGGACGATGTCGCCTGCGACACGGGTCTCCAGCCGGAAGAAGCTCTCGTCGAGACGTCCGACGGGAACGACGACCCACCGGGCGCCCTGGTAGCCCGCGTCACCGATGAGATCCAGGGCCTCGCGTTCACCGTGGATGGTCTCGCCCTCGGAGGGGCACAACAGGACGGGCACGTCGTGGACGGTCTGCAGGGTGCTCATGGGCGATAAGACTACGCAACGGGGCAGGCAGGCCCTCAGTGTTCGGCGCGCTTGCGGACGCGGAGCGCGGCGAGCCGAGAACGAGCTCTGCGGGACGGCCCCCTGCATCGAGCGTCCGGAGAACACCGTGCGCCGGCAGTGGCACACCGGAGCAGGCGCCCGCCCCCTCGTTCGGCATCGCGCCCCGGCACCTCGTCGGCCGGTCCTACGGAGAAGACCGTGCCCGGGCGTGCGCGGAGACGCACCCGTACCGGTGGGCGGCGCCCCGGCACCGCTCACCGGTACACCCCGCAGGCGGTGTCCGGGGCTCGTCCATTCGTACGGGCCAAGGCCACGGACGGCACCGGTTGTGTGATCAAAATCTGGTGCGGTTAACATATGAGCACCGCCTAGCTCGAAAGATGGACTTGTGACTGCCACCGAGGACTCGTTCACCAATTGGAAGACCCGCGAGGAGATCGCGGAGTCGATGATCCCGATCATCGGGAAGCTGCACCGGGAGCAGGACGTCACGATCCTGATCCACAGCCGCTCCCTGGTGAACAAGTCGGTGGTCAGCATCCTCAAGACCCACCGGTTCGCCCGCCAGATCGCCGGCGAGGAGCTCTCCGTCACCGAGACGCTGCCGTTCCTGCACGCCCTCGCCGCTCTCGACCTCGGCCCGTCGCAGATCGACCTCGGCATGCTCGCCGCGACGTACAGGACCGACGACCGCGGCCTGTCGGTGGAGGACTTCACCGCAGAGTCCGTAGCCGGTGCGACGGGCGCCAACAAGACGGAGCGCCGCGAGGCGCGCGATGTCGTCCTCTACGGCTTCGGCCGCATCGGCCGCCTCCTGGCCCGCCTGCTCATCGAGAAGACAGGCTCCGGCAACGGCCTGCGGCTGCGCGCCATCGTCGTACGCCGGGCTGCCGGGCAGGACATCGTGAAGCGTGCCTCGCTGCTGCGCCGAGACTCGATCCACGGCCAGTTCCAGGGCACGATCACCGTCGACGAGGCGAACAGCAGGATCATCGCCAACGGCAACGAGATCCAGGTGATCTACTCCGACGACCCGACGTCGGTGGACTACACGGCGCACGGCATCAAGGACGCCATCCTCATCGACAACACGGGCCGCTGGCGAGACCGCGAGGGCCTGTCCCAGCACCTGCGTCCCGGCATCTCGAAGGTTGTCCTGACCGCTCCGGGCAAGGGCGACGTCCCGAACATCGTGCACGGCGTGAACCAGCACATGATCAAGCCGGACGAGCAGATCATCTCCTGCGCCTCCTGCACCACCAACGCGATCGTCCCGCCGCTGAAGGCGATGGCGGACGAGTACGGCGTGCTGCGCGGCCACGTTGAGACCGTCCACTCGTTCACCAACGACCAGAACCTGCTGGACAATTACCACAACTCGGACCGCCGTGGCCGCTCGGCGCCGCTCAACATGGTCATCACGGAGACGGGCGCCGCGTCCGCCGTCACCAAGGCGCTGCCCGACCTCGACGCGAAGATCACCGGCAGCTCGATCCGCGTCCCGGTGCCGGACGTCTCGATCGCGATCCTGAATCTGCAGCTCGCGCGCGGCACCAACCGCGAGGAGGTCCTCGACTACCTCCGCAACGTGTCGCTGACGTCGCCGCTCAGGCGCCAGATCGACTTCATCACCGCTCCCGACGCGGTCTCGAGCGACTTCATCGGTTCGCGCCACGCCTCGATCGTCGACGCCGGCGCCACCAAGGTCGAGGGCGACAACGCGATCCTCTACCTCTGGTACGACAACGAGTTCGGCTACTCCTCCCAGGTCATCCGGGTGGTCCAGCACGTCTCCGGAGTCGAGTACCCGACCTACCCGGCCCCGGCGGTCTGACCCGCCCCACCAACGGCTCCCGGTGCTGCGAGGCAGCGCCGGGAGCCGTTGGTGTGCCCGTCGGTCCCGTGGACAGCCGGGAGGTGCACCGGAGGCGCGGGGCGACGCGAGACCCGTACCGCCTCGCCGTGGTCAGGCACCCGCGAAGGCGCCGCCCGCGTGGAAGGCCAGCTTCGCGAAGCGTTCGCCGATGCGTCGGTGCGTGGCGGCGTCGGGGTGGAGTGCGTCGGGAAGCGGCAGCTCGACGGAGTCCGCCTCACCGTAGAGTTCGCGGCCGTCGAGGTAGTGCAGGTTCGGGTCCTCGGCCGCCCGCTGCTGGACGATGCGGGCGAGTTCGCCCCTGATGATGTTCAGGGTGAGCTTTCCCGCAGCCGTTTCGGCGGGGTCCCCTGCCGCGCTGAAGCGCAGCTTCCCCGCGCTCAGGGCGGCGTGGTCCGCTGCGCTGGGGCCGGGTGTGTCCTCGTGGATGGGGCACAGGATGGGCGAGACGACCATCAGCGGTGTGGTGGGGTGGCCCTCACGGACGGTGTCGAGGAAGCCGTGCACGGCCGGAGTGAAGGCACGCAGGCGCATCGCGTCGGTGTTGACCAGGTTGATGCCCGTCTTGACGCTGATGCGGTCCGCGGGTGTGTCTCGCAGGGCGCGGGCGGTGAACGGGTCGAGCAGAGCACTCCCGGCGAACCCCAGGTTGACCAGCTCCACACCGCCGAGAGCGGCGGCCAGCGCGGGCCACGTGGTGGTGGGGCTCGCGGCGTCGGAACCGTGACTGATCGAACTGCCGTGATGCAGCCACACCTTGCGGCCCCGGTCCGGCACCGGCTCGACAGGGGCATCCGTGCGCAGGGCTATCAGCTCGGTGGTCTCGTTGTGCGGCAGCCAGATCTCGACGTCCTTCGGGTCGGCGGACAGACCGTCGAAGCGGAGGGTATCCGCCGGTCCCTGCCTGACGTCCGAGGATCCGGTGGCCATGTCGATGATCAGGGTGTTGCCACCGGTCGCCGAGGCCCGACCCGCAGGGCGGCCGTCGACCAGCAGGTCGTAGACCCCGTCCGGCCGGGGCGGAGCCCCCGCGTACACACGCTTGGTGGGCAGGATGTCCAGTTCCACGACCGTCGCCCGGGTACGCAGGACGAGCCGTACGCCGGAGGGCTGGACCTCCGCCACGGCCAACTGGCCGTCGGTGTTCTGGGCGCGGGCGCGGGCGGGCAGCCGGTGCGGCAGCAGACCGCGCTCGGTGCGCTCCAGATCGAGGGCGCCGCGCAGGAGGTCCGCGGTGATGGGGGTGCTTGTCAGCCGGGGCCGGTTGCTCATTGTCCGCTCCCTTTCCGGGTGGGCCTGTCCGGTTCGTCGGGGGTGTTCTCGCCCGGTCAGGGCGCGGGCCAGTTCCGCAGCAGGGCGTCGAGGGCGTCCAGGACCCGCGCCCAGGTCTCCTCCGTGCCGGGGGCGCTGTGGCTGAAGCTTCCTCCGGACTCCAGGCTGATGTATCCGTGGAAGACGCTGCCCAGCAGCCGGACCGCGTGCGTCTGGTCCGGCTCCGTCAGGTCGTAGCCGCGCAGGATCGCCCGCGTCATCCCGGCATGTCTGGCACCGGCGCTGGCGGCGGCGGCTTCCGGGTCGAGCCTCAGCTGAGCCGCGGCGTAGCGGCCAGGGTGTTCCCTGGCGTAGTCGCGGTAGGCGTTCGCGAAGGCCTCCAGCGCGTCCTTGCCCGCGCGTCCGGCCAGAGCGGCCGCGACACGGTCGGCGAGTTCCGACAGCGCCAGCAGGGCGATCCTCGTCTTGAGGTCCTGGGAGTTCTTCAGGTGCGAGTACAGGCTCGCGTCCTTGACGCCGAAATGCCGTGCCAGTGCCGCGACGGTCACCTTGTCGAAGCCGACCTCGTCGGCCATCTCCGCTCCTGCCTGAGTCAGGCGTTCCGCGGTCAGCCCTGCTCTCGCCATGGGCACCATCCCTTCCAGTGGGCTCGATTATGCATTTACCTAAAAGCATTAGGCAAATCACTGACCGTCCTAAGGTGTGCACCGCGTGAGGACGGCCCGGCTCGCCCGGACCCGGCGAGCCGGGCGGGGCCGGGCGGGGCCGGGCGCCGGAACCCTGCGCGTAGCCCGTACGGACGGCGTCAAGAAGTCCGCCGCATCCGTATGGGGCCCGTCAATGACACATATCGCGTGGCCCGCCGTGCGGTTTGCTTTTGCTCGGCCGCACCGGCCACTTCCATTTCCCTCAATTCACTTCAGGAGCCCACGATGGCCGATCCGGCCTTCGTCGTCACCACGATCGCGGTTTTCGCGCTGGTGGCCATCGCCGCCTGGGGGGTGACGAAGCTGTGACCGCCGACACCATCGCCGGCCTGGTCGTGGCCGTCTCCCTGCTGGTCTACCTCGTCCTGGCGCTTGTGTATCCGGAGAGGTTCTAGAGCCCGATATGAGCCCCGTAACAGCTGGTGTGCTCCAGTTGCTCGCGCTGATTTCCGCGCTCGCACTGGCATACCGTCCACTCGGTGACTACATGGCCCGGGTCTACTCCTCGGAAAGGCATTACAGGCCGGAGAAGTGGATTTACCGTGCCATCGGAGCGAACCCCTCGGCCTCGATGCACTGGCCCGCCTATCTGCGCGGCGTACTCGCCTTCTCCGCGGTGAGCGTCCTCTTCCTCTACGCGCTTCAGCGCCTGCAGGGGGTGCTGCCCGGTTCGCTCGGCTTCGTCTCGATCGACCCGGACCAGGCGTTCAACACCGCCGCCTCCTTCGTGTCGAACACCAACTGGCAGTCCTACTACGGCGAACAGGCCATGGGCCACGTCGTGCAGACGGGCGGCCTCGCGGTGCAGAACTTCCTCTCGGCGGCCGTCGGAATGGCCGTGGCCGTGGCCCTGGTACGCGGATTCTCACGCTCACGCACCGGCGGGCTCGGCAACTTCTGGACGGACCTGGTGCGCGGCACGGTGCGCATCCTGCTGCCGATCGCGGTGATCGGCGCACTGGTGCTGGTGGCGTGCGGTGTCATCCAGAACTTCTCCGGCATCCACGAGGTCGGCCGGTTCGCGGGCGGCACCCAGCAGTGGAACGGCGGCGCGGTCGCCTCGCAGGAGGTCATCAAGGAGCTGGGGACGAACGGCGGTGGTTACTTCAACGCCAACTCCGCCCACCCCTTCGAGAATCCGACCCCTTTCTCCAATCTCTTCGAGATCTTCCTGATCCTTCTGATCCCGTTCGCACTGACCCGCACGTTCGGCCGCATGGTCGGCAACCTGCGGCAGGGCTACGCGATCCTCGCCACGATGGCCACCATCTGGATCGGCTTCACCGCCCTGATGATGTGGACCGAATTCGCTCACCACGGGCCGGCTCCGGAGATCGCCGGCGGAGCGATGGAGGGCAAGGAGACCCGCTTCGGCATCGGCGGATCGTCGGTCTTCGCCGTGGCGACCACCCTCACGTCGACCGGTGCGGTCAACTCCTTCCACTCCTCCTACACGGGGCTGGGCGGTGGCATCACCATGCTGGGCATGCAGCTGGGCGAGATCGCCCCCGGAGGTGTCGGATCCGGCCTCTACGGCATGCTGGTGATGGCGCTCATCGCGGTGTTCATAGCCGGCCTCATGGTCGGCCGTACGCCGGAGTACCTGGGCAAGAAGATCGGCACCCGTCAGATCAAGTTCGCGGCGTGCTACATCCTGATCACCCCGGCGCTGGTTCTCTGCTTCACCGCGGTGGCAATGGCGCTGCCCACTCCCGCCGACTCGATGACCAACAGCGGTGCCCACGGATTCTCCGAGATCCTCTACGCCTACACCTCGGGCGCCAACAACAACGGCTCCGCGTTCGCCGGGCTCAACGCCGACACCCAGTGGTTCAACACCACGATCGGCATCGCGATGCTGCTCGGCCGCTTCCTGCCGATCGTGTTCGTCCTGGCACTGGCCGGCTCGCTCGCCGGCCAACCCCCCGTACCGGCCACGGCGGGCACTCTGCGGACCGACAAGCCCCTCTACGCGGGCCTGCTCCTCGGCACGATCATCGTCCTCACCGGTCTGACCTACTTCCCGGCCCTGGCGCTGGGTCCGCTCGCTGAAGGGCTCGCCTCATGAGCACCGTCGCACCCACCCGTTCCCCGCACGAGGATCTGCGCGGCGGCGCCGTCGCGTCAGGCCGTGCCGGCGGGGGCCTCTTCGACCCCAGGCAGTTGCTCCGGTCCTTTCCGGACGCGGTGCGTAAGCTCGATCCGCGGATCATGGTCAAGTCCCCGGTCATGTTCGTGGTGTTCGTCGGCTCCGTGGTCACCACCCTGCTGGCGTTCCGGGATCCGGGTGACTGGTTCGGCTGGGCCATCGCGGCCTGGCTGTGGCTGACCACGGTCTTCGCCAATCTCGCCGAAGCCGTCGCCGAGGGACGTGGCAAGGCCCAGGCCGACACCCTGCGCAAGGCGAAGACCGACACGGTCGCCCGCCGGCTGGACGGCCGCGACGAGGTCGAGGTGCCCGGCACGGAGCTGCGCGTCGGCGACCTGGTCGTCTGCGAGGCCGGCGACATCATCCCCGGCGACGGTGACGTCACCGAGGGCGTCGCGTCCGTCGACGAGTCCGCCATCACGGGCGAATCGGCCCCGGTGATCCGTGAGTCCGGCGGCGACCGCAGTGCCGTCACCGGGGGCACGAAGGTGCTCTCCGACCGGATCGTCGTGAGGATCACCGCCAAGCCGGGCGAGACCTTCATCGACCGGATGATCGCCCTGGTCGAGGGCGCGGCCCGGCAGAAGACCCCGAACGAGATCGCGCTCAACATCCTGCTCGCGTCGCTGACCATCGTCTTCCTGCTGGCCGTCGTGACGCTCCAGCCGTTCGCGATTTACGCCGGTGCCAGACAGTCGCTGATCGTGCTCACCGCGCTGCTGGTCTGCCTGATCCCTACGACCATCGGCGCGCTCCTCTCCGCGATCGGCATCGCGGGCATGGACCGGCTGGTCCAGCGCAACGTCCTGGCCATGTCGGGACGCGCGGTGGAGGCCGCGGGTGACGTCTCGACGCTGCTGCTCGACAAGACCGGCACGATCACCCTCGGGAACCGGCAGGCAGCGGAGTTCCTACCGGCGAAGGGTGCGACCGAGGGGGAGCTGGCCGATGCCGCGCAGCTGTCCTCGTTGGCCGACGAGACCCCCGAAGGCCGCTCGATCGTAGTGCTCGCGAAGGAGAGGTACGGCCTGCGCGAACGCCACCAGGGGGAGCTCGCCGACGCCGAATGGGTGCCCTTCACGGCTCAGACCCGCATGTCGGGAGTGAACCTGGACGGTCTCAAGGCCCGCAAGGGGGCGGCCGGTTCGGTCGCCGCGTGGGTGCGGGAGCGGGGCGGCCACGTCGCCGACGACGCCGGCCGGCTCGCCGACCGGATCTCGGAGGCCGGCGGCACACCGCTGCTGGTCGCCGTCGAGGACGCCGGGGGCGCCCGGATCCTCGGTGTCGTGCACCTGAAGGACGTCGTCAAGGACGGGATGCGGGAACGGTTCGACGAACTGCGCCGGATGGGCATCAGGACCGTCATGATCACGGGTGACAACCCGCTCACCGCCAAGGCGATCGCAGAGGAGGCGGGAGTCGACGACTTCCTCGCCGAGGCGACCCCCGAGGACAAGATGGCCCTCATCAAGCGGGAACAGGCGGGCGGCAGACTCGTCGCGATGACGGGTGACGGCACCAACGACGCCCCCGCGCTCGCCCAGGCGGATGTCGGCGTGGCGATGAACACCGGCACCTCGGCCGCCAAGGAGGCCGGGAACATGGTGGACCTGGACTCCGACCCCACCAAGCTGATCGAGATCGTCGGGATCGGCAAGCAGCTCCTCATCACCCGGGGCGCCCTGACCACGTTCTCCATATCGAACGACGTCGCGAAGTACTTCGCGATCATTCCGGCGATGTTCGCGGTGGCCCACCCCGGCCTCGAGAAGCTCGACGTGATGGGCCTCGCGTCACCGGAATCCGCGATCCTGTCCGCCGTCATCTTCAACGCGCTGATCATCATCGCCCTCGTACCGCTCGCCCTCAAGGGAGTCCGCTACCAACCGGCCGGCGCCGACAGGATGCTCCGCCGCAACCTCGGGATCTACGGACTGGGCGGCCTGGTCGCCCCGTTCGTCGGCATCAAGATCATCGACCTGCTCATCTCCCTCGTTCCCGGGCTCTCCTGAACCAGAACGGCTGATCGCCATGAACACCTCTGTCAAGAACACCACCCGCCTGCTCGGGGCCGGGCTGCGCGCACTGCTCGTCCTGAGCGTCATCTGCGGCGTCGTCTACCCGCTCACCGTCACGGGCGTCGCGCAGGCGTTCTTCCGCGCGAAGGCCAACGGTTCCGAGATCAGTGACGGAAACGGCGACACCGTCGGGTCGTCCCTGATCGGGCAGACGTACAACCTGCCGAAGCGGAACCCCGACGATCCGCAGGAGGCGGCGCAGCCGGACCTGAGGTGGTTCCAGCCGCGCCCCTCGAACGGCCTGGGGAGCAACAGCGTCAACCAGCGGTACGCGCTGATCCTCTCCGGTGCCACCAACCGCTCCGCGGACAACGCCGAACTGGTCACATGGGTCACCGAAGCGAAGGCGGCGGTCGTGGCGGACAACTCCACCCCGTCCTACACGGTGCGGCCCGAGGACGTACCGGCCGAGGCGGTCACGTCGTCCGGCTCGGGCCTCGACCCGGACATCTCCCCGGCGTACGCGCGGCTCCAGGTCCACAGGGTCGCCGAGCGGAACAACCTCCCGGTCCGGCAGGTCGCGGAGCTCGTGACCGAACACACCGAGGGCCGCACCCTCGGGTTCATGGGCGAGCCCCGGGTCAACGTGCTGGAGCTCAACATCGCGCTCAGGGACGTACGCAAGGGCTGACCCGACGCGGTGCCGGCGGTGCGTTCTGTTCAGCTTGAGCCCAACAGTCTCGAAAGTTTCGAGACCGATCGACTCGATTCCTGACGCGCATTCCGCATCGCCGGATGTACGAAGCTTCACCCTTCGACCCGCATCCCACTTGAACTGGCAGAACAGTAAGGACCCACCACACGCTCCGGGCCGACGCTTTCGTAATACCTGCCGAAAGTATTGACACCCAACGGAGCCAGCTCAACACTGTTCGCCGTCGGCAGACCTCAACCACTGTCGATCCGGGTCCCGTAGACCCCACCGGCGGGGCGACGGCGGTCCTGGCCGCCGCCGCCCCGCATCCAGCGGTTCCGCCCCATCCGATCAGGACGAGAAGGGCTCATGCCATGCGCATCCCAGCACGCCTGTTCTTACGGCCCGTGGTCGCGGCGCTGGCCGTCGTCACGCTGGCCGCGACCGCCACTGCCGCCACCGGCACGACCCCATCGCACGCCGCCACCGCCGCGGCCTGCAACGGGTACGTCGGCCTCGCCTTCGACGACGGCCCGTCGAACAGCACACCGGGCCTGCTCAACGCCCTGAAGCAGAACGGGCTGCGGGCCACCATGTTCAACCAGGGCCAGTACGCCGCCTCCAACGCGGCCCAGGTCAGGGCCCAGGTCGACGCCGGCATGTGGGTCGGCAACCACAGCTACACCCATCCCCACCTGACTCAGCAGAGTCAGGCACAGGTGGACTCCGAGCTCTCCCGCACCCAGCAGGCCATCGCCGCTGCCGGAGGCGGTACGCCGGAACTGTTCCGCCCTCCCTACGGGGAGTCCAACGCGACGGTGCGGGCTTCCGCTGCCAAGTACGGCCTGACGCAGATCATCTGGGACGTCGACTCACAGGACTGGAACGGCGCGAGCACCGATGCGATCGTGCAGGCCAGTGCCCGGCTCACCAACGGACAGATCATCCTCATGCACGACTGGTCGGCCAACACGCTCGCCGCGATCCCGCGTATCGCCCAGGGTCTGGCGAGCCGCGGGCTGTGCGCCGGCATGATCTCTCCGCAGACCGGCTGCGCCGTCGCCCCCGACGGCGGCGGCACGGGCGGCGGCGGGTGTGCCGCCACCCTGACGGCGGGCGACAGGTGGAGCGACCGCTACAACATCAACGTCGCGGTCTCCGGATCCAGCAACTGGACCGTCACGATGACCCTCCCCTCCCCCGCCAAGGTCCTCTCCACCTGGAACACCGGCGCCACCTACCCCAGCTCACAGGTACTCATCGCCAAACCGAACGGGAGCGGCAACAACTGGGGCGCCACCATCCAGGCCAACGGCAACTGGACCTGGCCCACCGTCACCTGCACCACCGGCTGACACGGGCTTCCGGGACCGGTGGGGGCGGCGAGACCCTGCCCGCCACCTCCACCGGCTTCCCGCAGCCCTGAGTCAGGGCGGTGAGGCTGGATACCTCGTTGACGTCGGATCTGCTGTCCGAACCGCGACCGTGCCTCACAGCGTCTGCGGGCAAACGGGTTCCTCACCGGATTCGGGGGCATAGTTCCGCCGTTCGGCAGCGGACAGGTCGCGGGCCACGGCTCGGCAGATGGTGTCGACCGCTTCATCGGGCGCGGAGAGCACGACGTCCCAGAGGCGTACGATCCGGTCCCCGGTTCCTGCTGCCAGAGTCCGTCCGTCCGGGCTGAGGGCCACCACGGTGACGACGCCGCCGGGCAGGGAGAACGTGGTGCGGGACCGCTGGGTCGACAGGTCCCACAGCCGCACGGTGCCGTCGTAGCTGCTACTCGCGAGCGTCATGCCGTCAGCGGAGAACGCAGTGGTGGTGACGTGGCGGGTATGACCGGTGAGCGTCGCCCGGAGGCTGCCGTCAGTGGTGTCCCAGACGCGGATGTCGCCCTCCGACCGGCCGATTGCAAGGCTTCGCCCGTCGGGCGAGAACATCAGCTTCCCGGTATCCGCGACGGTGGCCAGCGTCTTGCCCTCGGCGGTGTCCCACAACCTGGTCCGCTGTCCTTGGCTGACGGCCAGAACGCCCCCGTCCGACGACAGGGCCAGTTCAGCCTGCCCCTTGTCCTGGTCCGGCAGCGGTACCCGGGGTAAGTCCTTGCCGGTACGGGTGTTCATCAGCCGGGCTTTCGCGTCCTCCCCGTGCTCGACGAAGCCCAACACCTCACCGTCCCCGCTGAGGGCCACCGCCTCTACGTAGCCGCTGTCATGACGCCCCGGCGCGGCGAGGACCCGGCCGGTGGCCACGTCCCACAGTTCGACCCTTCCCTTTTCGCTCCATCCCACTGCCAGCGCACGCTGATGGGCGTCGAATGCCGTGGCCCACGCGACGCGGCCGGAAAGCTCGCCCTGCAGCCTGCCCCTGGCCGGGGCCCACAGCTGTACGGTGTCGCCGCGAGCCAGCAGTGCGCGGGAATCGGGGCTGAAGACCAGAGAGGGTGGGCTCCCGGCGTGCTGCGTGGTGTCGGCGTTCAGGGCCAGCCGCGGCAGAACAGTGCTGAGGCCCCAAACCCGCGCTCCGTCATTCCCCCCGGTGAGGAGTGAGCGGCCGTCGGGAGTGAAGACCGCGGGCTCCGTCACACGGCTGTAGACACCCAGGGTTTTTCGGGCAGGGACATCCCAGAGCCTTGCCGTGCCGTCGTTGTAGATGGCCGCGAGCGTGTGTCCGTCCGGGCCGAAGGTCACGTCGTCGACGAGGGTGCTGTCCCGTCCCTGGAGGGTGGTGGTGGCCCACTCACCTCCGGTAACCTCCCACAGAGCGGCGGAGCCGTCCTGATGACCGACCGCGAGGAGTGCGCCGTCGGCACTGAATTCCAGTGTGCCGATGGCCTTCGCGCCGTGTGAGGCCAACGATTCCTTGCGCTTGCCGCTCGCGACGTCCCACAGTTCGAGGGTGCCGTTGCCACTGCCGATGGCCACGGTGCGCCCGTCAGGTGAAAACGCGTGGAACGACTCCGCCCTCACGACGGTGTAGCCGGTGAACCGGTGCGTGGGACGGTGTGCCGTCAGGTTCCAGACCGTGATCTCGGAGTCGGTGTTGCTGCTGAGCAGGCGACGGCCGTCCGGGGTGAAACGCAGTGCTGCGACAGGCCGCTCGCCCGAGTCCAGGATCTCGCCGCGTTGCCGGTCGGACCGCACGTCCCATAGTCGGATGCCGCCGTCGCCGGTACCCACAGCGAGCGACTTTCCCGTCGGGTCGAAGACGATCTCCCGAAGGTTCGCGGCGGGAAGTCGCAGCTTGCGTGCCTTCCCGTCGGACAGCGACCAGATCCGTACATGCTGCTCGTCATCGACGGCCGCGAGGTTCTTCCCGTCGGGGCTGAGTGCCATGGCCACCCCTGTCACGTCCGGGAGCCGGAGTTTCAGGGGCAGCCCGGCCGCGGCGTACACGGCAGCGGTGGCCTCCTCAGTGGGTTTCGTCCGGTACGCCTGGACGGCGAGCAGCGACGCAAGGTCGGGCGAGGAGTCGATCAGGCCCGCGGACTGGGCGGCGAGTTGCCTCGACCGGGCCATCTCCTCGGCCTCGACGGCAGTCTGCCGCTGCCATACCGCGATTCCCGCCGCCAGGAGCGACGTAGCGAGGGCGACGGCCAGGAAGCTGTTCAGGCGGCGCAGTCTCCTGTGTCTGGCCTGCTGGTGGTCTCGGCTCGCCCGGAGGAAGGCGGCCGTCTCACGAGGTAGTCGGCGCGCGGCCGCGTGCTCCAGTCCCTCGCTCAGTACCGATCCGCTGAGGAGCTCTTCCGGAGACCGCTGGTGCGCCGTCCAACGGGCGCGCTGTTCCTCGGCCCGGCGCAGCCAGTCCTGGAAGCGATGGTCCTGCCGGACCCATTCCCGTAGCTCACCCCAGTCGCGGATCAGCGCCTCGTGAATGAGTTCGGCGACCGGTGTTCGAGGGCCGTCAGAGAGGTTTCGGGTGATGATGATGCGGGTGTGGATGAGTGCGTCGAGCACCTCGCCCACTTCCGGACCGCCTCCGGCGTCGGCGGCGATGTCCCGCAACGTGCTCAGCGGAAGTTGCTGGCGGACGGCGGGGATTCGGCGGGCCTCGTCGGCAGGGCGCACCAACGCGGTGAGCAGTCGCTGCGCGATCGGCTGCTGGGCCGGGGCCATCTGGTGCAGCGCCGTGTTGCACCAGGTGGCGAGGGAGCCGCTGATGCTGCCCAGCCGCTGGTAGGCGTCGTGGGTGAGGCGACCGTCTGTCCGCCTTCGCCAGAGCTCGCTGAGGGCGAGTTCGAGCGCCGGCAGCATGGTGGAGCGGGCGCGCTGAGCACCGGCACCGGCCCGTGCGGGTTCGGCGTTCAGGACGTCGGTCACGATGCGTTGCGGCAGACCGTCGGCGAAGCGCAGCCCGACCGCTTCCGCAGGCAGGGTGATGATGTCGCGCAGTTCCTGCACGCCGAGCGTCGCCGGCACATCCACCAGTCCGGGTTTCACTGCTGCCCGGAGGCCGGGAGCGACAGCGAGTCGGGGGTAGAAGTCGTCCCGCATGATGAGGATCATGCGAGCCGGGACGTCCGAGGCGGCCAAGGCTTCCAGCTGGTCGAGTGCGGTGCGGCAGGCATGCGGCGGCTCCCCGCCCGTGTCGCCGGGCCCTTCGCGGAGCAACTCCTCGAAGGGGTCGACGACCAGGAGCAGTTGGTCGTACAGAGGATCGGCGTCAAGCCGTGCAGCCACAGCTGCTCCCAGCCCCTCGGTGGCCCTCGGCAGGCCGGACCGCTCCAGCTCGGCGAGCAGGTCGTCGCCGGGGCGGACCAGCACGGGCAGCCAGCGGTCGCTGCCCGGGAGCCGGCCTTCTGCGAGTGCCGGCAGCACACCCGCCTGTACCAGCGAGGACTTGCCCGAGCCCGAGGGGCCCAGCAGCAGGACTGCCCGCTGCGGACCGGCCAGCGCTTCCAGAACCTGGTCGACGGCGGCGGTGCGCCCATGGAACCAGCCGGCCTGGTCGGCGGTGAAGGTGTCGAGCCCTAGGTAGGGGCACACTTCCCGATCGACCAGGCCGGGCCAGGCCTCCCGAATGGCCTGGACGGGAGTGGCGTAGGCAATGCCCAGACCCTTGAGATGATCGTCCGGCGGGCCGATGGCGGTGACCATCCCGATGACGAGTCCGGTCGTCTCGTCGACCACCGGACTTCCGCTGAAGCCGGTGGCCAGGTCGTTGCTGTCGGAAAGTTGGAGAAGCCCACCGGGCATGCCGTCGACCGGGAGGAGATGGCCTGCCTGCCCATAACCGAAATGCCCCTCGGACGGGGCCTGGGCCGGAAAGCCGTAGCTCCATATTCGGTGACCGCGGCCGTCCGCCGACGAGCCCAACCGCATTGCTCCGGTTCCCGGCGGGGTGTTGTCGAGCCGGATGAATGCGAGGTCCTGCTTCTCGGGGTCGCGCCACCCCTCGGCGAGCAGGATCCCGGTGCTGCGCGCGACGTGGCCGGTGTGCGGGAAGTGGACGGTGACCTCTTCGCCCGCGGACACCCGTGCGTTCCGGGCGACATGCGCGCAGGTGATCAGCAGGTTCTCCTGCACCAAGAACCCCGCACCGGCCGTTCTGCCGTCTGCGGCGAAGACACGGGCGACCGACGCCTCCGGTGCCGTTCCTGCCACGTCGCCTCCGCCCTCAGCCTGCCGTCGGTGGTTGCCCGGCCTTGTTCCACTGCAAGCGCACCTTGAGATGGCAGGAGGCCTCGGTGCTGGTGATGATGGCTCCGGCCCGGCCGGCAAGGTTGACTCCGAACTCGACCTCGAGCTCGTCCGGCTGGGCGTGTGTCAGTTGTTCGAGGATGGTCCGCGAGGCGGCGGTCACCGGCTGGAGCACCGCGCGAAGGCCGGCCGGGAGTTCGTCGACCAGGTCCCCGAGCCGGCCGGCCTTGACCGGCCCGTCCAGTCCCTCCACTCCGTCACCGAGCACCTCCAGAAGCACTGCGCCTCCGTCTTCCAGCGGCATGCGCACAACGCTGCCCACCAGTCCTCCTGTATGTGGTCTGCTGATGCCCGCCGGAGCCGAGTTGGCCGCCGACCCTCGTCATGGGCACAGATGTACCATCCGCACACCACGGCTGCAGCCAATGCGCGGGGAATGGCCGGATCGTGCGCGTGGTGGTCAGTCGGACAGCGGACACGACCGCTCTGGTGCTCGTGCCCGCCGACGCACGGCCGCTCCGCTGCTCGTGCTGCCAGGATCTCCGACGGCGCCGACTCGGCTCTCCCGACTGCGACTTCAGGATGAACAGGGCTCTTCGGCCCCCTCGTTCCCTATTCTGTTCGCAAGCTGATCATCCGCTGCCGCGCACACCCAGGAGTTCGCCATGTCCCGACCGGAGAACGATGCCCACGCCCAGCGCATCGACACCAGCAGACCCCATCCCGCCCGGATGTACGACTGGTTCCTCGGCGGCAAGGACAACTATCCGGTGGACGAGGCCATGGGCCGGCAGATGCTTGCCGTGGAACCCGGAGTCCCGGTCATGGCCAAGGTGAACCGGGCCTTCATGCACCGGGCCACCCGGTGGCTGAGCGGGCAGGGAATCCGCCAGTTCCTCGACATCGGCTCGGGGATACCCACCGAGCCGAATCTCCACCAGGTCGCCCAGCAGGAGGCACCCACCACACGGGTCGTCTACTGCGACAACGATCCGATCGTCCTGGCCCACGCCGAAGCACTGCTGAAGGGCACGCAGGAGGGTGCCATCGACTACGTGCAGGCGGACGCCCGTGACGTGGACGCCATCCTCGACCACGCCGGCAGGACACTGGACTTCAGCCGCCCGGTCGCGCTCTCGCTGATCTCGTTGCTGCACTTCGTGAGCGACGAGGACGGCGCCTACGAACTGGTGGACCGGCTGACCGCGGTACTCGCGCCGGGCAGTCATCTGGTGATCTCGCACCTCACCGCCGACTTCCACCCCTCAGAGGCCCGCAAGGTCGACGAGATGTACAAGGCGAACACGCTGACCCTGGCACCGCGCACCCGTGAGCAGTTCGCCCGCTTCTTCGGCGGACTCGACGTCGTCGAGCCCGGCATCGTGGCAGCCGAGGCATGGCACCCCGAGCTGGGTGAGCCGGTGCCCGGCCAGGACGACATCATCAGCGCCGGCTACGTGGCGGTGGGCCGCAAGCCGTAGCCCGCGCTGCGGGGCCGGGGCCTCAATCGGCCCGGCTCTCGCCCCGGACGCAGGAGAGGACCACGACGAGAGGCCATAGCGACTGGGCGAACGTGAGGACGCGCTCAGTCGCTCCCGCGGTGTCGAGCACGAAGAGCGCGAGCAGGAACCAGGCACCACCGAGCCACATCAGCGCGGCCGCCGTCACGGACGGCCCGGGCCGCAGGCCCCACGGCGGTTCAGCCGCACGGGACCGGCCCGCGGCCCGCCTGCCGGACGTGGACCGTCGGCCCGCGGCGCCTTCGCGTCGCACCGCCATGACCGGCCACAACGCGAGCAGTGAGAAGCCCACGGCCACGACCACACCATGGGCGAACGAGCCACCGCTGCTCGGGGCCGGGAACAGGGCCAGCAGCATCGCGGAGAGTCCGCCGCCGGCCAGCGCCGCCCGTCCGGCCGGCGCGGCGGGTCGCAGTCCGCACGCGGTGACCACATAGCAGGTCCCCAGGGCGAGCAGGGCCGACGTCATCACCCAGTACCCGCCGGCGCCGTCGGAGGCCAGGACGCTGATCGTCGTGGTCGCCTGGTCGTAGTCCGGCCCCTGAAGCTCTGCCGAGACGGACCAGCCGCCGACGAGCAGGACCGGTGCGCACAACGAGGAGAACAGAACCCACCAGGGGACAGATCGCATCGGTGAACGGTAGAACGCGTGGACCGCCACGGGCCGGTTGTACACGCAGGCGAGCCGCGCTGCGTACTCCGTGCGCCAGTGGGTACACGCATGACGCCGGGTCACATGAGGCTGCGTGAACCGCACCGCTTGGCCGACCAGGCAATGGCCCCGTGTCCCGGAGCGCCGTATCGGACATGGATCGAAACCGGAGGAAGACCTGCTGTGCTGACACCCAGTCCCCAGGACCTGAGAGTGGCGATGGCCCGTTACGCCGACGCGCGGATCGAGGACGCGCGCCGTTCCACGGAAGCAACCGCCCGGGCCGTCGAGGACGCCGCCTACACGCTGTGCGTCATGACCGGCACCCAGGCCGTTCCGCAGGCCCTCCGCGTAGCCGACAGCATGCTCGGCATGGGCGCCACGGTGTCCCCCGCTCTCCGCCGGCCCGTCCGCACACAGCAGGACGACCGCCTCCAGACAGCCTGAGAGCCCATCAGCGCGAGCATCCGTACCGCACCGCCCGCGTGGCCTTGGTTACCCCGGCTCGTCGCTCCCCTCCCACCGGCGCCGTCGCTGCCTTCAATCCCGCCGGTCGGACGAACTACCGCACCACCAGCACCGACGCACCCGCGATCGCCAATGCCGTGGCGGCGATGCGGGTGCGCCGTACGTTCGGGTCCTGGAAGACCGTCTGCACCCGGCGGCGGGCCGGCAGTTCCTTGCCGCACAGGGCGAAGGGGGCTGTTGGTCGAACCGTACGTCGGCCCCGTCCAGGGCCGTCAGCCGGCGCCCGCCTCTCCCGGCTCCCGTTCGGGGCGACGCCGAACGGCCGGCTGGTCGGGATAGTCGGCTTCGGAGAGCCCGGAACCGAGGTCGCCCGGCTGCAGCGCGGCGAAACACTCGTGACCGTGGTGCGCACCGGCGGGAGCTGATCTGTGAGCGGCGATCCGGTGCCACCGACGGTCCTCGGTGGCACCGGCGTCCGCGCTCATCCAGCGGCAGCGGTCAGGGACTCGTAGTGCGCCCCGAGCCTCCGCAGGTAGAAAAGGTCTCCGGTGTCCTGATCACGCTCGAAGCGCGGGGCGTCCTTGATCTCTTCCCTGGTGCACCTGACCTTGATCACACGTTCGCCGTGCTCGACGGCCGTCACCATGCCGGCCGGCACGACGACGCTTCTGCCGAACTTCCAGACACCCGCGTCGATCACCAGATGGTCGAACCCGGGCACCGGTGAGAGTCTGACGACCGGGCCCACGCTTCCGTCGGGTGCCTGCACGTCGTATCCGATCACGTCGTCGCCCAGCGGGCCGTCCAGCTGTTCCGGAGCTGTCCAAATCGTGTACACGGTCGCCTCCTCCTGGCAGCCTGGTCCGGCCGCCGGATCTTCCATATGCCCCGTCGGGCGTGGACGAAGCGGCTGAACCCGGCCCGGTAGCCCGGTCGGCGCTACGAAGTCATCTCGTACGCCCCGGACAGAGCCTGGACGCGGTCCCAGACCCGCGCCGAACGGGCTTCGTCGATGACCGGACGGCGTACGGCGGCGACGGCCCACTCCTGCTGCTCCGCGGTGGCGGAGTCCTTGCCGTGCAGCTCGACGGCGTGCGCGGAGAAGTCCCGGACGAGCACGGAGAAGAGCTCGTCGAGCACGTCTTCGTCCAGGCCGGTCAGCCGGGCCTGCTCCAGGACCAGCTGCCCGTGGACCACCAGGGCGAAGAGCTGGCCGACGGACAGCAGGAAGTCGAGGTCGCGGCTCTGCTGCTCGTCGGGCGCGGCGTCGGTCACGAAGGCGCACAGGGCGTCCGCCTGCTCACGGAAGCGGGCGACGTTGGGGACCGCGGCGTACGCGTCGTAGGCCTGGCGCCAGTCGTGGAAGCGCACCGAGCCGAGGCCGCGGGCCAGCCCCTGCTGGAAGAGGAACGCGTCGTCCGCGGCGTCCAGACGCGTCGTCACGGGCTCGTACCCGGCCGGGTCCAGAAGGTGGTTGCGCATGAACTTCAGGATGAGGGCGAGGTTCACATGGACCGTGCCCTCGAGCTTGGGCAGACCGCGGATCTCCACGGCCGCCTGGGCGAAGTACGTGTCCTTCTCGAAGCCCTTGGCGGCGATGACGTCCCACATCAGGTCGATGACCTTCTCGCCCTCCGTGGTCACCTTCATCTTCGTCATCGGGTTGAACAGCAGGTACCGGCGGTCGTCGGGCCCGGCCGAGCGGAAGTAGTCGACGGCGCGGTCGCTGAACAGCTTCATGCCGACGAGCCGGACATAGGCGTCGGCGAGCTCACGGCGGACGTGCGGGAAGGCGGTCACGGGGCGCCCGTAGAGGATGCGGTTGTGCGCGTGGGTGACGGCCTCGTACATCGCGTGTTCGCAGATGCCGATCGAGGCGGTACACAGGTTGAACTTGCCCACGTTGACGGTGTTGAGGGCGGCGTCGAAGGCGGCGCGGCCGGTGTGCAGGACGTCGTCGGGGCCGACCGGGTAGCCGTCGAGGCGGAACTCGCTGACGTACTTGGAGGAGTCGACGACGTTCTTCACGAGCTGGTAGGCGGGGTGGCGGCTGTCGGCCGTGAAGAAGACGTAGCCGTCCGGGCCCTCGACGTCGGTGCGGCGGCCGAAGACGGAGACGAGACCGGCGGCGTTGCCGTTGCCTATGTAGTACTTGGAACCGGTGGCGAGGAAGCGGCCGTCGCCGTCCGGTTCCAGCAGCATGTCGGTGGAGTAGATGTCGGCGCCGTGTGCCTTCTCCGACAGAGCGAAGGCGAACACCTCTCCCTGGTCCAGGAGTTGTGCCGCGCGGCTGCGGGCGGCGGCGTTGTCGCTCTGCCAGACCGGGCCGAGACCGAGGATGGTCACCTGCCAGGCGTACCAGTAGTCGAGACCGTAGAAGCCGAAGATCTCGTTGAGCGCGGCGATCCGGGCGGTGTCCCATCGCTGGTCCTCCCGCTCCGCGGCGGAGGCGGGAGTGAGGAAGGTGGCGAACAGGCCTTCCTTGGCGGCGAACTCGATGAAGTCCCCCAGCCAGGCCCGGGACCGGTAGTCCTCGATGATGCGGCGCTTGCCCCGGGCCTCGAACCAGTCGATGGTGGCGCGCAGCAGCCTGCGGGTCTCGGGGTCGAAGTGTGCCGGGTCGTAGGCACCGGGGTGGAACAGCAGCGGGTCGGCCATGGTGATACGCCTTCCGAGGGGGTTGCGGACGGGAGGGTGCGGGTCGGTTCAGATGCGCGGGTCGGCCGCGCCGAGCCTGTGCAGGGTGGTGAGTACGTCGTCGAGCCAGGCGACCGTCATGCGCTCGTACGCGATCCCGCCGCGCAGCACGACGTGCTGGAGTTCCTGACCGGCGTCGAGCGGTCCGAGGGCTCCGGGGCCGGTGAAGTCACGCAGTTCCCCGGCGAGGTAGTGCGCGAGCCTGTCGCTGTGGACCCGGTGGTGCCGCTCGACCTCGTCGAGCAGCGCGGCCGGGTCGTCGAAGGCCGCACCGCGGATCTTCACCGCGAGATCGTGGCGGAGGCTCTCGGGTTCGATCGGTTCGTGCAGCCAGCCGGAGAGAGCGGTGCGGCCGGGACCGGCGACCGAGTACTCCTTCTTGTCCGGCCGGCGCTCCTGCGGGACGTCGCGGACGTCGAGCAGGCCGTCGCTCTCCATGCGCTTGAGGACGCGGTAGATCTGCTGGTGCGTGGCCGTCCAGAAGTACCCGATGGACCGCTCGAACCTCCGGGCGAGCTCATAGCCCGAGCCCGGCTGTTCCAGCAGGGAGACGAGGATCGCGTGTTCGAGCGCCATGCCCCGATCGTTCTATGCAACTGGTTGCATAGCAAGTGGCGGCGGCAGGGTGAGACGCGCCTCACCCCGCCGCCGCTGTTGACCCTTGCCCCCGCCGGGGAGTGCAGGGGCCGCGCCGGCGCGTTCAGATGGCGTCGGTGGCCGTTCCCGTCAGGCGCGCCGATTCGTCCCACAGGGCGAGTGCCGTGGTCATGTCCTGGGCCCGGGCGGAGAGACGTGCCGGTGCGGGGCCTCCCCGGGTCTCGCCGAGCAGCCGGGGGCCGTAGTAGCTCCCTCCGGGCGCCGTCGGCAGGGTGGCCGCGTACAGCGTGGGCAGCGCCCCGGCGGAGGCCGGCTGCGTGTAGACGCGCGTCGCCCGCTCCAGCCGTGCCGCCCAGGTGCTTCCGGCCAGCCGCGGCCCCGCCTGGCCGAGCTCCGTCGCCGACAGGCCCGGGTGTGCGGCCAGCGCGAGCACCTGCTTGCCGGCGGCGTCCGCCCTGCGCTGGAGTTCCGCGGTGAAGAGCAGGTTGGCGAGCTTGGACTGCCCGTAGGCACGCCACTTGTCGTAACGGCGCTCGGCGTTGAGGTTGCCGAAGTCGATACGGCCGATGCGGTGCGCCAGCGACGACACGGTCACGACCCGCGACATGCCCCGCACCCCGAGCAGTGGCAGGAGGTGGTGCGTGAGAGCGAAGTGGCCGAGGTGGTTCGTGCCGAACTGCATCTCGAATCCGTCGGCCGTACGCATGAGGGGCAGGGCCATCACTCCGGCGTTGTTGACGAGCAGGTCGAGGTTGCCGTCGGTCTCCTCCGCGATGTGACCGGCCGCCTCGGCCACGGAGGAGAGGTCCGCCAGGTCGAGACCGACGAGCCTGAGGTCCGAGTCCGGCGCGGCACGGCGTACGGCGTCCAGCGCACGCCTGCCACGCCCGGGATCGCGGCAGGCGAGGACCGTCCGGGCCCCGGAGCGGGCCAGGGCGAGCGCCGTCACCGCTCCGATTCCGCTGTTGGCGCCCGTGACCACGGCGGTGGTACCGGAGAGATCGGGCATGTCGGCGAGAGTCCATGAGTGCATACGCCCCGCCTCCCCTGCGAGAACGGGCGTACACCCGTGGCCACAGAGCTCACTCCTGTGCCACGCGGGTGGTGCTGTCTCAGCTGCTCCGCACCAGCAGGCCCGCCGCGACGAGTCCCGCCAGGCCCACGTCCGTGTCCGTGTACTCGCCGCCGAGGAGGTGATCCACGTACGCGTCCCGCGCCAGGGTGAACGGCTCGACGAACTCCTCCGCGTCGGGTGCGGGTTCGGCGACCTTGCGGCAGCCCTCGGCCAGCACGGCGTACCTCACGTGGGTCGCGTAGGACGCGAGGTAGGTCCGCATGACGACCTCGGCCGTCCCCGCCCGGTATCCGGTCTCCTCCAGGAGCTCCCGTGCCGCCGCGTGCAATACGTCCTCACCGGGCTCCAGCATGCCCCCGGGGAGCTCCGCCAGCACCTTGCCGGGGCCGGGGCGGAACTGGCGTACGAGAATGCCCCGGCCGTCCTCGGTGAACGCGACGAGGGCCACCGTCCCCGAGCCGTACAGGATGTCCCAGTCCGATTCCCTGCCGTCGGGCTGTACGTAGGTGCGGCACCGCACCGTCAGGTAGCCGGCCGCGTCCGGCCGCTCCCTCTTCAGGGCCCACACCATGGGGTCAGGACTCTCCGTCACGAACCGATCATGTCCAGCCCGCCGCGGCGCAAACGGACCGGGACGCGCGGTCGTGTCGGAGCTCTCGGACGTCAGCCGGGGGCCGCCGCCGGAGCGGCGCTGCCGGGCGGTGCGGGACCGGGCCCGGCGCGCGCACGGTGCAGGGCCAGCATGGCCTGGTCGTCCTGGGGCCGGCCGCCGCCGTGGCGCCGGACGTCCTGGATCAGCATGTCCAGGATCTGCCCCGGCGCGAGACGGCCGCCGGGCCGCGCCCACCCGCCGAGCACGAGCGGAAGCCGGGAGACGGGGTCGTAGAAACCTCCGGCGGCGTCGCGGGACTCGGTGACGCCGTCGGTGTAGCAGAGCAGCGTGGAACCGGCCGGGAACGGAAAGCTGTCGACCGGGGAGGACCAGACACCCAGGTCGCTCATCCCCAGCGGGGGTGCCTCCTCGGACGCCTCCAGAAGCACGGCGCGGCCCTGCGCGTCGATGAGTACCGGGGGCGGGTGGCCCCGGTTGACCAGGCGTACGGTCTCCAGGTCCAGTGAGAACTCCGCGATGAGGGCCGTCGTGAAGCCCTCCTCCTGCTGCTGGCCACCGCGGCGGCCTCCCTCGCGCAGGAGGGCTCTCTCCAGCCGGGTCACCAGTTGCGGCAGGTCCTCCGCCTCGTCCGCCGCGTAACGGAAGGCTCCGAGGTCGGCGCTGACGGCGCTGACCGCCCCGAGTCCCTTTCCCCGCACGTCTCCGACCATGACCCGGATTCCGTACGGCGTGCTCTGCACCACGTACAGGTCCCCGCCGATCAGGGCCTCGCTCTCGGCCGGCACGTAGCGCGCGTCGATGTGCAGATTCCCCAGGCGGGACGGTGGCCTGGGCAGCACGGCCCGCTGGGCGACGGCGGCGACGTGCTGCGCGCGCCGGGCACGTGCGTCCTGTCTGCGCAGCGTGCGGTGGATCAGGACGGCGAGTGCGGTGACGGCCGCCAGGGTGATCTGGTTCGCCACACTCGCGCGCCAGCCGAAGGTGCCGTCGAGCCGTGTGAGGAACGCGTGTACGACCATCGCGGTGAGGCCGACGCCGATGATCCCGCGTACGCCGAAGAGCGGCGCGGCGGCGACGGGTGCCGTCATGAGAAGAGGCGCCGACGTCACGTGGTGCGGCGTGACCAGGTCGAGCAGCGCGGCCAGCACGATGAGGCCTACAGGGATCCACTGGGTTCTCGGCAGCTGCGGCACTCCCCCACGCTGCCCGCAGGCGCGGCTCTCCGCATCCTCTGGCGGACACGGTCCGACGCATGCCGGCGCTCCGGGCGGGCACGAGTACCTCGTGGTTGCGCGGCGTGCCCGGGTTCGTCCCCAGGTGATGGTCTCCGGTCCGGGTCCGGCACTCAACCTTCCGTCACATTCTGAGTGTATTGCACACGCAAGTGCTCATGCGGAGCAAGCCGGACCTGACCACAGGGGAACTCATGCGCCTTCGGAAGTCATCCGTCGTCATCGCCGCAGCAGTGGCAGCTCTCTCCCTCACGGCCTGCGAGGACGGCGTCAACACCGGTTCGGCGGCGTCCGCGTCGGCGGAAGTGCCCTCCGGCAGCAGCGGCTCCGCAAGTCCCGCAGCCACGGAGAGCTCCGGCGGAGGGGACACCCAGGCCTCGGCGTCCGCTCCCGGCCCGGCCCCGGCGTCCGCCTCCGCGCCCGCCTCGGCCTCCGGCGGCACATGCCGGACCGCCGACCTCTCGTTCAGCAGCTCGGGCGGCATGGCGGAGGGCGAGGTGCTGATCAACCTGAGGAACACGGGATCCGCGTCCTGCTCGATGCGCGGGTTCCCCGGCCTGGACCTCAAGAGCGAGGACGGCACGGTGAGCGCCGAGCGCCAGAGCGGCCGGCCCGCCCCGACGGTCACGCTGACGCCCGGGCAGAACACCAACTTCTCGCTGCACTTCCCGCCGAACACCAGCGGCGGCTCGGGCGTCACCTTCACCTCGGCGGTCGTGACTCCGCCGAACGAGACCCACTCGCACCGCATGCCGCTGTCCGTCAGCACCCCAGCGGACTCCGGCTCCGGCCCCCGCATCACGGTGACCCCGGTCGGCTCGGGCAAGTAGGCCGGGCCGGACCTCCGGACGTACGCATCCTGGACATGTCGTCCGCATAGCGAGACGCGCTTGCGGAGGTCCGTGCCCGCGGCGTCTTATCGCGCCTGTGCAAACCGAACAGATAACCCCTGATCAACCGGCCTCCGACGACAAGGCGGCGAGGCGCGCCGTCACGGTTTTCCCCGTCCTGGTGCTCGCGGCGGGTGTAGCCGGTCTCGTCACTCCCGGCACGTTCGACGGCTGGACGGAATCGGTTCCGTACCTGCTGGGAATCGTCATGTTCTGCATGGGGCTGACGATGACCCCGCTCGACTTCCGGGGCGTGGTGCAGCGCCCGTGGGCCGTGGCGATCGGCCTGGTCGCGCACTACGTCATCATGCCGGGGCTCGGCTGGGCCATCGCGCATCTGCTCGGACTGCCGCCGCAACTGGCTGCCGGGCTCATCCTGGTCGGCTGCGCACCGAGCGGCACGGCCTCTAACGTGGTGACCTTCCTGGCCCGCGGTGACGTGGCGCTGTCGGTCTCCGTCGCCACCGTCTCCACCCTGGTCGCCCCTCTGGTGACGCCGCCGCTCACGCTGCTGCTGGCGGGCGCGTACCTGCCGGTGGACGCCGGCTCGATGATCACGGACATCCTCAAGACGGTGCTGCTGCCGGTCCTCGGCGGCCTGGTGGTGCGGCTGGTCGCGGGCAAGCTGGTCGACCGGGTGCTGGGCCTCATGCCCTGGCTGTCGTCGCTGGCCATCGCCGCGATCGTCTGCGCCGTCGTGGCGGGCAGCGCCGGTGTCATCAAGTCCGCCGCCGTGACCGTGCTGATCGCCGTCGTGCTGCACAACGGCCTGGGGCTCGCGCTCGGTTACGGCGCGGGCAAGATCTCGGGACTCGGCCGGCCCGCCAGCCGCGCCATGGCCTTCGAGGTCGGCATGCAGAACTCCGGGCTCGCCGCCTCGCTGGCGACGGCCCACTTCAGCCCGCTCGCCGCGCTTCCGGCCGCGGTGTTCTCCGTGTGGCACAACATCTCAGGCGCCCTGGTCGCGGCCTGGATGTCCCACAGGTCACGGCGCGACGAGCCGGCACCGGCGGCCGCCACCACGGCACCGAGAACGGCAGCCGCCGAGGAATCCTGACCGGACTCCGGCCCGGCGGTTCACACGACTCGACGGCGTTCGCCCGGGATTCCCGGGCGAACGCCTCTTGCGTGCCGCCCCGCCGGCTCCGGGGAAGGCTCACGCCGAGTCGGCGGCCATGCTTTCCACCAGGCTCCTGGGCCGCAGGTCGGTCCAGTTCCGCTCGACGTAGTCGAGGCAGGCCTGACGGGTGTCCTCCTGGTGTGCCACGGTCCAGCCCGCAGGCACCTCGGCGAACGCGGGCCACAGCGAGTGCTGCCCCTCGTCGTTGACGAGCACCAGATAGGTGCCGTTCTCGTCCTCGAAGGGATTGGTCACCGATACTCCTCGAACTTAGGTAAGGCTGCCTTCACTTAGGGTGTCACCCTACCCGGATCGCTCCCGGTTGACGCTCCGGACACCACAACTCCCCCGGTGCACCGGGGGCGGCTCATGACACGAGGTCAGCATCCGGGCCGTACGCCGTCCGGGACTCCGCCGCCCGTGCCGGGGACCGGCCGGCGAACGGCTGGCCCGCAGGTGTGCGGACCGCGCCCCGGCACCCGTGGGAGCCGGGTGTCCGCCTGCCCTTCGGACGTACTCGCGGCGTAGTGCGGCGTCCGTCCCGCTGACTAGTGCACGTGTCTCGCGTGGCCCTCAGGTATGACCCAGGACCGACACCGAGAGGGATTCGTGGAACCCTTCCTCGCTCATACCGTCTTGATCACTGACGGCGGCCGACCACCGCCGGGGGCAGAAGCCCCGGAGACAGGCGAGACAGTGAGCAGGTGGCACGGGTGACTCAGCAGAATCGGCCGGAGGACAAGGCGTTCGCTCCGGAGTATCAGGGGGCGCTCGGCTCGTTGTCGGTGAACTCCTCCCTCACCGAGGTGCTGGCGAGGGGCATCGAAGAACTACGGGCGGCCGAACACGCCGGAGAGCAGCGGGAGATGGCGCGCTGCGGGCTCGCCGTCGCGGAAGCGTACCGGCGCCTGGGGCGGGTGGCGGAGGCAGACACGGCGTGGAAGTCGAGTTACCGGGCGGCGCGTTCGGCGGGCGACGCCGGGGCGATGGCGTGGGCCCTGTGGAGCGGTGGCACGCTCGCCCGCCAGCGGGGATCGCTTGCGCTGGCGTACCGGCTGCTCGGGCTCGCGGCGGAGATGGGCGAACGCGGGGGCGACGTTGTGGTTCGCGGCTACTCGCTCGCCGGACTGGCGGAGACCGGGCGCATCCAGGGCGACTACCAGGCAGTCGGGGAACTGCACGAGCAGCTGCTCGCCGAGGCCCGCAGGCGCGGCGAGGCCCGGCACACGGTGTGGGCGCTGGAAGGGATAGCCCAGATGCACCGGAACACCGGCTCGTACGACAGGGCACTCGCCCTCTTCGAGGAGGCGGCCGGCACTGCGGGCCGGGCCGATGACCAGCGAGGCCGGGCCTGGGCGCTGCGCGGCATAGCCGACGTCCTGTCCGTACGGGACGGTGATGTGGAGCGTGCGCTGTCGCTGCTCACGGAGGCCGAATCCATCTGCCGCGAGATGAAGTTGTCCAGTGCGCTCGCCTACAACCACAAGATGCGGGGCAACGTGCACTACCGGGCGGGGCAGTACGCGCAGGCCCGCGACACCTATGCGCAGGCGCTCGCGGAATTTGAGGAGATGAACGAGCCGCGGGGGGCCGCGCTGTCCCGGCTGGGGCTCGCCAAGTCGCTGGCCCGGCTCGGGCGGAACCCGGCGGAGACCGTCGTGGAACTGGCCGTACTCCGCCGGACCTTGGACCGGATCGGTCTGCGGCACGCCCGGGACATGGTCGACAAGGCGTCCGTCGAGCTGGGGGTGGGTCCCCTGCCCGACGAGGGGCACCGCGTCGAGGAGGCGGCGACCCGATGAACTCCCCGACGACCGCTCCGGCGGACACCGCGTGCGACGCCGAATCCGCCGGCCGCGGGAGAGCGGCGCTTTCCGTGACCGCGTCGCCGGAGGCCGCGGTCACCGCTGCCCGCGTACTCGCTCGCTGCCGTGACCTCGTGCGCCCCTCCCTGTCCGCCGCCATAGGGCGGCTCCATCCGTGGCCGGGCGAAATGGCCGCGTTCTCACTCGGCTGGTGCGAGGTCGGCGGCGGTCCCACTGACGGGTCGTACGAGGGCAAGGGCCTGCGCCAGGCCCTCGCCGTACTGTGTGCCGAGGCCGCGGAGGCCCCCGGGGAGAGCGCCGTAGCCGGTGCGGTGGCCGTCGAGCTGGTCCACACCTTCTCGCTGCTGCACGACGACATCATGGACGGGGACGGGACCCGGCGGCAGCGCGAGACCGTGTGGAAGGCGTACGGCACCGGCCCCGCCGTGCTCGCGGGCGACGCGCTCTTCGCCCTGGCGGTGCAGACACTCGCCGAGGCGCCGGGACCGCACACGGCTGCGGCCGTGTGCCGGCTGTCGGGGACGCTGAGCGGCCTCGTTCGCGGCCAGGCGGAGGACCTCCTCTTCGCGGCCCGCCCCTGGACGGGACCCGGGGCCGTCCGGATGGACGAGTACTGCGCCATGGCGGAACTCAAGACCGGCACCCTGCTGGGCTGCGCCGCAGCGCTCGGCGGACTCCTGGGCGGGGCACCCGCCCCCACCGTCGCCGCGCTGGACCGGGCCGGGCGCCACCTCGGAGTGGCGTTCCAGGCCGTCGACGACCTGCTCGGCATCTGGGGCGACCCGGCAGTCACGGGCAAACCCGTGTACGGCGACCTGCGGCAGCGGAAGAAGACACACCCCGTGCTGGCCGCACTCGCCGGTGACGGTCTCCGCACCAGGGAGCTCGCCGCTCTCCTGAACTCTCCGCTGCCCCTCGACGATGCCGGTGCGATGCGCGCCGCCGCCCTCGTCGAAGCGTGCGGCGGCCGCAGCGCGACTCTGGACGAAGCCCGCCGCCGGCTGGATGCCGCCCGCGCCTGCCTGCGAAGCGTGCCCCTCGCCCCACGTGCGGCACTCGAGATCGAGGTGCTGCTCGCATCCCTGCTCCACCGCAGGATGTGAGTACGCGCACCGTCCCGGACAGGGCCGGACGAGGCGGCCGTCCTCGTCGCGGCCGTCGGTCGGTGACTGGGGGACGACCACGTCGGGACGGCGCCGCGTGACAGCTGATGGCCACGGTCAGGTCCGGGCCCCACTGCTGCTCGATGGTGGCCATCAGCTCCCAGCCCGGCCGCTCGTAGAGGGCTGTCGCGGCGGTATCGGATGTGACGACGTCGAGCACCGGATGCAGGCCACGGCTCCGCGCTTCCTCAACTGCCCGGCCGATCAGCAGCGCACCGATCCGGTGTCCCCTGGCCTGCGGGGCAACGAACAGCCTGCCGACCACGGTCGTCATACCCCGCGTCGCCCCGTTCCGCTCGCTCCACAAGGCCGGGGCCAGATCACCCTCGCCGCCCGGCGACAGACTGACGTGCCCGACCGGGCGGCCTGCGAGTTCGGCGACCCACGAGCCCAGCAGGGGACTGGGCGACAGCCACTCGCGGGGCTGGGCAGGCCAGTTCACCGGGTAGGCGTCAAACTGATGGACCGGCTCGCATCGGGCAGGAACGGCCGAGGCGCCAGGAGCCGGGACAAGGCATCGCCTACGCCTGCCCCAGGAGCGCGGCGACGATGATCAGGACCGGGACCGAGGCGACGGTGGACAGCAGAATCGATTCTCTGGCGAGCTGTTCGGCGACACGGTACTGCGAGGCGTAGGTGAAGAGGTTTTGTGCGGCGGGCAGCGCCGAAATCACGACGACGTCGAGGAGAGCCGCGCCGTGCAGATGGAAGACGCCCGCGCCTATGCTCCAGGCGATGACGGGCTGGACGGTCGTCTTGAGGCCGGCGGACAGGACGATGGCGGCCCGGTCGGCCCCGCGGGCGGGTATGCCGCTGCCGCGCAGGGAGATCCCGAAGGCCAGGAGAACCGCCGGGACCGACATGTTCCCGATGAGGGTGAGGGGTTCGAGGGCCGGCGACGGGACGGCCCAGCCGGCGGCGGCCACGGTGACACCCGCCAGTGAGCCGACGGCCATCGGATTGCGAAGCGGTGTGGTCAGGCGCTGGAGGAGGGGGCGGGGCTCTCCTGACCGGCTCAGATCGAGGATGGTCAGGGCGAATGGAGTGACGACGATCTGCTGGAGGAGCAGGACGGGGGCGACGAGCGAGGCGTCTCCCAGCACGTAGACGGCGATCGGGATTCCGAGGTTGCCCGCGTTGACGTAGCTGGAGCACAGGGCGCCGATGGTGAGGTGCCCGGCGCGCCAGCCCCGCAGGAGCCCCACGGCTATGAACAGGGCGGCTGCTGCGGCCATCGCGGCCGCAGTGACCAGAAGCCGTCGGGAGAAGATGACCGACAGGTCCGCGCCCGCCAGGGTGGTGAAGAGCAGTGCGGGGGTGGCGACGTTGAATGCGAGCCGGGTCAGGACCGTGCGTCCGTCGTCCCCCAGGTGTCCGCGGCGTCCCAGGACGTAGCCGATGCCTATGACGACGGCGATCACCGCGAACCCGGTGAGGACTCCCTGCATGAACTTCCTTGCTGGCTCGCTGGCTTGCTGGTGGGTCGTTGCGGCTGGTCAGCGGATGGCGGTGGGCGTGGGGCTACCGGTGTCGTCGAGGTCCGGCAGTGCTGAGCCGGGACGCAGAGGGGCCGGAGGCGGGCGGAATCACCCTGGGCCACAGACTTTCCCGCCCGCTCGCGAAACCCGCTCACCGATGCGCTGACCAGGACTTACCCTACGGTCACCGCAGAGCGGTGTTCCCGTCGACCGGGCGTTATCCGGCAGTATGGTGAAGCGGCGGCCACCGCACATCGGGCCTTCCGGAACGGGACGGCGGCATGCCGAAGGCCCTTGTGAACGCGGCAGGGAACGCATAGCAGAGACGGGCACCGACCTCACGTTCCTGGTTGCCGTCCCCCGGGGGCCCGTCAACCGGCCCCGGGGCCCTCCGTGCTCTCGCGCAGGACGAGGCGGTGGGCCACCACACGGTCCTGAGGTGACTGGATGCCGGCACTCCCGGAATCCGGTGTCAGCGGACTCTGCGCGGCTTCCTCGATGCGTCGGTGCAGGAGCTGTACGGCGACCCTGGCGACCGCCGCCTTGTCGGGCGCCACGGTGCTCAGCGTAGGCACGCTGAACCGGCCCCCCTCCACGTCGTCGAAACCGACCACCGCCACGTCCTGGGGGACGCGGAGCCCGTGCTCGTGGAGGGCGCGCAGCGCCCCCAGGGCGAGTTGGTCGTTGAGGCACAGCAGTGCGTCGGGCCGCGCTCCGGCACTAAGGGCCCGGGTCACCGCCCGCGCGCCGTCGGGCATCCTGAAGTCGTCCACCGGCAGCAGCGCCTCCGGACGGTGGACGATGCCCGCCCCGGCCAGGGCCGCGAGGTAACCCCGGGTGCGGGCCTCCGCGGTCCCGAGGCCCGGCGCCTCACGGCCACCGACGGCGAGGACGGTCCGGCGCCCCAGACCGATCAGGTGTTCCGTTGCCTCGCGCGCGGCCCTCTCGTTGTCGATGGCCACATGGTCCGCCCCCTCCTCGAGCAACTCCCCGAGCAGCACGGTCGGCGGTGCCCCCGCGCGGTCAGTGACGTCGTCCGCGGTGAGGGCGAGCGGGCTGAGGATGATCCCGTCGACGAAGTCGGAGCCGAAACCGGCCAGCGCGGCCAGCTCGTGCTCGCGGTCCGCCCCGCTCTGGTGGATGAGCACAGTCAGGGAGAGCTGCTCGGCCTCGCGGATGACGTGCCGCGCGAGCTCGGCGAAGTACGGCACGTCCAACTCGGGCACCACGAGGGCGATGATGCCCGTGCGGCCCTTGCGCAGGTGACGCCCTGCCAGGTTCACCCGGTATCCGAGGTGGTCGATGGCCTCGCGGACCACACGCCGGGTCCGGTCGGAGACATGGACGTAGTCGTTGATCACGTTGGACACCGTCTTCTCCGACACCCCCGCGTGCCGTGCGACGTCCTTGATCCTGGGCCGTGCCACGGCCGACCTCCCTGCCCTCGAACGCTGCCGAGTCTATGCTCCGGCCCGCCCGCTGCGGACGGAGGCCTCCGCACCCTGTGCGAAACGCGCACCCCGGATCGCACAGCCGTACGGTCCGAACTCTTTACAGCGAATGTACATCGATGTAAAAAAGGTGGCCGCACTGTTTCAGCCAGCGCGGCACACCCACCTGCCGTGTGCGGTGGCCCCGCCCGCAGCGGCGGTCCACCGCCGATCCGGCATGAGCGTCCGGCCGTCGAAAGGTCCGCGATGAGTTCTTCGTCCCACCCCCGTGAGGTGCCGGTCGCGCCCGGCCCCGGCCCGGCTCCCGGTATCGGGCGCCGACGGCTGCTGCGCTACGGGGCGGCCGGCGCGAGCGCACTGCTCGCCACCGGCCCCTTGACCGGCTGCTCCTCCCGGGCCTCCGCCTCCGACGCCTCGGCGCTCAACGTATGGGACCTGTTCCAGGGGGGTGACGGCATGCTGATGGACGACATGATCAAGGCCGTCTCCCAGGGCCCGGACGGCTTCGAGGTCGATCGCACGATCCTCGACTGGGGGCCGTCGTACTACACGAAGCTCGCCATGTCGGCCGCCGGCGGACGGGCCTCCGACGTGGCGGTCCTGCACCTGTCCCGGCTGGCCGGCTACGCCCCCGGTGGGCTGCTGGACCCCTTCGACCTCGATGTGCTCGCCGAGTTCGGCGTCACCGAGAAGGACTTCACCCCTGCCGTCTGGAGGCGCACGCAACATCAGGGGAAGGTGTACGCCATCCCCATGGACGTCCACCCGTTCATCGTGTTCTACGACCGCGAGGCCGCGGGCAGGGCCGGCCTCCTGGACCCGAAGGGCGAACTCGCCCCGATGGGCTCTCCGAAGGCGATGCTGGAGGCGGGCAAGGCCCTGGCGGAGGTGACGGGGAAGTCCGGCATCCTCTTCGGCCACGTCACCGACACCGCCCAGAGCTGGCGGCAGTTCGCCGCGCTGTACGCGCAGACCGGCGCCGCCTTCACACTGCCGGACGGCGGGGCAGCCGAGATCGACACCGACGCCGCCGTGCAGGTCGTGTCGTTCATGCAGCAGCTCTTCGACGGCCGGACGAATCCCAACAACCTCGACTACAACAGCGCGCTGGCCGGGTTCCTGGGCGGTCGCGGCGGCATGGCCATGCTCGGCGAATGGGAGCTGCCGACGCTCCAGAAGTCCGGCATCCCGCTCGGAGCCGCCCCCTTCCCCCAGGTGTTCGACAGGCCCGCCGTCTACACCGACTCCCACAGCTTCGTCCTGCCGCACCAGGCAAGCCCCGACCCTGCCCGCCGCAGGGAAGCACACCGTTACGTCGCCCGGATACTCAAGCAGAGTCTGACCTGGGCGAGTGCCGGTCACATCCCCGCCTATCAGCCGGTGCTCGCCGAGCCGGCGTACGCGGAGCTGAAGCCGCAGTCCTCCTACGCAGACGCCGGAGAGGTGGCGGTGCTCGACCCGCCGAACTGGTTCGCCGGCGCTGCTTCGAACTTCCAGAACCGCATGTGCCAGCCGCTCCAGTCGGCACTGCTGGGCAACATCTCCGCCGAGAAGGCGGTACGGCAGATGGTCCGCGAGGCGAACTCGCTGCTGCGGCAGCCCAACCCGGTGGCCTGACCGAGCAGAAGGAGTAACCGACGTGACCACCACCACGCCCATCGGGGCCCCCGCCC
>NZ_MAPV01000270.1 GCF_001700505.1 Streptomyces mutomycini
GTCCAGGTCCCAGGCGACGAGGTACCAGCGTCCGGCGTAGGTGACGAGGTGGTGGGGCTCGACCCGTCGCGGTGGGGGGCCGGCGCGGTCGCCCGTGGGGGCGGCGTAGTCGAAGCGCAGCTCCTCACCCGTGTGGACGGCGCTGCTGAGTGTCATCAGGGTGTTGCTGCCGACCTGGGCGCCCTGTCCGGTGGTCGTCCGCTCGACGGCGGTGATCTTCAGCGCGTCGACCCGGTGGCGCAGGCGGGCGGGCATGACCTGGCGGATGGTGGTCAGCGCGCGTGCGGCGGCCTCCCCGACCCCGGCGCCGCTGGTGGTGACGACCTGGAGGGCGAGGGTCAGGGCGACGGCCTGCTCGTCGTCGAACAGCAGCGGGGGAAGCTCCGTGCCCGCTTCGAGCCGGTAGCCGCCCTCCGGGCCCTTGAAGGCCACGATGGGGTAACCCAGTTCACGCAGGCGGTCGATGTCGCGGCGCACGGTGCGCGGACTGATGTCCAGTCGCTCGGCCAGCAGTGCCCCCGGCCAGTCCCTGCGTGCCTGCAACAGGGACAGCAGCGCGAGCAGGCGGGCTGAGGTCTTCGGCATGGTGCCATCGTGCCCGATGTAGCGGACACACCCTGTCCGCTACCCCTGCGAAGGTGGTTCCAGGGGCGGCCACGGTGCGGCATTGCTGCCGGTTCCGGGCGCCCTCCCTGTATCGGTTCGATCGTCGCCCAAGGCTAGGAGCCACTCATGTCCGTCACGTCCGTGACCCATCTGAACTTCCGGGGAGACGCCCGGGCCGCGCTGGAGTTCTACCACTCCGTATTCGGCGGTGACCTCGCCGTCGTGTCGTACGGGGACGCGGGGGACACCCGGAATCCCACCGAGTCGGACCAGGTGATGTGGGGTCAGGTGGCCGCCGACAGCGGATTCCGCGTCATGGCATACGACGTGCCTTCGCAGCTGCCCTGGGACCGGGGGGTGAACTCCTTCTTCGTTTCCCTGCGCGGCGGGACCACGCAGGAGGTGGCCGCGTACTGGGAGAAGCTCTCCGTCGGGGCGACCGTCGTACAGCCGCTCGAACCCGCCCGGTGGGCACCGCTCTACGGAATGCTCGAGGACCGCTACGGCGTCGTGTGGGTCCTGGACGTCGTGAGCGAATACAACGGGTGAGGTGGTCCGCGCCTCCGGCCCCCTCCTCCGTACGACAGTGGAAGGAACGATCCCGTGGTCGTCCTCGACAACCGGGCGCTGAACCGGGCTGCGCTTGCCAGGCAACTGCTGCTGGAGCGCGCGGACATGCAGCCTCTCGATGCGGTCGCGCACCTGTGCGGCCTTCAGGCGCAGGAGGCGCAGGAACCGTTCATCGGGCTGTGGTCCCGACTGCGCGAGTTCGAGCCGGCCGCGCTGGACGGGCTGCTGACCGGGCGGAGCGTGGTGCGTACGCATCTGATGCGGCGGACCGTCCATCTCGTCACCGCGGCCGATGCGGTGGCGTGGCGGGCCCGGCACGATCCGATGCTGCGGCAGCGGGTGCTGGGGACGTATCGCCGTGAGCTCGACGGGGTGGACCTGGGTGAACTCGCCGTCGCTGTGCGCGCGGTGATGGCGGACGGCGAGCCCCGCACGATGACGCAGGTCGCCGACGCCCTCGCCGACCGGTGGCCCGCCCCGGGGCGCAGGGCGCTGGGCGAGATGGCGGTCGCCGCCCTCGTCCCGATGGTCCAGATGCCGCCGCGTGGGCTGTGGCGCGTGAAGGCGGGGGTCCGCAACACTCCGCTCGGCCCCTGGCTGGGCCGCGAGCCCGACGCTCCTGCTCCGCAAGGGACCGACCCTGCGGGCGAGGCGCTCGTACGCCGCTACCTGGCCGCGTTCGGGCCCGCCGCGTCGGCGGATCTGCGCGCCTGGTGCGGTCTTGCCGGGCTGCCCGCGGCGGTGGCGGCCGTCCGGGGGGAGCTGGTCGCCTTCCGTGACGAGCGCGGCCGTGAGCTGCTCGATCTGCCCGACGCCCCGCGTCCCGACCCGGGAACTCCCGCGCCTGTCCGGTTCCTTCCCGCGTTCGACAACGCGATCCTCGGGTATCACGACCGCAGCCGGATCATCGACGACGCAGACCGCGGCCTGTCGGTCGAGGGGGCGCGGGTGGTGCTGGTCGACGGCCGCGTCTCCGCGACCTGGACCGTGGACGCCGACGCCGTGACCGTCAGCCCGCGGCGCGGACTCACCCGGGCCGAACGAGCCGCCGTCGCCGAGGAGGGCGGACGGCTGGCCCTGTTCCTGTCAGACGGCGGGAGCGACGGCGTACGGATCGACTGACGGCAGAGCGTTGCAACCGCAGCGGCACCGCGGCGGGGAGTGTGTTCATCGCTGTCGTGCCTGCTCAGCGCGGCATTCGGATGCTGTCGATGATGCGGGTCCAGTTGTCGCTGCCGTGTCCGTTCTCGATCGCGCGCCGGTAGTGGGCCTGCACGGCCAGGGGGAGAGCCAGGTCGAGCCCGAGTGACGTGCTGGTTTCGACGATGTGGTCGGACGTCGCGCCCATCATGGTGACCGTGCTGAGGTCACCGGGATGCTCTCCGGCATCCAGCTCGGAGCCGGGGGTCTCCTCGCCGGCCCTGACGATGGCGCCGATCGAGTCGGTGAAGGAGAGCAGCTCCGGCAGCGTTTCCGTGGCCTTCATCCCTGCTGTGCCCAGCATCGCGGTGGCGTGCATCAGCGCGGACAAGGTGGTGAGGAACACCGTGAGCTGGGCTTGGTACATCATCTGGGCGAGACCAGGGTCCTCGCCCAGATACCTCGGTGTGCCGAGCAGTGCCAGCGCCGCCCGGTGGCGCTCCATCACCTCGGCGGGACCGCTGTAGTAGACATGGGAGCCCTCCGTGCCGACCATCGGCGCCGGGACCATGACACCACCGGCGAGAAAGGCTGCGTCGTGGCCCGCTGCCCAGGATGCTGCCTTGCGTGTGCGGTCGGGTGTGTCGGAGCTCAGGTTGACCAGTGCCCGGCCGGCGAGCGATGGGGCGGCGCTGTCGAGGACGTCGTACATCGCCTGGTAGTCGGTGAGGCTGAGGATCACGAGGTCACTCGCCTCGACAGCCTCGCCAGGTGTCGCTGCGAGCGTTGCTCCGTCGGCTACGACGCCGTCGGCCCGGCCGGCGGTGCGGTTCCAGACGGTGACCGGGTGGCCGGCGGCGATGAGGGTGCGTGTCATCGCCTGGCCCATCGGGCCGAGCCCGATCACGGTGACTGCGCTGTTCTGCCTGGTGGTGTGGCTCTGCTGTTCGTTCACCCCTCCATGGTCAAAGAGCGCCGCTAATCTCGGAAGTACCCACTATTTACTGCGGTACTTACCTTTTCGTAAGGAGGGTCAGCGATGGCCAGAGGGTCGAGGCGCGGGCCTTACATCTGCGGAATCGACGCTGGGCTCGACGTGGTGAGCGGCAAGTGGAAGGGCCTGATCCTCTGGGAACTCGACGCCCATCGCGTACGCCGCTTCGCTGAGCTCCGTCGCGGTCTGCCCGGTGTGAGCGAGAAGATGCTGACTCAGCACCTGCGTGAGATGGAGCAGGACGGGCTGGTGGAGCGCGAGGTCTATGCCGAGGTGCCGCCACGGGTGGAGTACTCCCTGACCGAGCACGGGCGCACGCTCAACCAAGCGCTCGGGCCGCTCGGTGCCTGGGGAGTTGACCGGATACGTCGCGAAGGCTCCGAAAAGGTCGATGTGGCCGAGGCGTCACACAGCTAGGCATCCGGACTCTCCGGCCGAGCTTCGCGCGGACGCGGGGTGTGCGGGAGCGGGACCCGGGGAAGGCCGTGTGGTGCGTCTTTGCGAAGCCCGGTCCCATGTGGGGTTTTTGCCGCATGTCCACGCTGCCCGACGGTCGTACCGTCCCGGCCCCGCACGCTGATGAGCGCCTCATGCTGGAGAACTGGCTGGACTTTTTCGGGCGACCTCGCGCTGAAGTGCGAGGGCCTCGACGACGGTCAGTTGCGGCTCGCGTCGGCGGCACCCTCGGGAATGACGCTGCGGAGGTGGTGGCGGCGTCGCTGGACGACTCGGGGAAGGTGTCGGACGCGGAGGCGGCGCTGCTCGGGGGCCATGGGCTGTCGCTGCGATGGATCCTGGTGCACATGATCGAGGAGTACGCCCGCCACGACGGCCACGCGGACCTGTTGCGGGAGCGTATCGACGGGGTGACCGGCCCCTGACGCCAACGAGCGGGCGTGACACCGATTTCCGCGGTGTCACGCCCGTTGCGAAGGGGTCAGTACATGAGGGCGTCGTCCATGTCGGTCTGCCAGTAGGTGACGGCCAGCGTGCTGTCGACGAACACCTCCGTGCTCAGCGGGACGTCCGCCATCGCGCCCGCCGGCCGGCCGTCCGCACCCTGGAAGCCGACGGTCAGGTCCTGGGTGGAGTAGCCGCCCTCGCCGCTGCCGTCGGCGGACGAGGTCAGGATGCCGGCGTAGGCGGACTGGCCCGGGGTCAGGACGACGACGGACTGCGGCCGGCTGTCCTCGACGGCCGGGGGAACCGACTGCGCCTCGCCGAACCTCAGGAACGGGTAGGAGTAGGCGTAGCAGGACTTCGAACCGGTGTTGGTCACTGTGAGCAGCATGTGGTTGACGGGGCGCTTGACGCTCGTGACTGTGAGCTTGGTGTTCGTGTCGGTGCACGTGGGCAGCTTCCCGCTGTCGTCACGGCCGCTGTCCTTACCGCTGTTGCTGCCGCTGTCCTGCGGCTGCTTCGCGTCGGGCTTCCCGCTGGACGAACCGGAGGCACCTGAGCCCTCGGCGGCCTTCTCGTCCGTGGCCGCCGCCGGCGCCGCCGAGGTGCCGGACGGCTTCTGGGATTCCGTGGCGGTTGAGGTGTCCGCGGCCGACGGGCTGCCGCTCTGGCAGGCAGTCAGGGACAGGGCGGCGATCAGTGCGGCGCTGCCCAGGACGGAGGTGCGGGCGGTGCGGCTGAAGCGGATGGTGCGCATGTGGATCTCCCCGTTCGGATGTGAGGGTGCCCGGAGTGCCGTTTGGCACCCTGAGGTGCGGGCGGGTGTACTGGTCTTGACGTGGAATCAGAGGCGATACAGGAGTGCGATGACGGCTGCGACGCAGGCGATCAGTACCCCCGTGGCGACCGCGTCTATCAGGTCGGGCTCAGGTCGAGTACGCATGGCGGCTCCCGGGACGGGTGGCGGTGGGACGTGCGGATCGCGGGAACGCCGCGGTGTGTCCACATCCTTTCCAGGCCCGGATCCTCGTCACAACGGTTGCCGTGCCATGCGGGACGCTGGAACGGCTTTACGTGCTCTGACCTGCGCGAACATCGCTTCCCTGGGACGCCGTTCCGGGAAGGAACAGAAGGAGAACGGTCGGGGTGGGCACAGAGATCCAGGACTTCGCGGCGCTGCTCGGGGAGCTGAAGGAGCGGTCCGGTCTCAGCTACGGGGCGCTCGCGAAGAAGCTGCACATGAGCACCTCGACCGTGCACCGTTACTGCAACGGCGACGCGGTCCCACATGACTACGCGCCCGTCGAGCGCTTCGCGCGGGTGTGCAGGGCGTCCGGCGACGAGCTGATCGCACTGCACCGGAAGTGGATCCTGGCCGACGAGGCGAAGCGGCGTGGGACGCGGAAGCCGGAGGCGGGCGGGACCACTGCGCAACTCGCTGCCGAGTCCGCCGCTGAACCCGCCTCGCCCGAGCCGGTCGCGCCCG
>NZ_MAPV01000271.1 GCF_001700505.1 Streptomyces mutomycini
CCCCGTTATGTTCTCCACGGCTCCGCAACGGGGCCGCTGGCCTCCGGGCCCGGCATGACTTGGTCCCCCTGTCCGAGATGACCTGGGGGGTGGTGTTCACCGGGCTTGGGGGTGTTCGTCGGAGACGCTGATCAGAGGTCCGGCCACCGTCCGGTCCGGCGCAACGCCGGGCGGTTCGCGGGCGGCAGGTCTGCATAACGTGGATGCGCGAGCACGACACCCGAGCCGAGGCCGGCACCGTCAACATCCTGGAAAGGGCGCGATGTTCGAGATCGAAGACGTGGGCGTGTTCCTCGGCCTGGACGTCGGCAAGTCTGCTCATCACGGCCACGGGCTGACTCCGGCAGGGAAGAAGGTCTTCGACAAGCCGCTGCCCAACAGCGAGCCGAAGCTGCGGGCCGTCTTCGACAAACTTGCCGCGAAGTTCGGAACCGTCCTGGTCATCGTGGACCAACCCGCCTCGATCGGCGCCCTGCCACTGACCGTTGCCCGCGATGCCGGCTGCCGCGTCGCCTACCTGCCCGGCCTGGCGATGCGGCGGATCGCCGACCTCTACCCGGGCGAGGCCAAGACCGACGCCCGCGACGCGGCCGTGATCGCGGACGCGGCCCGCACCATGCCGCACACCCTGCGATCCCTGGAACTGACCGACGAGATCACCGCCGAACTCACCGTGCTCGTCGGTTTCGACCAGGACCTTGCCGCCGAGGCCACCCGCACCTCCAACCGGATACGCGGCCTGCTCACCCAGTTCCACCCCAGCCTCGAACGCGTCCTCGGCCCGCGCCTCGACCACCAGGCCATCACCTGGCTGCTGGAGCGATACGGCTCCCCGGCCGCCCTGCGCAAGGCCGGCCGCCGCAGACTCGTCGAGCTGATCCGCCCGAAAGCCCCACGCATGGCTCAGCGGCTGATCGACGACGTCTTCGACGCGCTCGACGAGCAGACCGTCGTCGTCCCGGGCACCGGCACCCTGGACATCGTCATCCCCTCCCTGGCCGCGTCCCTGGCCGCCGTCCACACCCAGCGACGGGCGATGGAAGCCCAGATCAACACGCTTCTGGAGGCCCACCCTCTTTCCCCGGTCCTGACGTCGATGCCCGGCGTCGGCGTCAGGACCGCCGCCGTCCTGCTGGTCACCGTCGGCGACGGCACCAGCTTCCCCACCGCCGCCCACCTCGCCTCCTACGCCGGACTCGCGCCCACCACCAAATCGTCCGGGACCTCGATCCACGGCGAACACGCACCCCGCGGCGGCAACCGCCAGCTCAAACGGGCGATGTTCCTGTCCGCCTTCGCCTGCATGAACGCCGACCCGGCCTCCCGCGCCTACTACGACAAGCAACGAGCCCGCGGCAAGACCCACACCCAAGCCCTCCTCCGCCTCGCCCGCCAACGCATCAGCGTCCTGTTCGCCATGCTCCGCGACGGCACCTTCTACGAATCCCGGACACCGAAGGACGTCGAGCTCGCCGCATAGCCCCAGCACCCCGAACCACACCAAACCCGACAGGGGCGCCTTGACGAAAAACATAGAGGCACCCCCC
>NZ_MAPV01000272.1 GCF_001700505.1 Streptomyces mutomycini
GTCCCGCCCGAGGTCAGCCATGCCGCCTTTGCGCACCGCCCTGCTCCAGAGCTCCGGACGAGCCGGCTCCGTGGACGCCAACCTCGCCGTGCTCGACGAGGCCGCCGAGCGGGCCGCGGCCGCGGGCGCCCGGCTGCTGGTCTGCCCGGAGCTGTTCCTCACCGGATACGCCATCGGCGACGCCGTCCACCGGCTGGCCGAGCCCGCGGACGGGCCCGCGGCGCAGGCGGTCGCCGACATCTGCGTACGCCACGGCCTCGCCGTCCACTACGGATACCCGGAGCGGTCCGGCGAAGCGGTCTTCAACGCGGCGCAGCTGATCGGCCCCGGCGGGGCGCCGCTCGCCAACTACCGCAAGACCCACCTCTTCGGCAGCTTCGAGGAGCGGTGGTTCACGCCCGGCGTGCACCCCGTGGTGCAGGCCGACCTGGACGGCGTACGGGTCGGGCTGCTGATCTGCTACGACGTCGAGTTCCCGGAGAACGTACGAGCGCACGCCCTGGCCGGTACCGAACTGCTGCTGGTCCCGACCGCGCTGATGCACCCCTTCCCGTTCGTCGCCGAAGCAGTGGTGCCGGTCCGCGCCTTCGAGAGCCAGCTCTACATCGCATACGTCAACAGGGCGGGCAGGGAAGGCGACTTCGACTTCACCGGACTGAGCTGCCTGGCCGGACCCGACGGCACGGTCCGTGCCCGCGCCGGCGGTGGCGAGGAGCTCGTCCTCGGCGAGGTCGACCCCGGACTGCTCGCGGCGTCACGCGCCGCCAACCCGTATCTCAAGGACCGCGTTCCCGGTCTGTACGGCTCCCTCGTCTGAGCCCTCGCCCCTCTCGCACGCTTCCCCGCTAGGAGTCCCCACCCCATGACGTCCACGGTGCCCAACGCCGTCCAGCACACCGACGCGCAGCCGCCGATCACCATGTTCGGGCCGGACTTCCCTTACGCCTACGACGACTTCCTCGGCCACCCCGCGGGTATCGGGCAGATACCGGCGACCGAGCACGGTACCGAGGTCGCCGTCATCGGCGGCGGGCTCTCCGGGATCATCACCGCGTACGAACTCATGAAGATGGGGCTGAAGCCCGTCGTCTACGAGGCGGACCGGATCGGCGGCCGGCTGCGCACCGTCGGCTTCGAGGGCTGCGACCCCTCGCTGACCGCCGAGATGGGCGCCATGCGCTTCCCGCCGTCGTCCACGGCGCTGCAGCACTACATCGACCTGGTGGGCCTGGAGACCGAGCCGTTCCCCAACCCCCCTGTCCCCGGCCACCCCGTCGACCGTGGTGGACCTCAAGGGCGAGTCCCACTACGCGCGGACCATCGACGACCTGCCCCCGGTGTACCGCGAGGTGATGGACGCCTGGAACTCCTGCCTGGAGGAGGGCGCCGACTTCTCCGACATGAACCGCGCGA
>NZ_MAPV01000273.1 GCF_001700505.1 Streptomyces mutomycini
GCGCACCGTGCGGCTGGCGGGTGTGGACCGCACGGTGCGCCCCTCGTCCTCGGCCAGCGCCGACCAGAACCCCATGCGTTCCCGGATGACCTCGGACGCGTCGCACCCGGCGCCCGGTCCCATCTGTCCGCCCTGGGTCTGCGGACGCTGCTCGCGGGCCGTACGGATGATCGTGTCGACCTCGTGCTCCAGCTGTTCGACGGCGGCCCTGGTCTGCTCCGCGGCCGGCCCCTCACCCAGCGAGGCGGCGTTGAGCCGGAGCACGGTCAGCGGGGTGCGGAGCCGGTGCGAGAGGTCGGCGGCCAGTTCGCGTTCGTTGGCGAGGAGCTGGACCACCTGGTCGGCCATGGAGTTGAACGCGACTGCCGCTGAACGGAGTTCGGTGGGCCCCTCCTCGGGGACCCTGGTTCCCAGCCGCCCCTCCCCCAGGTCCTGGGCGGCGCCTGCCAGCCGCTGTGCGGGCTCCACCATCCGTATGCCGAGCCGGTCGGCCACGGCCACCGAACCGGCGATCAGGGCGACGCCGACACCGGCGAGCACCAGCCAGGCGGTGCCGACGCCGTTGGAGACCTCGCCCTCGGGCACGAACACCTCGACGACCGCGATGCCTCCGGAGCCGAGCGCGGTGGGCTGGAGCAGCGCGGAGCCTCCGGGCACCTCGGTGATGGAGGCGCGCCCCGACGTGCTGACGGTCTCCAGGTCCTCGCGGGTGGCGCGCCGGGTGCCGATCTCCAGGCGTGCGCCGTCCGGTTCGGCGGCGGGGACATGGACGGCGAGGCGTCCCCGGCCGCCGGGCTCGGTGGACAGGACGGCCCGGGTCAGCTCTTCGCGGTCGGTGGTGATGGTGAGGGTGGGGCCTATGGTGGCGGCCTGCCGCTCGGCGTCGGAGAAGGCGCGGTCGCGTGCCATCTCCTTGACGACGAGTCCGAGGGGCACGGCGAACGCGATCACGACCATGGCGGTGACGGCCAGGCAGACCTTGACCAGCGCCCATCTCATGCGGGCTGCCCCGGGGCGCTGGCGGGTGGTTCGAGTTTGACGCCTACTCCGCGCAGTGTGTGCAGATAGCGCGGCCGGGCCGCCGTCTCGCCCAGCTTGCGGCGGAGCCAGGAGAGATGGACGTCGATGGTCTGGTCGTCCCCGTAGGACTGCTTCCAGACCTCGGCCAGCAGCTCACGGCGTGGGACGACGACACCGGGGCGGCCCGCGAGGAAGGCCAGCAGGTCGAATTCACGGCGGGTCAGGTCCAGCGCCGCACCGTCCAGATCGGCCTGACGGCGCAGCGGGTCGATGGAGAGCCCTCCGACCTGGAGGACGCGCGGGGGCGGGACCTGGGCGCCGGCTCCTCGGGTACGGCGCAGGACGGCAGCCATGCGGGCGGAGAGGTGTTCCACGGAGAACGGCTTGGTGAGGTAGTCGTCGGCTCCGTCGTTGAGCAGCCTGACGATCTCTGCCTCGTCGTCACGCGCGGTCGCGATGATCACGGGTACGTCGGTGATGGAGCGCAGCATCTTCAGTGCCTCGGCGCCGTCGAGGTCGGGCAGCCCGAGATCGAGGACGACGACGTCGAAGCGGAAGTGGGCGACCTCGCGCAGCGCTTCGAGCGCGGTGCCGACACTCCGCACCGTGTGCGAGGCCTCGGTCAGGTGCCGGATGAGGGCGGAACGTACGAACTGGTCGTCCTCGACCACGAGCACACTAGGCATGCGCCGCACCGTAGCCCATCCGAAGTGACCGGGTCCCGTCCAGGACAGCGCCGGTGCGGGTGGTGCAGGATGTGCCCGATGCAACGAGGACTCGTACACGCGATCGCGTGGTCGTTCGCCACGGGTGCGGCGGTCACCCTGTCGTGGTGGGGCGTGCACACGGTCATGTCGGGGACGGCCTACGATCCTCCGCGCGCCGTGCCGATATCGGTGGGGGCGCGGGGCGGGCGGACGACGGACGAGCCGGTGTCGTCCTCGACGCACCGGGCCCTGCCCTCGCCCTCGCCATCGGCGTCGGCCTCAGGGAAGGCCACCACCTCCGCCCCCACGCCCTCCCCCCGGACCTCACGGCGGCCGGACTCCCGGCCGCCGGCCGCGAGTCCGGCGGAGCCCTCGAGGACGCCGGCGGCCCCGGGTGAGGTGAAGAGTTACCCGACGCGTGGCGGGAGGGTCGTCCTGGAGCTGGCGGCCGGCTCGGCGAAGCTGGTCTCGGCGACGCCGGAGCCGGACTGGTCGATGCAGGTGTGGACCGAACCGCAGTGGATCCGGGTGGACTTCAGCGACGGTGCGGGTGCGACGGTCTCCGTCTTCTGCACCTGGAACGGGCATCCGCCGATGGTGGAGACGGTGGATCGGTAACCGTTCAGGTGCAGGCGCCGGGGCCCGGTGCGGCCCCTGCGGGAGCCCTACGAGAAGGTGCCGGGCGGCGGGGCCGGGGACGGCTTGGCACCGGCGTCGGTGACGACGGCGGCGCCACCCGTGAAGTCGGCCAGCGCACGGCCGTGTTCGACGCGGCCCGGGTGCGGGTCGCCCGCCACCCGCCGGGTCAGTTCGGCGACCGCGACCGGCAGGTCGGAGGCGACCAGGACCGCGTTGCCGAAACGGCGGCCCCGCCAGACGGCCGGGTCCGCGGCCAGGGCCAGCTCGGGGAAGAGGGACGCGGCCGTGGCGACCTGACCGCGCAGGTGGGCGAGCGGCGGGCCGTCGGCGAGGTTGGCCGCGTACTGGCCGCCCGGCTTCAGCACCCGGCGCACCTCGGTGAGGAATTCGGCGGAGGTGAGGTGCGCGGGGGTACGGGCCCCGCCGAAGACGTCCGCGATGACGAGGTCCGCCCAGCCGTCCTGGATCCTGCCGAGCCCGGCGCGGGCGTCCACCGAGCGGACCCGTATCCGGGCCTGCGGGTCCAGCGGCAGCTCCCGCCGCACCAGCTGGACGAGGGGCGCGTCGATCTCCACGATCTGCTGGGTGGAACGGGGGCGGCTCGCGGCGATGTACCGGGCGAGCGTGAAGGCCCCGCCGCCGAGGTGGACGGCCTGGAGGGGCCGGCCCGCCGGCGCGGCGAGGTCGATGACGTGGCCGAGCCTGCGCTGGTAGGCGAACGAGAGGTACGTGGGGTCGTCCAGGTCGACGTGCGACTGCGGGGCGCCGTCCAGCAGCAGCGTCCAGGCGCGCGGCCGTTCACGGTCGGGCACGAGCTCGGCGAGGCCGCCGTCCACCGTCGCGGAGACGGGGTCCTGCCGGCGCTCGGACCTCCTGCGGTCGTTCGCGCCCCGGGCCGCTTCTCGACGTGCCACGCGCGCTCGTCCTCGCTCACCGGTTCGGGCCGGCCACCTGGGAGGACCGGCTGGGGCGGGAGATCCGCCACCCGGCCATTATGACCTCAGCGGCAGTTGTCGGCCGCCTCGATGAGCCTGGCCGCCTGGTCGAGGGCCGCCCGGAGAACGGCCGGGTCGGTGACCGGGGCCTCCGCGACGGGCGGGAGGAGCCAGCCTCCCCCGATGACGGGCGGCTCCTCGGGAATGCGCAGCCCGCGCCCGTCCGTCCGCGTACAGGCACTGCCGGGCACGTCCCACGCATCCGCCGTGCCGGGAGGCACCAGGAAGCCGAGGACGGCACAGGCCCCGTCGTGCACGACCGGGCCCACGGGTTCGTTCTCCGCCGCCCTGCGCAGGATGTCCACGGCCTCCAGGCCCTGACGCGCCGGGACGGTAACCAGGTCGCACGGTGTGGTTTCCGGGCCGATGTGAGGCAAGGGAACCCTCCTCTCGTCTCGACGAGCCGGGGCCGCGCCCCGTCTCCTCATGGACCAACGCGCCGACGGCGTCAAGGGCTACGGCGGCACGCCGCCGCAAAGGGTGGCAGTTCATGGCGGATCACGGGTGAGATGTCCTGCTTTATTGGCAAACGCTGCGTGTGTGTCTCGTCACAGCAGGTACGTTCTTGCTCCGCCGGGACACCGGAAGCAGGCGCCCGGCCGCACCAGAGAGGGCCCCGCCATGGTGTCGACACCGGCAGTTCCCAACCTCGCTTTCCGTCGGCTGCGCGGACAGCGCTCCGCGGGAGAGTTCGCGGCCGCGGTCCGCCGGGCCGCGCGCGAGATCGGTGAACAGGTCGCGTGCGACGCCCGGTACATCGGCCGCGTGGAGTCCGGCGAGATCCGTTGTCCCAACTACGCGTACGAACGGGTGTTCCTGCACATGTTCCCCGGGGCGAGCCTCGCGGACCTGGGCTTCCCGGCCCGCGAGAGCGTGCGCGGCCGGGCAGCCCGCAGGGCACCCGCACCTCCGCCCACCACACCCCCCACGCTCCACAGCGACATCCACGAGGAGAGCGACGTGCTGCGTCGCGTGTTCATGACCAGCGGTACCGCCACAGTGGCGGCCGCGTCCCTGGGCCTGGGCGGCCGGTCCGCCGCCGCGAGCCCGCTCGCCGTCCCCGCGCAACGCCGTGTCGGCGAGGCCGAGGTGAGCGCCGTGGAGATGGCGGTGCGCCGGATCCGGTTGCTGGACGACCGGCACGGCGCGGACGGCCTCTACAGGCAGGCCTCCCAGCCGCTCCGGGCCGCGTACGCCCTGCTCGATTCGGGCAGGGCGACGCGGCGCAGCACATCGGACCGGCTGCACGCGGGCGCCGGTGAGCTGGCGATCTCGGTGGGCTGGCTGGCCCACGACTCGGGGCGCTTCGACGACGCACGCTCCCATTACGCGGAGGCACTCGCGACGGCCCGGCTGGCCGGGGACGCCGCGCTGGAGGCACATGCCTTCTGCAACGCGTCGTTCCTGGCCCGCGACGCGGGGCGGGCCCGCGAGGCGGTCCGTGCGGCGGAGGCCGGGCAGCGGGCGGCCCGGCCGCTCGGCTCACCGCGGCTGCTGGCCCTGCTGACGCTGCGCGAGGCAGGCGCCCGGGCGTGGCTCGGTGACCGCGCGGGCTGCGAGCAGGCGATCGGGCGGGCGCACACGGCGTTCGGCCACGGGCCGTGCGATGCGGACCCGGAGTGGATGTCCTTCTTCCGGGAGGCGGAGCTGGAGCTGCTGGAGGCGCAGTGCTGGTCGGCACTGGGCGACTGGCCGCGTGCGGCACGGCATGCCCGGCAGGCGACCCGGCTGCAGGATCCGCACTTCACCCGGAACCTCGCGCTCTACCGCGCGCAGCTCGCCGGCGACCTGGCGCAGGCGGGCGCGGCCGACGAGGCCGCGGCGGCGGGCCACCAGGTGCTGGACCTGCTGGACCGGGTCCAGTCCGCCCGGATCCGCGGGATGCTGGCGAGCGCCGTACGGGTGCTCCGGCCGCACGGGGGCCAGGAGGTCACGGCCCTCCTGAGCCGGTACGAGGAGCTGCCGCCGGGGGCGTGAGGCGCGGGCCGGCCTCTTCGGCCCGCCCGCGCCCGGCCGGGGGACGCTAGCGGTCCAGGTGGCCCGTGTCGTTCCAGCGTTCCAGCGCGGGAAGGCCGTAGGCCCAGCCCAGCACCGACAGCGACGTCGGCTCCAGGCGGATCCGGGCGGCGAACGACACGTCCTCGCCCAGCCACCGCGCCCCCAGCGCCCGCAGGATGTGGCCGTGGGCGAAGACCAGCACATCGCGGTCGGCGGAACGCGCCCACGCGACGACCTCGTCGGCCCGTGCCGTGAGTCCGGCGAGGGTCTCACCGCCGGGGACCCCGTCGCGCCAGATGAGCCAGTCCGGCCGGTCCGCCTTGATCTGCGCCGGGGTCAGCCCCTCGTAATCCCCGTAGTCCCACTCCATCAGCGCGTCCCACGGCTGGGCCCGCTCGCCGAAACCGGCGAGTGCGCAGGTCTCGGAGGCCCGGACGAGGGGGCTGGTCCGCACCTCGACGCCGGGCAGGCCGCCCCAGGGCTCCCGGTGCAGCCGTTCCCCGAGCAGCTTGGCGCCCTCACGGCCGGTGTCGAGAAGGGGGATGTCGGTCCTGCCGGTGTGATTGCCCTGGACCGACCACTGCGTCTGACCGTGCCGGGCGAGCAGGATTCGCGGTGCCATGACGGCTCTCCCTGAAAATACGAAGATCCGAAGATCCGGGGACCCTAGGATCTGGTGGGTCCGGGACAGCGGTGTCCGGGACAGCGATACGGGACGGCGAGCGCGGGCAGCCGGCCGGGAGACCGGTGCGTGCGGAAGCCCTGCTCCATCATCTCCCACCTGCCTCACAGGCAACCTGCGGGGCGGTGCCCGCGTCCCTCCCAGCGCATGACCAGGGGGGCGTCCGCGTGGGCGGGCCCTCAGGGGGAACCAGGGCATACGACCGCCTTTCGGTTGAACGCCCGCCGTCGACCGCATGAACACTGGGGAGAGCTGCCGGATGCCGCACGCCACCGCCGCGACACCGTCATCCGGTCACCGGCCCCGCTGGTGGACTGAACTTCCGCTGATAGCGGTGGTGTACGGGCTCTACGCGACGGGGCGGCTGCTGGTCCACGAGAACATACCGGCGGCGGTCGAGAACGGTCTCGCGATACTCCGCCTGGAGAAGGCGCTGCACCTCAACGCCGAGCACCCGCTCAACCGGCTGCTGACGGCCCGCCCCACGCTCGGCATACCCGCCGACTTCGCCTACGCCTCCCTGCACTACCTGGTCACACCGGCCGTTCTGATCTGGATCTTCCGGCGCCGTTCCGCCGCCTACCGGGCAGCCCGTACCTGGCTGATGACCTCCACCCTCCTCGGGCTGGCCGGCTTCGCGCTGATGCCCACCTGCCCGCCCCGGCTGCTCGACGCCCACCACGGTTTCGTCGACACGATGGCGCAGTACAGCGCGTACGGCTGGTGGGGCGCGGGCGCGAGCGCCCCGCGCGGCCTCAGCGGGATGACCAACCAGTACGCGGCGATGCCGAGCCTGCACGTCGGCTGGGCGGTGTGGTGCGGCGTCCTGCTGTGGCGCCACGGGCGGCACCCGCTCGTCCGGGCGGCGGGCGTCGCCTATCCGCTGATCACCGTGCTCGTCGTGATGGGCACGGCGAACCACTATTTCCTGGACGCCGTGGCCGGCGCCGCCGTGATGGCCGCGGGCGCGCTCCTGACCAGGCCGTCTCTGCGGCTCGCCGACCGCGTCAAGGACCGTACGAGGGCGGTGTTCGCACGGATGCCCGCAAGCGTCACCCCCACGGGATCCACCTTTGTCAGTGACGGATGCAAGACTTCCCCGGGTGAGCGAATACCCGGCCGGCGGACCGCCTCCGCACATCCCAGCGACGCGAGCACCCGTTCAGCAGCCGAAGCCGGTGAGGACGCTCCGGCAGCGGCTCGCTGAGCTGCGCGGCCCGTCGGTCGCGCCGCACCCGCTCGACGCACGGGCGCTGGCGGCGCTCGCCGCCAACCCGGGATGCAAGCGGCGCGCCCTGCTCGACGGTGCGGGTGTGGACAAGGCCGTGCTGGCCACCGCACTCGGCTCCCCCGCGGCGTTCGGCCAGTCCCAGTTCGCCTTCGTCCGGGGCAACGCCTTCGAGGCGAAGGTCAAGGCCGACGGCGGCACGGAGCTGCTGCGCCTCCTCGTCGAGCGGCTCGGCGGCGGCACCGAGGCGCCGGCCGCGGCCGTGGTGCCGGATCTGACGGCAGCCGGCCCCGAGGGCCGCGCCGCGCGTACGGCGCTGGCGCTGCGCGAGGCCACGGCGGCGGGCGGCTGGGCGCTGCTCGACCATCCGATGCTGGCCCTGGAGGTCGCGGGATCGCCCGCCTACCTGGAGCCGGACGCCGTGGTGGTCCACCCCGACGGCACCTGGACGGTCGTCGAGATCAAGTCCTTCCCCATGGTCGACGGTTCGGCGGACGCCTCGAAGGTGGGCGCGGCGGCCCGCCAGTCCGCCGTCTACGTCCTGGCACTGGAGCGGATCGCCGCGGTGACCGAGGGCGCCCGGGTCGGACACCGGGTGCTGCTGGTCTGCCCGAAGGACTTCTCCAACCTGCCGACCGCATCGGTCGTGGACGTGCGCAAACAGCGCGCCGTCACCGACCGCCAGCTGACCAGGCTGACCCGGGTCGAGGACATCGCGGCCGCCCTGCCCGAGGGCACGACCTTCGACCCCGGCTGCTCCCCCGAGGCGCTCGGCACCGCCGTCGAGGCGGTCCCCGCGGCGTACGCCCCCGAGTGTCTGGCCGCGTGCGAGCTGGCCTTCCACTGCCGGGCGAAGTCCCGCGCCGAGGGCGCGGTGGAGTCGCTGGGCCGCAGTGTGCGGGGCGAGCTCGGAGGTCTGACGACGGTCGCCGGAGTGCTGGCCGCGGCGGCCGGCAAGGAGGGCGACCCCGCCGATCCGACGGTGGCCGCCCTGCGCAGGGCGGCCGCTCTGCGGGCCGAGGCCCTGGCCGGTGTGAGCGGCGGTGTCCCATGTCACTGATCAGCACCCTGGCCCGGCTGGAGGCGGTCGACAGCGGTCGGGCACAGCCGCTGGCCACCGTGCGCCACCGCCATCTGACCGGCAGTCCGCTCGTGCTGGTGCCGCTGACGACCGCCGGTGAGGCCGGCGCCCCGCTCGGCGCGCTCGTGGGCACGGACCGTGCTGCGCCCCGGCTGCTGGTGGTGGCCCAGCCGCGCGACCGCGATCTGCGGTTCGCGTTCCTCGCCGAGCTGGCCGAGGCGGTGCTGCCGCACATCGAGGCGTACGCCGACGCCGTCGAGCCGGCCGAGCGCACCGAGGTGGATCCCGAGACCGGGAAGAAGGTCAAGGTCGAGGTCGAGCTGTGCTCGGACGCCGCGCAGCTGATCGTGCCGGGCAGGGCCGGCATCGACTTCGTACGGCTGCTCGGGCGGTCCATGCGCTTCCGGCGTACCGCCGAGGACGACCCGGACACCCCCTATCCGGCTCCCGCCCGAGTGCCGCTGCTCGGCCGCTGGCTGACGCACTACGGGGAGCGGGCCAGGGTGCCGGGGTCCTCCCTGCTGCTCGCCGCGACGGACCTGCTGAACCGGCACTGGGCGACGGGGCAGAGCAGCCTGGAGGACCAGCACCTCGGCGCGCTCCTCGCCTGGGTCGACCCGCCGGACGGCGAGTCCGGTGCGGTGGCGGCGCTCCGGGCGGAGCTGGAGCGGGACCGTGCGGGTCAGCTGGTCTGCCCGCCGGCCGGACCGGCGACGGATCCCGCGTTCGACAACAGGCTGCTGGCGCCCGCGATCGAGCGGTACGACCGGGCGCGCACGGCGCTGGCCGCGGCGGAGGACGGCCTCGACGCCGACACCCGGCTGGGCGAGCTGAGCGACGCCGAGCGGGAGATCAGATCGCTCCTCGCGGCGGTCATGCTCCCCACCTGGGACGCCGTGTGGCGGGGGCTCGACCTGCTGCGGGAGCTCCCGGAGGGGGCCAGGGCCGAGGACCGCTGGACCAGGGACCGCTGGTCCTTCACCGGGCACCGGGACCGGGTGCGGGCGGGCGAGCCCCCGCAGCCGCGCCGGGACGACGCGGTGACGGCCGCGCAGAAGCTGGCCTCGCGGGAGACGGCCCAGGCCCAGCTGGAGGCCCAGGAGGCGCTCGACGACCCGCTGGTGCTGGCGGGCCGCAGGCTGGCGGGCGAGGCGTTCCTCGGGGAGGTGACGGAGGTGGAGATGGCGTACAGCGAGTCGAAGCGGCCCTCGCCGCGCCCCCTGGTCACGGTGCGGACCGACGAGCGCCCGCATCTGGGTGAGCGGACCAAGGTGTACCGCTCGCTGGACGGCAGACCGCAGACCGCGGAGTTCGTGCGGTACGCGGCCGGGTCCGCGCACGCGGAGCCCGGCGACACCGTCCACCTGGTCCTGCGGATCACGGACCGGATGGGGCGGAGCAAGGAGCCCGCGCCCGGTTCGGTGCCCGAGCCCGGCGACAGGATCGCCTGGACGCTGTTCGAGCACGACCAGCGGGGCGGTCCGAAGCTGCCCGATCCGGAGGACACCCCGTGGACCCACGGCGGCCCGCCGGGTGCCGCCGTGGCCGGTGGTGGACCGGCCGAGCAGCCCGATCCCGTGACCGCGGAGGACATCCTGTGACAGCCGTTACCGACCCGGGCACCGCAGCGGCGCGGGCGACCGACGCGATCCTCGAAGACACCCTGCGCGGTACGGCGCGCGGCATCGTCGTGGACTCGCCGCCGGGCGCGGGCAAGTCGACGCTGGTGGTGCGTGCAGCGCTGGAGCTGGCTTCGGCGGGCCGCCCGCTGATGGTGGTCGCGCAGACCAACGCCCAGGTGGACGACCTGGTGGTCCGGCTGGCCGAGAAGGCTCCCGGGCTGCCGGTGGGCCGGCTGCACAGCAGCGACTCCGATCCGTACGACAAGGTCCTGGACGGCCTGGACAACGTACGGAAGTCGGCGAAGGCCGCGGATCTGGCGGGCCTGGACATCGTCATCTCCACGGCCGCCAAGTGGGCCCACGTGAAGAACGTCGAGCCGTGGGGCCACGCGATCGTCGACGAGGCGTACCAGATGCGGTCGGACGCCCTGCTGGCCGTGGCCGGGCTGTTCGAGCGGGCGCTGTTCGTCGGGGACCCGGGGCAGCTGGACCCGTTCTCGATCGTGGGCGCCGACCAGTGGGCGGGGCTCTCCTACGACCCGTCGGCGAGCGCCGTCTCGACTCTCCTCGCGCACAATCCGGAGCTGCCGCAGCACAGGCTGCCGGTGTCGTGGCGGCTGCCCGCCTCGGCGGCGCCGCTGGTCTCGCAGGCGTTCTACCCGTACACGCCGTTCCGCAGCGGCACCGACCACGGCGACCGGCGGCTGTCGTTCGGCGTGCCCTCGGACGGTTCGGGCCCGGACCGGGTGCTGGACGAGGCGGCGGAGTCCGGCTGGGGGCTGCTGGAGCTCCCGGCCCGGCACACCCCGCGCACCGACCCGGAGGCGGTGCGGGCGGTGGCCCTGGTGGTCCGCAGGCTGCTGGACCGGGGTGGCGCCGCGACGAGCGAGCGCGGCCCCGGCCCGGTCCCGGTGACGGCGGACCGGGTCGCGGTCGGCACGGCACACCGCGACCAGGCGGCGGCGGTGCGGGCGGCGCTCGCGGAGCTGGGTGTGACGGGCGTGGCGGTGGACACGGCGAACCGGCTCCAGGGCCGTGAGTTCGATGTGACGGTGGTCCTGCATCCGCTGTCGGGCCGCCCGGACGCCACGGCGTTCCATCTGGAGACGGGCCGCCTGTGCGTCCTGGCCTCACGGCACCGGCACGCGTGCGTCGTGGTGTGCCGCGAGGGGGTCGCTGACCTGCTGGACGAACACCCGTCGACGGAGCCCGTCCAGCTGGGTGTGACGGTCAAGTTCCCCGACGGCTGGGAGGCGAACCACGCGGTCCTGGCCCACCTCGCGGAGCATCGCGTGCATTGGGCGCCCTGATCCTGGGCAGCGCTCCTACGACCTCACTCGCTGACGACCGCGGGTGAGGTCACCACGCCGGGCTGGACAATGGAAGGTGGCCGTCCGGCCGCACGAGGAGGGAACCTCACATGGCACAACCCGAGCGGAACGAGCGGCAGAGGCTGCGTCCGGCGCCGCTGCTCTTCGAGCCGTCGGCGGCGGCAGCCGATCCGGAGCACTTCTTCGACCTGGAGTCGATGGAGGACCCGAAGGAGCTGCTGGCCCGTGCGACGGAGCTGACGCTCGCCTTCCGGGCGGCGACCGACCGGGCCGTGGAGTTCCAGGCCCTGGCCGCCGCTCAGCTCGCCGATCCGCGCCGGTTCGACCGGCTGACGGCCGCGGAGATAGCCGAGCGCGCGGAGTGGACCGAGGACTACGCCAAGAAGATGATCGAGTTCGGCCGGTCCCTGCTCAACGACCCCACGTCCTGACCCGGGCGTCTCCGGAGAAGTCAGGTCCCGGGTGCCCCGTGCGAAAGGCGCGGACTCCGCACGACCGTCCGTCACTGCGGGTACACCCCTGGCATATGCCGTCGGGCAAGATACCCCGTCTGCCCACGCCGCGTCCGGTTTTCGGCAACTCTGCGGAACAGGAGCGTCACGGCCGGTAGACATGACGCCATGAGTGCATGGCTGAATGACGAGACGACCCTGCGGACCGGCGCCG
>NZ_MAPV01000274.1 GCF_001700505.1 Streptomyces mutomycini
CGGGACGGCTGCCGTCCCGCCGTTCACCGCGTCCCGCTGCGCCCCACGACGGCCCCCGCCCGGTCGATGCAGATCACGTCGACCGCCACCGGCGCGCCCCGCAGCACCGACAGCGCCTGGTCCCTGGCCGCCACCGCGACCAGGTCGCCCAGCGGCACCCCGGCCGCCATGCACAGCTGCAGTGCCGCGAGCCCGGTGTTGGCGACCTCGATCTCCGCCGCCAGTGCCTCGCTCGCGCCGCCCTGACGTGCCAGCTGTGCCAGGAACGGCTTGTCGACCTGGGAGCGGCCCGAGTGCAGATCCAGATGCCCGGCGGCCAGCTTGGACAGCTTGGCGAACCCGCCGCAGACGGTCAGCCGTTCCACCGGATGTCTGCGTACGTACTTCAGAACCGCGCCTGCGAAGTCCCCCATGTCCAGCAGGGCGATCTCCGGCAGCCCGTACTCGGCCACCACCGTCTTCTCCGAGGTCGAGCCGGTGCACCCCGCGACATGCCGGTGCCCGGCTGCCCGGGCCACGTCCACCCCGCGGCGGATCGAGTCGATCCACGCCGAGCAGGAGTAGGGCACCACGATGCCCGTGGTGCCGAGGATCGAAATTCCGCCCAGGATGCCGAGACGAATGTTCCACGTGAAACGTGCGATCTCCTCACCGTCGTCCACCGAGACCGTGATCTCGACATCGCCGGTGCCGCCGTGCTCCGCCGCCACCCGCGCGACATGGTCCCGCATCATCTGACGGGGGACGGGGTTGATCGCGGGCTCGCCGACCTCGAGAGGCAGCCCCGGAAGCGTCACCGTCCCCACGCCGGGCCCCGCTCGGAACACCACTCCGGAACCTGCCGGCAGCAGCCGTACGGTGGACCGCACCAGTGCGCCGTGAGTGACGTCCGGGTCGTCACCGGCGTCCTTGACCACGCCCGCCGTGGCGCGTCCGTCGGCGAGCTCCTCCACCGCGAGCGCGAAGGCGGGGGTCTGGCCCCTGGGGAGGGTGATGGTCACCGGATCGGGGAACTCGCCGGTCAGCAGGGCCGTGTACGCGGCCGTGGTCGCCGCCGTCGCGCATGCCCCGGTCGTCCATCCCGGCCGCAGACCGGTGTGCTTGAGTTGGGCGGTGCGCCCGCCCTGCGCCTCACTGCTCATGGATGGACCGATCCGATGCCCTTGCACCTGCTCGTCCTCGGCGGCACGACGGAGGCCCGCCGGCTGGCGGAGTCCCTGGTGGCCGCGGAGGGGATCCGGGTGACCAGCTCACTCGCCGGACGCGTCGCCCGGCCGAAGCTTCCGCCCGGCGAGGTACGCGTCGGCGGCTTCGGCGGAGCCGAGGGCATGGCCGAGTGGCTCCGCGCACACCATGTGGATGCGGTCATCGACGCCACCCATCCCTTCGCCGGAACGATCAGTTTCAACGCGGCCTCGGCCGCCACCGCTGTCCATGTTCCCCTGCTGGCCCTCCGACGGCCCGGCTGGGTGCCCGTCGAGGGCGACCGGTGGCACCTCACCGACTCCCTCGCGGGCGCGGCCGAGCTGCTGCCGGAGCTGGGATCGCGTGTCTTCCTCACCACGGGACGCATGGGGCTGGCGGCGTTCGCGGCACTGGACTCCCTGTGGTTCCTGATGCGCTCGGTGGACGCTCCGGACGCCCCGCATCCGGCGCGGATGGAGGTCCTGCTGGACCGGGGGCCGTTCACCCTGGAGGGCGAACGGGAGCTGATCCGGCGGCATCGCGTCGACGTCCTCGTCACGAAGGACAGCGGAGGCGACGCGACCGCCCCCAAGCTCACCGCCGCCCGCGAGGCCGGGATCCCCGTCGTGGTGGTAGGACGGCCGCCGGTCCCTCCGGGCGTGCCGGTGGCCGGCACGCCGGAGGAGGCCCTCGCACTGCTGCGGGGCCTCCTGGGTCCGTGATCCACCGGTCCCGCGGCACCGGCGGACGCCTGTCGCCGGCGTTGTCCGAAACCGGCGTCGTCAGTCCTCCGGGTAGCGGCGCGGCGTCCAGACGATCTGCTGTCCGTCGCCCCGCTTCACCCACCGGGTCTGTGAGGACCCGACGATGAGGATCGTCCGCATGTCCACCTCGGCCGGGTCCAGATCGGCCAGCCGCACCGTCCGCACGCTCTCCGCCGGGCCTCCGACATCGCGGCCGAGCACCACGGGGGTATCCGGGGAGCGGTGCTCCAGCAGCAGGTCACGGGCCTTGCCGACCTGCCATGTGCGGCTGCGGGAACCGGGGTTGTACAGCGCCATCACCAGGTCGGCGGTGGCCGCCGCGCGCAGCCGCCCGGCGATGACCTCCCACGGCTTGAGGCGGTCGGAGAGCGAGATGGTGGCGTAGTCGTGGCCCAGCGGGGCGCCGGCCCTGGCGGCGGCTGCGTTGGCCGCGGTCACACCGGGCAGCACCCGCACCGCGATGTCCGTGAAGGAGTCCTGCGAGGCCACTTCCAGCACCGCCGTGGCCATCGCGAAGACCCCGGGGTCGCCCCCGGACACCACTGCCACCCGGCGTCCGCGGCGGGCGAGGTCGAGGGCGAACTCGGCTCGCTCCGACTCGACCTTGTTGTCGGAGCCGTGGCGCTGCTGGCCCGGTCGTACCGGCACTCTGTCCAGATACGTCGTGTAGCCGACCAGGTCATCGGCGGCGGCCAGTGCCCCGCGTGTCTCGGGCGTCAGCCACAGTGGTCCGGCCGGACCGGTGCCGACCACGACGACCTCCCCGGAGCCCACTGCCGGTGAAGGCCGGGGCGCGTCGATCCGGCTGGGCAGCACGGCGACCGCGAAGTACGGCACCGAGTCGGCGTCCGTGTCCGCCAGGTCCCCGATGCGCTCCCCGGCCATCGTGGCCCGCTCGACGTACCGCGCCTCGGCCAGCCGCCCGGACGCCTCGAACGCGCGGCGCACGGCGGGGAACGTCCGGCCCAGCTTCATCACCACGGCGGAGTCCGTGGCCGCCAGACGCGCGGTCAGTTCTTCCTCCGGCAGGGTGCCCGGCAGGATCGTCAGCACCTCCTCGGCCTCGACGAGCGGGGTTCCGAGACGGGCGGCGGCGGCACTGACCGAGGTGACGCCGGGGATGACCTCGGTGTCGTAACGGTCCGCCAGCCGCTTGTGCATGTGCTGGTACGAGCCGTAGAAGAGCGGGTCGCCCTCGGCCAGCACGGCGACGGTGCGCCCGGCGTCGAGGTGCACCGCGAGGCGGGCGGCCGCCTCGGCGTAGAACTCGTCCAGCGCGCCCCGGTATCCGCCCGGATGGTCCGTCGTCTCCGTCGTGACGGGGTAGACCAGTGCCTCCTCGATGTGGTCGGCGCGGATGTACTGCGCCGCGATCGAGCGGGCGATGGAGCGGCCGTGGCGGGCGGAGTGGTAGGCGACGACATCGGCTTCGCCGATGATCTGCACGGCACGCACGGTCATCAGGGCGGGATCGCCAGGGCCGAGCCCTACGCCGTACAGCCTTCCCGTGCCGCCGGTGCTTCCCGTGCCGCCGGTGCTTCCCGTGCCGCCGGTGCCGGCCGTGCCGCCGGTCGCCCGGTGCTGCTCGTTCACGGTCACTCCTCCTCGCTGGCGATCGCGTTCAGGGCTGCGGCAGCGATGGCGCTGCCACCGCGCCTGCCCCGTACGACGAGGTGCTCCAGCCCGGACGGATGGGCGGCCAGGGCCTCCTTGGACTCGGCGGCCCCGATGAAACCGACGGGCACGCCGATGACGGCGGCGGGGCGCGGGGCGCCCTCCTCGATCATCTCCAGCAGCCGGAAGAGAGCGGTCGGTGCGTTGCCGACGGCGACGACAGCGCCCTCCATCCGGTCCCGCCACAGCTCCAGGGCGGCGGCGCTGCGGGTCGTGCCCAGCTTCGCGGCCAGCCCGGGTACGGCCGGGTCGGACAGGGTGCAGATCACCTCGTTGTCCGCGGGCAGCCGCTTGCGGGTGACACCGCTGGCGACCATGGCCACGTCGCACAGGATCGGCGCGCCTGAGCGCAGGGCCGTCCGGGCATCGGCCACCGCGTTCGGCGAGAAGGCGAGATCGCGTACGAGGTCGACCATGCCGCAGGCGTGGATCATGCGGACGGCGACCTGGCTCACGTCGGCGGGCAGCCCGGCCAGATCCGTCTCCGCGCGGATGGTGGCGAAGGACTGGCGGTAGATCGCCGGTCCGTCCTTCTCGTACTGGTGCACAGTGCTTTCGCTTTCTTTCTTCAGGCGTGCTGCGGGAGCTGGCTTCGAGCTTGCTGCGGGTACTGGTGGTCAGTCGGTACGGGAGGCAGAGCCACGCGCCGCCGCCACTGCGGCGGCGAGCACGACCGGGTCGTCCTGGACGGTCGCCACCGCGCCGGCCAGGTCACCCCGCACATGGGAGATCCGGTGTCCGCCGGGGGTGGCGACGACGTCGATCCACTCCCCGTGCGGATGGCCGCAGCGGCGTTCGCAGCCGGACCAGTACACAGGGAGCCGTCCGGACGGTCCGACGGCGGCCCCTGCTTCCGCCCGGACGTCGGCCAGCGACTTCGCACAGCCCGGCCGTCCGATACAGGCCCCCACACCGGCCCACGGGGAGCCGGTCCGGTGATCAGGCCGGCTCCCCGTGGGCCGGTG
>NZ_MAPV01000275.1 GCF_001700505.1 Streptomyces mutomycini
TGGATCCGCTCCACATGCGCACTGTGCGAGGCGTAGTCCACATCGATGCGCTTGCAACGGACCTCGTCCGCCTTGCACACCAGCAGCAACTCGTCCAGCGCGTCACCGTCACCGCTCACCACCACGGAGGACGGGCCGTTCACCGCCGCGACCGACAGCCGCCCCTCCCACTTGATCAGCCGCTCACCAACCAGCTCCGCCGGCTCTCCAACGGACACCATCCCGCCCAGACCCGACAGCTCAACAATCGCCCGGCTCCGCAACGCGACCACCCGCGCACCGTCCTCCAGCGACAGCCCACCGGCCACACACGCCGCAGCGATCTCACCCTGCGAATGCCCCATCACCGCCGCAGGCACCACACCGGCCGCCCGCCACACCTCCGCCAACGACACCATCACCGCCCACAACACCGGCTGCACCACATCAACCCGGTCAAAGCCAGGAGCACCCGGCTCACCCCGCAGCACACCGAGCAACGACCAGTCCGTATGCGCCGACAACGCGCTCGCACACTCCCGCATCCGCTCCGCGAACACATCCGAGGACTCCATCAAGCCCGCAGCCATACCCACCCACTGCGAACCCTGCCCGGGAAACACGAACACCGG
>NZ_MAPV01000276.1:0-1518 GCF_001700505.1 Streptomyces mutomycini
GCGATCGTGGGCCGTCAGGTTGGCACCAGTGGCACACACGTACGCATACGGCGCACAGAGCGGAAGCATCCATGGGCGAGTTGATCCTGATCCGGCACGGCGAGACCGAGTGGTCCCGGTCCGGGCAGCACACGAGCTACACCGACCTGCCCCTGACCGAACTCGGCGAGCGCCAGGCCCGCGCCCTCGTGCCGCTCCTCGCCGAACGCGAGATCGGCCTCACCCTGGTCAGCCCCTACCTGCGCGCCCGGCGCACCGCCGAGCTGGCGGGACTGACCGCGCCCCGCGAGGCCCCGGATCTGCGGGAGTGGGACTACGGGGCCTACGAGGGCATCACCACGGTCGAGATCCGCCGCACCCGCCCCGACTGGAACCTCTGGACCGACGGAGTCGCCGCAGTTTCCGAGGAGCACCCGGGGGAGAGCCCGCAGGAGGTGGGCGACAGGGCGGACCGGATTCTGGCGGAGGTCCGTGCGGCTGCGTCCCGTCTCGGTGAGGCCGACATCGTGCTGGTCGCCCACTCGCACTTCCTGCGCGTGCTCACCGCGCGCTACCTGCGGCTGACGCCCGCGAGCGGGGAGCTCTTCCAGCTCGCCACGGGTGCGGTCTCCCGCCTCGGCACGGAACACGACAAGCCGGTCGTCACCGCGCTGAACATGGCCCTTCCGGAGAAGCTGTTCAACGCGATCGCCTGACCCGCGTCAGAGCGAGCCGGCCCTGAGGGCTTCGACGAAGTGCGTCCAGTGGGCGGCGTGGAAGGCGAGCGTGGGGCCGTCGGGGGTCTTGCTGTCGCGTACGGGGACGAGACCGGGGAAGCCGTCGGCGACTTCGAGGCACTCGCCGCCGTCGCCATTGCTGTAGGACGCCTTACGCCAGGCAGCTGTACTCGGTTCAGGCGTGGTGGTCATGGCGTCAAGAACTCCTTTGCCGCCGAGGCGATCCGGTCCAGGGATGCCTCCGGCGACAAAGCGGCAGCCCTGGCCAGATCGTAAGCGGAGCTGTGCTGCTCCACCAGCGCAGGTTCTTCGACGAGTTGACCGCTGTAGGCGGCCTCCGTGTATACGACGGCAGGAGCTTCGGTGAACTGCATCAGTGTCATCGACGCATGCAGGAGGGGATGTGCCCCGGCGGAGAACGGGAGCACCTGGGTGATGAGTCGGGGGCGGGACGCGGTCTGTTCGGCAAGGTGGACGAGTTGCTCGGCCATCACGGCTTTTCCGCCCACCGGCACGAGGAGGGCGGCTTCGTGAATCACTACCCAGAGCACGGGTGCGGTGGGTGAATCCAGGAGCGATGTCCGCTCCATTCGGGTGCGGACATGCCCCTCGATGACCTCTCGGTCGGCGAACGGGTGGGCGGATCGGGTGAGTGCGCGCGCGTAGGACTCGGTCTGCAGCAGGCCCAGTACGAGCATCGAGTTGAAACTCCCGATGGACGAAGCCTGGAACTGGAGCTCCGCAGCATCCGCGAAGTACCCCGCCACCTTCGACGTCTGCGCCAACTGGCACAGTCGCTGGA
>NZ_MAPV01000276.1:1529-2845 GCF_001700505.1 Streptomyces mutomycini
GGCGCGGGGGTTCGCATAGGGGTCCAGGTCCTTCGGCAGTGGCATGGTCCGGAAGCTAGCGGTTACCCCGCACCCGTATGTGGCACGTCCGTCGAAGTCACTCGGACGAGTGGCAAAGCCCCTTGTGCGTAAGGCGTTTACATGATTTGAGGTCGGCGCTAGCCTCCGCTAGTGGGAGCGCTCCCAAGCTTGCACCGCATTCCGGCCCCACCCGGCGCCGCAGCGAAGGGACGTACATCGTGATCCATCTGTCGAGACACCGATTACTGGCGGGCACCCGCCGAAGAGCCGTACTCCTCACCCTCCTCGCCCTCCTCACGACCGTCCCGGCCCTCGGGCTCGTCGTCACCACCGGGGAGAAGGCCGAAGCGCACGGCACGCCGATGAAACCCGCCAGCCGAACGTTCCTGTGCTGGCAGGACGGGCTGACCGACACCGGCGAGATCAAGCCCGTCAACCCCGCCTGCAAGTCCGCCGCGCAGGAGAGCGGGACCACCCCCTTCTACAACTGGTTCTCCGTGCTGCGCTCCGACGGCGCCGGCCGAACGCGCGGCTTCGTGCCCGACGGTGAGCTGTGCAGCGGCGGCAACACCAACTTCACCGGGTTCAACAAGCCGAGCACGGACTGGCCGGTGACCCACCTGACCGAGGGGTCGACCATCGACTTCTCGTACAACGCCTGGGCCGCGCACCCGGGTTGGTTCTACGTCTACATCACGAAGGACGGCTACGACCCCACGAAGGCGTTGACCTGGGACGACATGGAGGAGTCGCCCTTCCTCTCCATCGACCACCCGCCGCTGAACGGCAGCCCGGGTACCGTCGAGGCCGACTACAAGTGGACGGGAGCGCTGCCNNCCTGCTCCGACGTGGTCTTCGACGGCGGGAACGGAGAGGTGACCGGGGTCAAGGACGGGACCGGGACCACCCCGACCGAGCCCGCGCCCGGCGCCTGCACCGCCACACGCAGTACGACCGGGAGCTGGAGCGGTGGCTACCAGTCCGAGGTGAAGGTCACCAACTCCGGCACGGTGCCGATGCTCGGATGGATGGTGGAGTGGACGCAGCCCGGCGGGCAGAGCGTCGCCAGCCTCTGGAGCGGAGCGATGACGGCGCAGGGGCAGGAGGTGATGGTCCACAACGCGGGCTGGAACGGTTCGCTGGACCCCGGTGAATCCACGACCTTCGGCTACGTCTCCGAGGGTGGCGCCCCGGATTCCGCGCTTGAGCTCGGCTGCAGGGTGGGCTGAGCTCGCGGCACGCAGCGGTCGGTACCGGCGCCCGAGGGCGGGGTGCCGGCCGCGATCGGGTTCCGG
>NZ_MAPV01000277.1 GCF_001700505.1 Streptomyces mutomycini
TACGCACGAGCGACCACCTCCACCGCGCCCCTCGCCGCGTACACGCAGGAGACGTCGCCGCTGCTCCCCACCCCGCGCACCCCGCACGTCCTCTACGGCGCCTCCGCCACCCGCCGGCCGGCGGTCGTCCAGGCCATCCGGGAAGCTGAAGGCCCCGCCCTCGTCGTGGCCTCGGACCCCACTGTCTGGGCCGAGACCAAGGACGCCCGCAGCAAGCTCGGCCCCGTCCTCGTCTACGACCCGGGCCACCTCTGCGACACCCCGGCCCGCCTCCACTGGTCACCCGTCGCGGGCTGCGAGGACCCCGCCATCTCGGCCTCCCGGGCTGCCGCGCTCCTCACCCCCGTACGCCCCCCTGCCAGGATCGACGCGGCCGTCGCCGACACCGCACAGACCCTGCTCCAGTGCTGGCTGCACGCCGCGGCCGTGGACGGCCGCCCCCTCCGCCAGGTCCACCGCTGGGCCTCCGGCGCAGGCAGCCACGAGCCGGTGCGCCTGCTCCGTACGCACCCCAAGGCAGCCTCCGGGCACGCCGGGCTCCTGGAGTCCGCGCTCACGGCATACCCCGAACGCCGGGACATGGCACAGGAACTGACCGTACGAGCCTTTTCCGCCCTCTCCTCGGTCCACATCCGCGAGGCGTGCACCCCCAATCGAGCCGATGCGCTCGCACTGGATTCTTTTGCACGTGAAGGGGGAACGCTCTATGTGGTCGGTGAACCCATCGAGGATCCCCGCCACCACCCCGGTGCGATGCCCCTGCTCACCGCACTCGCCTCGCACGTGGTCGAGCACGGCCGCCGCATGGCCGTACGGTCAACCGACGGTCGGCTCGACCCACCAATGACGCTCGTCCTCGACGACGTCGCAGCAGTGGCTCCGCTTCCCGAGCTCCCCCGGCTGCTGTCCGCCGGCCAGGGCCAGGGAATGGCCACCCTGGCCCTGCTCCGCTCCGAGGAACAGGCCCGTGCCCGCTGGCGGGAACGCCTGCCCACGCCCTGACCGCACCCGCTGCCTCGCCCGCCCCGCTTCTAACGGCGGATCTCGAACTCCAGCTCCAGGGCCGCCGGATCACCCTCCATCGGCAGCGTCCTCCCGGTCGGGACGAAGCCGATCCTGCGGTACGAGGCCGCAGCCCGCCCGTTCCTCTCGTGCACGTAGAGCCGTACCCGCCGCAGTGGCGGCCCGGCCACCGACCAGGACCAGTCGATCGCCTCACGGAACAGCGCGTCCACCACCCCACGCCCCCGGTGCCCCGGCCTGACGAACACCCCTACCAGATGGGCCTGATCGACCTCGGCGGCCTCCCCGAAACCGGGTTCGCCCGCCGGCCGCTCCACGAGCACCGTCACCGTTCCCGCCCACTGGCCTTCGGACGCCTCCGCGATGAACTGCCGGCTGTGATCCCCCGCCGCGGCGCCCGCCGTCCGCTCCTGCCAGAACACATCGGGCTTGGTCAGCGCCTGCTCGTACGTCTCGAGAAAGGCGATCGGGGCAGCCGGGTCCCGCAGGGCCACGAGCCGGATCTCCCTGGCCCGCCGCCACTCCCCGGCCCGCACCGCACGCACGACGTAGTCCATCAGCCGATCGTGCCCTGCCGCCCCCACCACAGCAAACGAGATTCGCCGGGCTGTCAGCCGTCCAGCCGCAGAGCATTCTTGGCATGCTCGACGGATATGCCTCGGCGGCGGGACCACCGGGGCTCTCGGTCGCCAGGGACTGGTTCAGAGCGACGAAGCCGCAGGTAGCCGGCGAGTGCGCCTACGCCAGCGGTCCGGTACGGGGGTGATCAGATGCGCACCGCGGCCTGGTAGCTGCCGATGGTGCTCATCGACTCGTAGCGGACATTGGTACCTGGGTACGGGGCGTGCAGCACGGTGTTGTTGCCCGCATAGAGACCCACGTGCGAGGTGTTGCTGAAGAAGACGAGGTCGCCCGGCTTCAGCTGGCTGCGGGCGATGCGGGTGCCCTGGTTTATCTGAGTGAACGTGGTACGGGTGATCTGGGCACCGGCCTGGGCATAGGCCCACATGGTCAGCCCCGAACAGTCGAAGGAGTCGGGACCCGTGGCGGTTCGGACATAGGGCTTGCCCACCCGTGTGTGGGCGGCCTGGAGGGCTGCGGCACCCAGGGCGGACGCGGGGACCTCCTTGCCCAGCTCGACAGCCTCGTTACCGGAAGATCCGCTGCCCAGGTCGACCCGCTCACCGGCGGCGCGGGTGGCGCGCTGCTCCTCCTCCTCGGCCATCTTGGCCCGTTCTGCGGCAGTGAGGGTGTTCAGCAGCTTCTGGGCTTCGGCGAGCTTGCCCTGGAACTTCTGCTTGTTCGTGCCGAGCGTCTTGCGTACGGCGTCAAGGTCGCTGAGCTTGCCCTGCGCCTCCTTGCGCTGCTGCGCGAGGGCGCGCTGCTTCGCCTGGATCTTCTGCAGCGACTCGGCCTGCTTGGCCGTCAACTGGTCGAGAGCGGACGCCTGCTCGAGGAAGCTGTCCGGGTCCGAGGAGAGCAGCAGCTGGACCGACGGGTCGAGACCACCGGAGCGGTACTGCGCAGTGGCGAACGAACCGAGCTGCCCACGCAGGGTGTTGAGCTCGTCCTGGCCACGGGCGACCTTGTCCTGGAGCGCGTCGGCCTGCTTCTTGAGCTTGTCCTGCTGCTCCTTGGCCCCGTTGTACTTCTCGGTGGCGACCTCGGCCTCGTGGTAGAGCTTGTCGACCTTCGCCTTGACCTCGCTCTTGGTCGGCTTGGGGTCGGCGTGGGCGGCCTGGGAGGTCAGGGCCACGGCTGCTGCGGCGGTCGCGGAGAGCACGGTCACACGGGTGCGGCTCGGCTGCTTGGGACGACGGTGGGACGCCACGAAGGAAAGCTCCTTCTTCCTCGAGCCGCCTACCGGGTTGCGGGATACGAACAAATCCCGGCTCCGTGCACGTCACGGACTCGGCGGTTCCTTCACTGCCACCCCTGATGGGTGATCGGTCGCGCGAAGGTTCGAATCCTGACCCTAGTGACCATCCTGTGAAGAGTTCAATCCTCAACGGACGAATGTCGACACACAAGGGACTTCCTTTACTCACGACGCACGCCGCGTAGCGAGAACCTGACGGTGCGTCGGCACTTCCCATGGGTGGCCGGCGGCTCGCGCGGCCCCAGGCCGTCGCCAACCGGCGGGAGTCGTGAACGCAGAAAAGCCCCG
>NZ_MAPV01000278.1 GCF_001700505.1 Streptomyces mutomycini
GCGGACAAGGCGGTCTGCGCGCTACTTCGCGCAGACCGCCTTGTCCGCTTCCACGCGCTGGATGTCGTCCGGCGCCTTCGACGGGGCCGAGAGCGGGCTGCCCGCCTCCTTGAAGTCCGGACCCAGCGTCAGCTTCATCGGGTCCATCTCGCCCGCGTCCGTCGTCGTCGGCTTGAGGGCCGAGGCCGACAGGCCCATCATGGCGGCCAGCCGGCGCGCCTGGTCCGCCTGGTTGGGGGCGTAGACGAGCTGCGTCTTCTTCACGTTCTCCGGCGCGTTCGCCTGGTTCGTGGACTTCAGCACGCCTTCTTCGTTCTGCAGCCAGTCGAGTGCGTTCTGCGCGGAGCCGGCGGGGGCGCCGCCGTTGTAGACGTCGACCCGCACGTCCGCCGCGTCCGCCATCTCGCCCTTCAGCTTGGCGTCCGCCTTGGCCTTCGCCGCGGCCTTCTCCTGCTTCTCCACGGCGGTGAAGGAGACGTCCTCGCGCATCATCGAGAAGACCTGCGGCGCCTTGGACTCGTCGAGGATGACGGTGGCCTTGTCGTTCGGGTTGTCCCGCACCGGGACCGTCGTGAAGGTGATGTTCTTCGGGTCGACCGACGCCAGCTCCATGCCCAGCTTGCGGAGCTTGTTGATGTCGTCGATCTGGTCGTCGACGGTGAGTGCCTTGGTGGCCGCCTCCGCGAGTGACCACATCTTGGTGGGGCTGGTCAGGGTCTCGCTGGACTTCAGCTTGCGCATCAGCGAGCCCAGGAACTGCTGCTGGATCTCGATGCGGCTCAGGTCACTGCCGAAGCCGACGGAGTGCCGGGTCCGCAGGAAGGACAGGGCCTGCTCGCCCTTGAGGGTGTGCTCGCCCTTGGACAGCTTGAGGTGCGAGTCCTTGTCGTCGATGTCCTTGGCGAGGCAGACGTCCACGCCGCCGACGGCCGTCGTCAGGGACTTGACCGCGTTGAAGTCGGCCACCATGAAGTGGTCGGGCGTGATGCCCGTGAGCTCGGTGACGGTCCGCATGGTGCAGCTGGGGGTGCGGTCGGACTGCCCGAGGCTGTTGTTGAAGCGCCCGCCGGCCGTCCCGGGGATGTCCTTCTTCTCGCCGTTCTCCAGCGTCGTCGGACAGTTCGGGATATCGGCTATCAGGTCACGCGGGATGCTCAGCGCGGTCGCGTTCGTGCGGTCCTTGGAGACGTGGAAGAGGATGTTGGTGTCGGCGTGGCCGACACTGCCCGCGTCCCCGTAGCCCTCGTTGCCCTCGCCGGTCCGCTTGTCCGTCCCGATCACCAGGACGTTGATCGCCCGGTCCTTGCTGAAGCCGCCGGTGCCGGCCCCGTCGGTCGCGGCGGAGGTGATGTTGCCGTTGAAGTGCTGGTACACGAGGTAGCCAGTGGTGCCGACGCCCACCATCAGGAAGGCGAGCACGCCGCCGGTCCACACCAGCGCCTTCTTCTTGCGGGACTTCTGGGGCTTGGCCTTGCGCCGTCCGGTGGCCGGCGGCGCCGCCGCTCTGCCCCCGGGCTTCCGCGTCTCGTCCCGGTCCCCGCGTCCGCCGCCGGCACCCCGGCGGCCGCCACGCTGGCCGGGCACCGAGGCCCGGTCGCCGGACGGCGGCGTCCCCGGCTTCGGCCTGCGGCGCGTTCCGGGAGTTCTGGCATCGGTCGTACCGGCCGACGCGGATGATCGCCCTGAGGAGGGGGTCAGTCGCAGTTCGTAATCACCGGTGTTCGGGTTGAGTACCCACTGGTCTGCGGGGTCGATGCCCTCGTCCCGCCCACGGCCTTGCGCGTCCACGGTTGCCTGCGTCCTCCGTCGGGGCTGCCACGCGGCGCCTCCCCCTTCAAGGCGCGCGGTGTGTCTTACGGCAGTGCCGGTCTGGGAAGGCCGACTGCACCGGAGCGCTCAGACTAGCTGGCCACCGGCCTGCGAGCGACGATCGTGATAAATCAAGCATCACACAGGGGACATACCGTCACATTCAGCGCTACTCGCCCACCGAACCCGCTGTTTGGCGCGCGAAACGTCGACCGGAGGGCGCGACCGGAATCGATTCAAGCCAGATTTCAAACAGAAGTGGCCACAAGGAATCCCCAAACAAGTCTCCAATTCTCCTATAGTTGCCGTGACTTGATCAGGAACAATCAGCTCCAGTTGTGACTCTTTCGCCGTCACCGACCGGAATATCCCGATTGCTCCTCCCTCTGCTCCTGTCCGCCCTCCGCACCGTCCGCCCCGAGGACTCCGATTGCGCCCTTCACTCCGGCCGACCGCACTCGCCCTGCTGATCTCGGCAGCCGTAACCGGTGCTCTGTGCCTGTGGGCGGTCTCCGCCGCGCCCGCCTCGGTGCGGACCCCGCTCGCATGGGGGGCGGGGTCCGCGGCCCTGCTGCTGTGCGTCGCGGTGACCGTCACCGTTCACACGCTCGCCACCGCCCGCGGTCTGCGGGTGATGCGGGCCACCGACGCCGCGCGCTTCACCGCCGAGACCTCCCGCCTCGTCTCGACCTCCGCCGCCGAGGCGCAGCGCTTCACCGCCGAGACCGCCCGGATCAGAGCCGCGGCCTCCTCGGAGACGGCCCGGGTCACCGTCGAGGCGGAGGACCGGGTCGCACTGGTCACCGCCGAGGCCGCCGAACAGTACGAGCGGCTCACCGCCGAGACCGCGCGGCTCGCCGCCCGCGCCCGGCGCAGCGAGACCGAGCGTGCCGCGGCGGTCGCCGCCTGCGCCAACGCCGCGGGCCGGATGCAGGCCCTCTCCACGAGCATGCTGGCCGACCTGCGCGAGATGGAGCACCGGCACTCCGCCGAGGACGTGCTCCACGACCTGCTGCACCTCGACCACCGCACCGCCCAGGCGGGACGGCTCGCCGACTCCATCGCGGTGCTGACCGGCGCGCGCTCCGGGCGCCGTTGGGCCAAGCCGATCGTGATGGAGTCCATCCTGCGCGGCGCCATGGGCCGTATCGGCGGCTACCAGCGCATCCGCCTCCACTCGACCAGCGACGTGGCGATCGCGGGCCACGCCGCCGAGGGCGTCATGCACGCCCTGGCCGAACTCCTCGACAACGCTGCCAATTTCTCCCCGCCGACCGCCGAGGTGCACGTCTACGTCGAGGAGGTCCCGGCGGGCATCGTCGTCACCGTCGAGGACAGCGGCCTGGTGATGAGCGATGTGCAGCTGCGCCGCGCCGAGCGTGCGGTGTCGGCGGAGAACCAGGACCTCACCGGCATCTCCGGCACCCGGCTCGGCCTCGCCGTCGTCGGCCGGCTCGCCAGGAAGCACGGCCTCACCGTCTCCTTCCGGCCCTCGGCACGCGGCGGCACGGGCGCGCTGATGATGCTGCCGCAGGAGCTCATCTCCCGTACGCCCATGCCCTCGGCGCTCCCTGCGCCCGCCCGGCACCCCGAGCCCGAGCCGGACCACTCGACGCCGGGCCACTCGACGCCGGGCCGCGCGAGGCCGGACACGGAGCCCGAGGCACCGGCGGCAGCGGCCTCCCCCAGGGCCGCGGCGCGGACGGACGACACCTCCCGGAGCGCGGAGTCCGCGTCCGAGTCCACCGGCTCCGTGCCGCAGGTCGGCGAGAGCGGTCTTCCCAAACGCCGCCGCGGCCGCACCCTGGCCGCGGCAGAGGCCCGTACAGGCAATGCCGCTCCCGGCGGAGCCGAATCCCCCCGGCCCCGTGCCACCGACCCGAAGGTCCAGGCTGCCCGCTTCAGCACCTTCAGCCAGGCGGTACGAGCCAATTCCCCGCACCCGGAAGGCAACACCCGATGAGCGCGACCACCGACGAGAAGCTGAACTGGCTGCTGGAGGGGCTGCTCGACCGCACGCCCGGCGCCCGGCACGCCCTCGTCCTCTCCCGGGACGGCCTGAAGCTGTGCCGCACCCCCGAACTCTCCGTCGACCAGGCCGACCAGCTGGCGGCGATCTCCGCCGGCATCCAGAGCCTGTCGCACGGCGCGTCCATCGAGTTCGGTGACGGCACCGGCGGCGTACGGTCCGCGATGACCGAGTTCTACGGCGGCGTGCTGTTCATCGTCGAGGCGGGCGCGGGCGCCCACCTGGCGGTCGTGGCGGCGGAGGACTCCGACGTCGGCCTCGTCGGCCACAACATGAGCGAACTCGTCGAGCAGCTCGGCGAGTACCTCGTCGCCCCGCCGCGCGACGCGGCTGCGCCCGCCACGGAAACCGCGGACGTATGACGTCCGTCCCGCGCCCCCGCCCCGGACGCGACGACGACCCGGACCGGCTGTACACCCTGACGGGTGGCCGCAGCCGGTCCGACTCGGCCGC
>NZ_MAPV01000279.1 GCF_001700505.1 Streptomyces mutomycini
TCCAGGCGCGCCTGGACGCCGAGATCGCCGCAGGCCGCTGGTCCCCGCCCGAACCGGCCCTCACCCCGGAAACCGCGCCCGTCCCGGAATGACATGACCGCCGCCCCACTCACCCGATAGGTTCGCGACCATGCCCGGCCGTCTGCTCGAACTCCACGTGGAGAACTTCCGCAGTCTCCGAGACGTGACCGTCCCCCTCGGCCCCCTCACCGTCCTGGTGGGGCCGAACGGGGTCGGCAAGTCCAACCTGCTGAAGGTCTTCGACCTGCTCTCGGACATCATCCGGACCGACCTCCAGCCCGCCCTGGACGCGCGGGGCGGTTTCGACGAGGTCGCGTTCTGGGGCGGCCCGAAACGGCCCACCTCCATGGCGATCCGCCTCAAGGCGACATGGACGACTCACGCCAGCGTGAACGCTCCCGACGAGTACGAACTCACAGTTCGCCGCCGCAAGCACCCCAGCAGCGACGACGCCTACAGCCTGTCCCGCATCGAGAGCTTCCAGTTCAAGCGCACCCAGGGGCGCGGCCGACGCATCACCGTCTCCGGCGAGGAAGCCAAGGTCGTCGACAACCGGGCCGGCAAAGAGTCGGGCAGCGGTAGCTTCGGCATCCAGCGACTGAGCAGCGGTCTGTCCACCCTTCCACGCCTGGCCAGTTCCGACGGCGGCGAAGAGGTCTCCAAGGTCGCCCAGCAGCTCTCCACGTTCCGCGTGTTCGACGTCGACGTACCCGCCGCACGACTCCCTGCCCGTCTCCGCCGCAGCCGCTTCCATGATCTCTCACCCGACGCGGACAACCTCGCGGAGTTCCTCTTCTACCTCAACTCGTCAGAGGACACCTGGCAGGACCTGGTAGCTGATGCCCGGACCGTGCTGCCCCAGCTCGACGCCATCGAGTTCGCGCGGCTCGGCGGCTCCGCCGACCAGGTGACTGTGATCCTCCGCGAACGGGGTCTGCGTCGGCCCACCCCGCTCGCCGACGCCTCGTACGGAACGGTCCGCCTGCTCGGCCTCCTCGCCATGCTCTACGACCCGGACCCGCCGGCCCTCACCTGCGTCGAGGAGATCGACCACGGCCTGCACCCCCAGGCCCTGGAACTGATCGTGGAGCGACTTCGCGAGGCCTCCACACGCAGCCAGTTCCTCGTCGCCACCCACTCTCCCGCCCTGGTGGACCGGCTGAAGCCAGAGGAGTTCATCGTCTGTGACCGCGACGAGGACGGGGCCTCGATCATCCCGGCCCTCACCACCGACGAGGTGCACGACATCGTCGAGGAGTCCGGTGACCAACCACTCGGCGAGCTGTGGTTCTCCGGGGTGCTCGGAGGCGACCTCACCGGCGGTGAACTGTGAGCCGTGGAGCACCGTTCATCCCCCGCCAGGGCCGAGGCGTCATCGTGCTCGCGGGCGAGGATGCCAACGACTGCGACATCCTGGCGTCGATCATCCGCCAGCACCACCCGAACCTGGGCACGGCGAAGCTCGTGCGCATCAACGACCAGGTGCGCCTGAAGAAGAAGACCGGGCGCGAACTCGCCACCGCAGGAAAGCCAAGGGCAAGGCGCTCCAGCAGCGCGGCCCGCTGGTCGGTCTGGCCGTCCACGAAGACTTGGACGGCTACACGGACAACCGCTACCGCACCGTACGCAAGACACTGTCCGAGGAGCTCTCGCGCCAGAGCCCTTGCGATGCGGCACTCGCCTTGGCGGCCTGGGAGTCGGAGGCGTGGTTACTCCTCTTCCCTGGAGCGTTTCCGCACGTCCGCCCGCGCTGGAAGGTGCCGGCCCAGCTATGTGGAAACGACACGGGGATGCTCAAGGACCCCAAGGAGGCCTTGAAGACCAAGCTCGGCGCGCCCACCTTCCGCGAGAGCGACGGGGCGTTGATCGCAAAGGCCGCTTATGAGCGGGGCTTGCTCGCCAGGCCTCAGGGCAAGAACCGCTCGTACGACGACTTCGTGGCCGAACTGACCGCGTGGGGCTGAGGGGCCGGGCGGGCCGAGGCGCCGCCCGGCCGTCTCACACCTCGCGGGCGAACTTGATGAATGCGGTCCAGGCCTTCGGAGCGAGGGCAAGGCCGGGGCGCGCGACGTTCTTCGAGTCGCGGACATGCACGGCGTTCGGGCAGTCTGCTACCTCAACGCACTCGCCGCCCTCCTCGCTGCTGTAGCTCGACCTGTGCCAGGCCATGGCGACCTCGATGCATTCGCCACCCCCACCGCTGCTGTAACTGCTCTTGAACCAGACCAGTTCAGAGTTGAGGCTCATGTCTCTCCCAGCAACTTCTCGACGAAGGACAGCGACTCACGGGGAGTGAGCGCCTGAGACCGAAGGATCGCGTAACGCGCTTCAAGCTCTCGAACCTTCGGGTTCCCCGTGTACAAGCGACTGTCGTCCTGCACCTCGGTATAGGCAATCCTCCGCTCTTCAGCTGTGTCGATCAAGTTGAACGGCCCGCCCATTGCACCGTGATCCTCACGATCCATTGGCATCACTTGAACCTCCACGTTGCGCTTCCTACCAACAAGCAGGATCTGCTCCAACTGACCTCGCAGCACTGACTGGCCGCCAGACGGCCTGCGGAGTACAGGCTCCTCGATGATGAAGCTGAGTAGTGGAACTGGACGCCGGGAGAAGATCTCGTGGCGTGCCAAACGCGCACCGACGCGCTGCTCAATCACCTCATCGTCGAGCAACGGGCGCTGCATCCGGAAGATCGCCCGCGCGTACTCCTCAGTCTGCAACAGCCCTGGTACTACCTGGTTCGCGTACACGTGCAGCTCCACAGCCCCTGCCTCCAGCCGCGCCGCATCGCGAAAGAACGACGGATACCGCGCCCGCGCGACCTCCGCCTTCATCGCCACCAGCAGCCCGCCCGCCCCCAGCACCTCGTCCGCCC
>NZ_MAPV01000028.1 GCF_001700505.1 Streptomyces mutomycini
CGGCGAGCACCGCACGCTGCAGGCCATGGCGTCCCACCTCGTCGGCGCCCACGGCGTCCGGAACACGCCCGTTGCCCTGGGGGACTCACCGAGCACCTCCGCCCCGCGGACCCATCCGCTGCTCCAGCGGACCGTGCCCGGCGGCCCGGCGGGCGAGACGACGTACGAGACCCGCTTCGACGGCTCGGAACCCTATCTGCGTGATCATCAGGTCCGTGGCGGCCTGGTGCTGCCGGGGGTCGCGCACCTGGAGATGGCACGCGTGGCGGTCGCCCGGGCACTGGGCCGGGAGGACGCCGCCGCGGTCCGGCTGACCGACGTGGTGTGGCTCCGGGCGGCCGTGTACGGCCCCGACGGGCTGACGCTGCGCGTGCGTGTGCGTGCCGGCGGGGAGGGCTGCGCGTACGAGATCCTCGCCGTCGGCGCCGACGGTGTCACCACCCTGTGCGGCCAGGGCCGGGCGAGCCTCGCCGAGGACGCCACCCGGCGCACCCTGCCCCTCNNCCGGGTCGACGTACACCGGTGAGCACGTCTACGGCCTCTACGGCAGCCTGGGCCTGGAGTACGGCCCCTCGCAGCGGCCCCTGACCGAGCTGCGCACCGGCAGGGACGCGGAGGGCCGTCGCCAGGTCCTGGCCGAGCTGCGCCTGCCGGAGGCGGCCGAACCGCTGCCCGGCGGCCTGCTGCACCCGAGCATCCTCGACGGAGCCCTTCAGAGCACCATCGGCCTGTGGCTGGGCGACGGCGGCTCGGCGACGCTCGCCCTGCCGTTCGCCCTCACCCGCGCCGAGGCCCTCGCCGCCTCGCCCGCCCGTGCGTACGCGTGGATCCGCCATCAGCCCGGCAGCGGCACCGACCGGGCCTCGGCCCGGCTGGATGTCACCGTCGTGGACGAACAGGGCCGCGTGTGCGCGGAGCTGACCGGTCTGTCCAGCCGCCCGCTGCCCACCGTCGAGACACCGGCCGAACCGGAAGCCGTGCGCTCCGGCGACATCGCGGTCATCGGCCTGAGCGGCCGCTACCCCGAGGCGGACACCCTCGAGGAGTTCTGGCAGAACCTGCGTGCGGGTCGCGACTGCGTGCGCGAGGTTCCCGCCGGCCGCTGGGACCACGGCCGGTACGCCGAGGCCGGCGCCGGCGGCTGGGGCGGATTTCTGGACGACATCGACCGGTTCGATCCGCTGTTCTTCCACATATCGCTGCTTGAGGCCGACTACCTGGACCCGCAGGAGCGGCTGTTCCTGCAGTGCGCCCACCACACCCTGGAGGACGCCGGATACACACCCGACCGGCTCTCGCGCGGCGCGAAGGTCGGCGTGTTCGTCGGTGTGATGTACCAGGAGTACCAGCTCCTGGGCGCCCAGGCGCAGGAGCGCGGCAGACCCGACGCCCTGTGGGGCAGCGCGTCCACGGTCGCCAACCGGGTGTCGTACTTCTACGACTTCCACGGCCCGAGCATGGCCGTGGACACCATGTGCTCCTCCTCCCTGACCGCCCTCCACCTGGCCTGCGAGGCCATCCGCAGCGGTCAGTGCGACACCGCGCTGGCGGGCGGCGTCAACCTCACCCCGCACCCCAACAAGCACCTCGTGCTCGGGCAGCGCAAGTTCCTCTCCAGCGACGGCCGTTGCCGGAGTTTCGGCGAGGGCGGCGACGGCTACGTGCCCGGCGAGGGCGTCGGCGCCGTCCTCCTCAAACCGCTGGAGCGCGCCATCGCGGACGGCGACCAGATCCACGCGGTGATCAAAGGCACCGCGGTCAACCACGGCGGACGCACTTCCGGGTACTCGGTGCCCACCCCGGTCGCCCAGGGCAAGGTCATCGCCGAGGCGCTCACCGCGGCCGGCGTCGACCCGCGCGCCCTGAGCTATCTGGAGGCCCACGGCACCGGTACCTCCCTGGGTGACCCGATCGAAGTCAGCGGTCTGGAGAAGGCCTTCGGCCTCGCGGGCGGCGCGCCCGAGCGGCTCGCGATCGGCTCCGTGAAGTCCAACATCGGGCACCTGGAGTCCGCCGCCGGTATCGCCGCCCTCACCAAGGTGCTGCTCCAGATGCGCCACGGCGAACTCGTGCCGAGCCTGCACTCCGCGACCCTCAACCCGCACATCGACTTCGAGCGCACCCCGCTGAGCGTCCAGCGGACCCTGGAGCCGTGGCGGCGCCCCGTGCTGGAGGGGCGCACGCTGCCGCGCACCGCCGGGGTGTCCAGTTTCGGCGGCGGCGGCTCCAACGCCCACGTCGTCGTCGCCGAGTACCAGCCGCCGGCCCGCCCGGCCGAAGCCCTGGCCGACGGCCGCCCCGCGTTGCTGGTGCTCTCCGCGAAGAGCGAGGCCCAGCTCGTTGAACAGGCCCGCCGTCTGCACGCCCGGCTCGGCGAGGCGTCCGACGCCGACCTGTCCGCGATCGCCTGGACCCTGCAGACCGGACGCATGGCTCTCGAGGAGCGCCTCGCCTTCGCCGCCGGCAGCCTCGCCGAGGCCCGCGAGCGGCTCGCCTCCTTCGCCACCGACCCCGCCCCGACCGGCCCCTGGCACCGGGGGACCGTCCGCCCGGACCGTCCCGCCGACACCACGGCAACACACGCCGCCCTGAACGCCTGGACACGGCAGGGTTCGTACGAGGACCTCCTCGCCCGGTGGACCAACGGCGCCGAGGTGCGCTGGGAGGACACCTGGCCGGCCGACACCCCCGTACGCCGGATCAGCCTGCCCGGTTACCCCTTCGCCCGCGAACGCTGCTGGTACGACCTCGACACCGACGGCGCACCACACCGGCCCGCGCCACCCACCGGCTCCCCGGCCGCCGGCGGCACCGACGTGGTGCTCCTGCGACCCGAGTGGACCGAGCAGCAGGTCACGGCCGGAGCCGCGGGCGACTTCCCGGAACGGCACGTCATGGTCCTCGGCCTCACCGCCGACAGAGACGGCGACACCCTGCGGGCCGCCCTGCCCGCCGGGACCGAGTGCACCGTCCTCGACCTCACCGACGGCCCGTTGGACCTGCAGTACACCGACGCCGTGCGGCAGGTGTTCACGCTGGCCCGGCGGCTGCTGGAGCGGGGCGTGCGCCGGCCCACCCTGCTCCAGGTGGCCGCCGTCGGCGACAGCGACCTGCCGGCCTGTTTCACGGGCCTGGGCGCGCTGCTGCGCACCGTCCACCTGGAGAACCCCAAGCTGCACACCCAGTACCTGGAGTCCCTGGACGGCGCCCCGCCCGCCACCCTCGCGGCCCGCCTCGCGGCCGAGGCCACCGCCGCCCCGGAGCCCGAGGTACGCCACCACCACGACGGCCGCCGCCAGGTCCGCCGCCTCACCGAGGTCACCGGCGCCCGGCCCGCCGCCGCGCCCTGGCGGGAGGACGGCGTCTACCTGATCACCGGCGGCATGGGCGGACTCGGCCTGCACGTCGCGCGGGACATCGCCGCCTCGGTCGCGCACGCCGCGGTGGTCCTCACCGGGCGCTCCCCGCTGACCGACGAGCGGCGCGCCACGCTGGACGCCCTGCGCAGCGCGGGCCTGACCGTCCGGTACGAGACCGTCGACGTGGCCGACCGGGACGCGCTCGGCGCCCTGTTGGCCCGGGTGACCGCGGACCACGGCCCGCTGACCGGCGTGCTGCACGCCGCCGGGATCATCGAGGACAACTTCGTGGTCCGCAAGAGCTCCGAGGAGCTCGACCGGGTCCTCGCTCCCAAGGTCTCCGGTCTGGTCAACCTCGATGAGCTGACCCAGGAGCAGCCACTGGAGTTGTTCCTCTGCTTCTCGTCCCTGGCCGGTGCCTTCGGCAATCCCGGCCAGAGCGACTACGCCGCCGCCAACGCCTTCATGGACGCCTACGCCGGACATCGCGACCGACTCGTGAGCGCAGGGCGGCGCAACGGCCGCACCGTGTCCGTCAACTGGCCGCTGTGGGACGAGGGCGGCATGGGCGCCGAGGGCCCCGTCCGTGAGCAGCTGGGCACGCTGGGCCTCGCCCCCCTCGACACGGAACGTGGTCTGGCCGCCCTGCACCAGGCCCTGGACGGCGCCGCAGGCGGTGTCACGGAGGGCAGGCTGCTCGTGGTGGCGGGCGACCGCGAGACGCTGCTGACCCTGCTGACCGAGCGCGCCGGGGAGCCGGCATCGCCGACCGCGTCGCCGCGGACAGCGGCGGCCTCCGCGCCGGAAGCCCTCGCGCCCGCCACAGCCGCGGGCGGCGGATCCGTACGGTCCGTCGTGGACCGTGCCGTGGCCCACCTCAGGCGCGTGCTGGCCTCAGCCCTCAAGCTCGGGCCCGAGCGCCTCGACCCCGACACCCCGCTGGAGCGGTACGGCATGGACTCGGTGCTCGCCGTGACCATGGTCGAGCCGCTGGAGGACACCTTCGGGCCACTGTCGCGCACGTTGCTCTTCGAGGTGCGGACGGTGCGCGGGCTGGCCCAGTACCTCGCGGACGAGAACGCGCAGGCGTTGCGCGCACTCGTCGGTGAGACGGCGCCCGAGGCCCCTCAGCCGCGGACCACCGCACCGGGCACGGCCCGGGCGGACACCACCGCTCCCGCCCCGGTCCCGCTCCCGGCGGGCCAGGACATCGCCGTCATCGGGATCGGCGGACGCTACCCGCACGCCGATGACCTGGACGCCTTCTGGGCCGCGCTGCGCGAGGGCCGGGACTGCGTCACCGAGGTCCCCGCCGACCGGTGGAAGACCGAAGGAAGCGCCCGATACGGCGCCTTCCTCGACGGCATCGACCGCTTCGACCCGCTGCACTTCGGCATCTCGCCCCGCGAGGCCGCCGCGATGGACCCGCAGCAGCGGATGTTCCTCGAGACCGTGTGGCACCTGCTCGAACAGGGCGGTATCACCCAGGAGGTGATCGAGCGCCGCTACGACCGACGCGTCGGCGTGTACGTCGGGGCCGCGTACCAGATGTACCGGGCGGACGCCTCGGAACCGGTGCTCGCGGCGCTCACCTCGGCGGCCTCCTACAACCTCATCGCCAACCGTGTCTCCCACTTCTTCGGCCTCGAAGGACCGAGCCTCGCGGTGGACAGCATGTGCACCTCCTCGGCGATGGCCGTCCACCTCGCCTGCGCCGACCTGCTGCGCGGCGAGTGCGAGCTGGCCGTCGCGGGAGGGGTCAACCTGACCGTGCACGAGGACAAGTACGTCGCGCTCTCGGAGATGCAACTGCTCGGCACCCATCCGGGCGCGCGCAGCTTCCGCGACGGTGACGGCTACCTGCCCGCCGAGGCGGTCGGCGCCGTACTGCTCAAGCCGCTGGACGCGGCGCTGCGCGACGGCGACACCGTCCTCGCGGTCCTCAAGAGCACGTCCTCGCTGCACGGCGGCCGCTCCAACGGCTTCATGACGCCCAGCCACCGCACCCAGGTCGCGGCCATGCGCAGGGCGCTGGAGCGGGCCGGTGCCGAACCCGGCTCCATCGGCTACGTCGAGTCCGCCGCCAACGGCACCGCGTTCTCCGACGAGGTCGAACTGAGCGCCCTGCGTGAGGTGTTCGCCGGTGCCACCGCCCCGGTGCGGGTCGGCGCCGTGAAGTCGAACCTCGGGCATCCCGAGGCGGCCTCCGGCATCGCCCAGCTCACCAAGGTCGTCCTGCAGCTGCAGCACGGCCGGATCGCACCGCTCGTCGATGTCGGCACCGCCAACCCCCGCCTGGACCTGGAGGGTTCGCCGCTCGAACTGTGCGACCGGCTGACCGACTGGGAGCCGCACGGCGGAACGGACACCACCGGCGCGCCCCGGCCCCGCCGTGCCCTCATCAACTGCGTGGCGGCGGGCGGCAGCCACGTCAGCATGGTCGTGGAGGAACCGCCGGCCGCCGCCGAGGACCGGACCGCGACCCCGGACACCGCACCGCAGATCGTCGTGGTCTCCGCCCGGAGCGAGGAACGCCTGTCCGCGGCGGTACTGCGTCTGCACGACCACTTGGCGGACCTGCCCGACGAGGACGGCACCGGCTCCACCGTGAGCCTCGCGGACATCGCGTACACCACGCAGCTGGGCCGCGAGCCGCTGACCGAGCGGCTCGCCGTTGTGGCAGCCGACCGTGCCGAACTGGCACAGGCGCTCGCCGGACACGTGGCGGGCACCCCCACGACCGTACCCGTCTACCGGGGCAGCACCGACGACGATCCCGGGCCCTGGGCCTCTGCCCTGTCCGGCGCCCGGGGCGAGGACTTCCTCGCCGGGCTCGCCGAGGACCGGGCCCTGGAGGAACTCGCCGCTCTGTGGGTGTGCGGTGTCCGGGTGCCCTGGAACGCGCTGCACACCGGGCGGCGCCGGATGGCGCCCCTGCCGGCCACGGCGTTCCGGGCGGGCAGCCACTGGGTCGGACGTGACCCGCAGGCGGCCGCACCGGAGACGAGGGCACAGGAACCCGTACCGCCCGTCGGCACCGTCACCGACGCCGAGCAGACCGTGGGACAGGCATGGGCCGACGTCCTTCAGGTCGACGCGGCCACGCTGACCCCACGGACCGACTTCTTCTCGGTCGGCGGCAACTCGCTGCTGGCCACCCGGTTGATCAACCTGTTCAAGGAGCGGGCGGGGGTCGAGCTGCCGGTCGAAGCGGTCTTCGCCGCACCGCGCCTTTCCGACATGGCCCGGGAACTGCGGGAACGGCTCCTCGTGGCCGGGGACACGAGCACGGCCGAGCTGGATCTGATCCTCGAAGGCATCACCCTCGTCGAGCACATGAGCGACGAGGAACTGGACGCACTGGACACCGAGAGCTGAGGCAGGGGGACGACGATGGGCACCACCAGTCAGGACACCGGCCTTGAACTCATCCGGAAGATCCGCTCCCTGCCCAGGAAGCGGCAGCGCGCTCTGATCGCGCTGCTGCGCAAGCAGGGCGTCGACCTCTCAGCGCTCGAGACCATCCCCAGGCTGCCCCGGACCGACGGCACGCCCGTGCCGCTGTCCTTCACCCAGCAGCGGCTCTGGTTCCTCGCCCAGCTGGACGGCACCAGCGCCGCCTACAACATCCCGATGGCGATGCGCCTGCGCGGCCGCCTCGACCGCCCCGCCCTGCTGCGCGCCCTGGCGGCGATCGTCCGGCGGCACGAGGTGCTGCGCACCCGGTTCGCCGACGACAGCGGCGTACCGCGCCAGGTCATCGGTGACGGGGGCGACTTCACGGTCGCCGAGGAGGAACTGACCGACCCGGCGCGGCTCGCCGCGATCTGTCACGACGAGGCCGCGGCCCCGTTCGACCTGGAGCGCGGGCCGCTGATCCGGGTCAGACTGCTGCGGCAGTCGGATCAGGAGCACCACCTGCTCGTCACCACGCACCACAGCGTGTCCGACGGCTGGTCGGTCGGCGTCTTCTTCCGCGATCTGGTCGCCCTGTACGAGGCGTTCCGCGCGGGCCGCCCCGATCCGCTCGAGCCGCTGCCCGTGCAGTACGCGGACTACGCGCACTGGCAGCGTGAGCGGCTCGCCGGCGACCTGCAGGACCGGCAGACGGCCTACTGGAAGCGTCAGCTGGCCGGGGTCGACCCACGGCTGACGCTGCCCGCCGACCGGGAACGCCCGCGCGTGAAGACCTACACGGGCGCCCGTGAGAACTTCACCTGCCCGGCGGAACTGCTGAGCCCCCTGCGCGACGTCGCCAAGGTCCATGAAGCCACGCTCTACATGACCCTGCTGGCCGCCTACACCGTCGTCCTCAACCGCTGCACCCGCCAGACGGACATCGCCGTCGGCACGGTCGTCGCCAACCGCGGTCGACGCGAGGTCGAGGACCTCGTCGGCTTCTTCGCCAACACCCTGGTGATGCGCGCAGATCTCGCCGGCGACCCGGACTTCCGCGATCTGCTGGCCCAGGTGAAGAAGACCGCACTCGAGGCCTACGACCATCAGGAAGTCCCCTTCGAGGCCGTCGTGGAGGCCCTGGACACCGAGCGCAGCCTCGCCCATTCGCCCGTCTTCCAGACGATGTTCGTCCTCCAGGAGGCGCAGACCCGACGGGACGTCACCCTCGGCGGTCTCGAGGTCTCCCCGGTCGACTTCGATCTCAGCTTCACCAAGTTCGACCTGACGCTCGACCTGCGGGAAACCCCCGACGGCCTGGTCGGCACCGTCGAGTACAACCCCGACCTGTACGACCGCGAGACCATCCGGCGCTTCATCGGTCACTACACCCGGCTGCTCGCCGCCGTCGCCGACGACCCGGCGCTGCCCGTGTCCCGGCTCGCCATGATCGACGGCGAGGAGCGTCGCCAGGTGGTCGAGGTGTTCAACGACACCGAGCGGCCCTTCAGCGACGACCGGTGCCTGCACGAACTGTTCGAGGAGCGGGTGGCCCGCCACCCCGAGCGCACCGCCCTGGTCACCACCGACCGCTCGTGGACGTACGCCGAACTGGACGCCTGGGCCGACCGGATCGCCCGCGGACTGCGCCGGCACGGCGCCGGGCCGGACACGCTGGTCGGTCTGCACGCCGAGCGCTCCGCCGAGATGGTCGCGGGCATCCTGGGCGCCCTGAAGGCCGGCGGCGCCTACATGCCGATCGAGCCGTCCTACCCGGCGTCCCGCCGCGCCGACCTCGTCGACCACTCCGGGGTCGCCGTGGTCCTCACCCAGCCGCACCTGGACGCCGAACCGCTGCACGGCGTCGAGCACCTGCTCGTCCTGCATCCGGACGGCACCCTGCGCGACCGGTCCGGCACGGACGCACTGGAGGCCCTGGACGCGGACGTCCCCACGGCCGTACCCGGCGTACACGCAGGGCACCTGGCGTACGTGATCCACACCTCCGGTTCCACGGGCCGCCCCAAGGGCGTGATGATCGAGCACCGGGCCGCGGTGAACCGCATCGAGTGGATGCAGAACGAGTACCCGCTCACCGAGGACGACGTCGTCCTGCAGAAGACCCCCTACAGCTTCGACGTGTCCGTCTGGGAGTTCTTCTGGCCGCTGCTCTCCGGCGCCCGTCTCGCGATCGCCGCGCCCGGCGGCCACCGCGACCCGGCGTACCTGACCTCCGCGGTCCGCGCGTTCGGCGTAACCACCCTGCACTTCGTGCCGTCCATGCTGCGCAGCATCGTCGAGGGGCCGGGCTGGGCGCGGTGCACGACCGTACGGCAGGTGTTCTGCAGCGGCGAGGCGCTGCCCCCGGACCTGTGCGCGCGCCACTACGAACTGCACACCGCGCCGCTGCACAACCTCTACGGGCCCACCGAGGCAGCCGTCGACGTCAGCCACTGGACCGTCCCCGCCGATGAGACGCTTCGCAGCGTCCCCATCGGCCGGCCGATCCAGAACATCCAGCTGCACGTGCTCGACGAGGCTCACGCGCCGCAGGGCATCGGCTGCGTCGGCGAGCTGTTCATCGCCGGCGCGGGGCTGGCCCGCGGCTACCTGCACCAGCCCGAGCTGACCCGCGAGCGGTTCGTGCCCAACCCGTTCGACGCCTCCCCCGACGCCCGCATGTACCGCACCGGCGACCTGGTGCGCCGACTGCCCGAAGGCGAGCTGGAGTTCCTCGGACGTGCCGACGACCAGGTCAAGGTGCGCGGTTTCCGTATCGAGCCGGGCGAGATCGAGCACCGGCTCGCGGAGCACCCCTGCGTTCGCTCCTCGGCCGTCCTGGTCCGTGAGGACCAGCCCGGCAGCCCCCGCCTGGTCGCCTACGTGGTATCCGAACCCGGACGGAACCTCTCCGACGACCGCGACGACCTGATCCGGCACCTCGAAGGCTCCCTGCCCGAGTACATGGTGCCGAGCGCGTACGTCGAACTCGCGGCCCTGCCGGTGACCGCTCACGGCAAACTCGACCGACGGGCCCTGCCCGCCCCCGGCATCGACGCCTTCGCCCAGCGCACCTTCGTCGCACCCGTCACCGACACCGAACGGCACCTGGCCGACATCTGCGCCGGCCTCCTCGGCTTCGACGCCGACCGGATCAGCACCGAGGACAACTTCTTCGCTCTCGGCGGCCACTCCCTGATGATCACGGTGCTGGTGGCGCGGCTGCAGGACAGCGGTCTGCACGTCACCGTCCAGGACGTCTTCACCGCGCCCACGCTGGCCGATCTGGCGACGCGCATCGACGCGACCGGGGCGGCGCCCGCGCACACCGTCCCGGCCAACCTGATCCCGGAGGGCTGCGAGCGCCTCACCCCCGGCCTGCTTCCGCTGATCGACCTGACACAGGAGCAGATCGACACCGTCGTGGCCGCCGTGCCCGGCGGGGCCGCCGGCATCCAGGACGTCTACCCCCTGCTGCCCACGCAGGAGGGCATCCTCTTCCACCACCTGATGGACCCGGACAACGACCCGTATCTCGTCTCCACCCTCTACCGGGCCGACGACGAGCAGGCGTGCGCCCGGTTCATCGACGCGCTGCAGCGGATCGTCGACCGCCACGACGTGCTGCGCACCGCCGTTCTCACCGCCGGCCTGCCCGAACCGGTCCAGGTCGTGCACCGGACCGCGCTGCTCCCCGTGGAACGGACCAGGCTCACCGCCGGCCGGGACCCCGAGGAGCAGGCGAGGGAACTGCTCGCACGCCAGGAGCGCATGCACCTCGACAGCGCGCCGCTGCTGCGCCTGGTCGTCGCCGAGGAGCCGCACTCGCAGCGGCGCCACCTGCTCCTGACCGCCCACCACCTCATCGAGGACGCCACCTCCCTGCGCCTGATCCTGCAGGAGCTGGCCGTGCACATGGCGGGACGCGCCGACCTGCTGCCCGCCCCGGCGCCCTACCGCGACTTCGTCTCCCACACCCTGGCCAGGCACCCCGCGGACGACACGACGGCCTACTTCCGGGCAGCCCTCGAGGACGTCACGGAACCCACGGCGCCGTTCGGCCTCATCGACGTGCACGGCAACGGCCGGCGGGTCGGCCGGCTGCGTCGCACGCTGCCCGAGCCCCTCGCACGCGACCTGCGCGCCCAGGCCCGGCGTCTGCAGGTGAGCCCGGCCTGTCTCTTCCACGCGGCGTGGGCCTGCTTCGTCGCCGCCACCAGCGGGCGCGACGACGTGGTGTTCGGCGCCGTGATGTCCGGGCGCCTGCAGGGTGTGGCCGGAGTGGAGCGCATGCTCGGCAACTTCATCAACACGCTTCCCCTGCGCACCCGGCTCGCCGACCGCACCGTGCGTGAGCTGATCGCGGACGTCGACACCGGCCTGCGCGAGCTGATCGCACGGGAGCAGAGCCCCCTGAGCCTGGTCCAGCGGTGCAGCGGTCTGGACGGCGACGCCCCGCTGTTCAGCGCTGTGGTCAACTTCCGTCACTTCGAGGCGGAACACGACGAGTCGCTGCCGCGCATCGACGACTACGGGGTGCGCTTCCTCGCGGCCGTGGACGCCATCAACTACCCCGTGACGGTGTCGCTCGACGACTTCGGCACCGAACTGTCGCTGGACATCCAGGTCGAGGAGACGGTCCCCTGCGAGGCGGTGGCCGACTGTCTCGAAACCGCGCTGGCGGGCCTTCTCGACGCCCTCGCGACGGACGACGGGGCCGGTACCGCCGCACTGGACGTCAACGTCCTGCCGGCGGGCGACCGGCAGCGCCTGACCGAGTGGAACGACACCGCGACGCCCCTCCCGCACGAGACGCTGCCCGCCGCGTTCGAGGCGCAGGTCGCACGTACCCCGGACCGTACCGCGCTGGTCCACGAGGGCCGCACCCTCTCGTACGCGGAACTGAACGCCCGTGCCAACCGGCTCGCACACTGGCTGATCGAGCGGGGTGCCGGGCCCGGGCAGCGGGTCGCGATCCGGATGCCGCGCTCGTTCGACCTGGTGGTCGCCGTCAACGCCGTGGTGAAGACCGGAGCGGCGTACCTCCCCCTGGAGACCGACCTCCCGGACGAGCGCGTGGAGCAGGTGCTCGCCGACAGCGTGCCGCTGCTCGTCCTTCAGGAGCTGCCGGACATCACCGGCGGCCGGGACGACAACCCCCGCGTCGAGGTGGGCAGGGACGACGCCGCGTACGTGCTCTACACCTCGGGTTCCACGGGCAGGCCGAAGGGCGTGGTGATCCCGCATCGTGCGGGCCTGAACTGGACCGCGTGGAAGCAGAGCCACTACGGCATGAGCGGCGACGACCGGATGCTGCTGAAGACGTCGGTGGGCTTCGACGTCTCGGTGCCCGAGCTGTTCTGGCCGCTCCAGGTCGGCGCGGCCGTGGTGATCGCCCGCCCCGACGGGCAGAAGGATCCGGAGTACCTCGCACGGCTGATCCGCGAGGAGCGCGTCACCGACCTCCACTTCGTCCCGTCCATGCTGGCCGAGTTCCTGTCGGAACCGACCGCGGAACTGTGCACCGGCCTGCGCCGTGTCGAGACCGCGGGCGAGGCGCTCCCGGTCGAGCTCGCCGAGCGGTTCGCACGCGTGCTGCCGGACACCGAACTGCACAACCTGTACGGGCCCACCGAGGGCGGTCCCATCACCGCCTGCCGCTACCGGGCCGAGCCCGGAGCGAAGGCCGTGCCCATCGGTCCTCCGGTGTGGAACACCCGGGTGTACGTGCTGGACGAGGCGCTGCGACAGGTACCGCTCGGAGTGCCGGGTGAGCTGTACGCCTCCGGCGACGGCATGGCCAGTGGCTATCTGAACCGGCCGGATCTGACCGCCGAGCGGTTCGTGGCCAGTCCGTTCGACTCCGAAACACGCATGTACCGCACCGGTGACCTGGTGAGATGGCGTGCGGAGGGCACGCTCGACTACCTCGGCCGTGTCGACGACCAGGTCAAGGTGCGCGGCTTCCGCGTGGAACCCGGTGAAGTCGCGAACGTGCTGCTCAAGCATCCTTCGGTACACCGCGCCGTGGTCGTACCGCAGGGGAGCGGCGCCGCCCGCACGCTCGCCGCCTACGTGAGCCCGACCACCCAGTGGCTGCACAGCGCTGACCAGGAGGAGGACGCCGCCCACCTCGAACGCCGGCGGCAGCACTCCGACGACCGGTCCGCCTCCCGCCCCGGATCCGCCGGCCGGGAACCCGTCGACGCCGCGGCCCGGCAACTCGAGCGCATACGCCCCAAGCGGGTGCTTGAGATCGGCTGCGGCAGGGGAGAACTGCTCCTGCGCTACGCCGCGGACTGCGCTTCGGTGCACGCGCTCGACCCGTCGGCCACGGCTCTCGAAGCGGCACGCCGCGATGTGGCACGCCGAGGATGGTCGCACGTCACCCTGATCCAGGGAGACGCGCTGTCCGTGGCGGAGCTGCCCGGCGCGGAGTTCGACACGATCGTGCTCAACTCGGTGGTGCGGCACTTCCCGAACGAGGAGTACCTGGAGAAGGTACTCACCCTCCTGGTCCCGCTCCTGGCGGACGGCGGCAGCATCCTCGTCGGCGATGTCCGGAACCTGGATCTGTTCACCGCCCAGCTCTGCGCGGACGAGTGGGATCGAGCCGGGTCCGGCACCACCGTCGACGAGCTGGCCGGTCAGGTGCGGCGCAGCCGGCGCGAGGAGCGGGAACTGCTCGTCAGCCCGACGTACTTCGCGCGGCTGCCTGAGCGTTTCACGGGGCTGGGGGCGGTCGATGTAGTCGTCGGGCGCGAGTCGGACCGCGAGGCACTCGCCTACCGCTACGACGTGATCCTGCGGAAGGACGCCGCACCGGCCGCCTCCCTGACGTGGCTGGACGCCGCCTCTCCGGCGGAGCTGCGCGCCCTCCTGGACGGCGAGGTCCCCGACCGGTTCGGGGTGAGCGGCTTGACCAACCCCCGCGTCGCCGACGCCGTGCGCCTCGGCGCGGAGCTCGGGCGAAGGCCGCATCCCCGAGCGGCCGAGCCGCTCGCGCCCCGATCACGGACCGCGGACGAGGCCGCGGAGCTCGAAGCCGTTCTCCGGTACGCCGAGGAGCTGGGCTTCCATGTGGCGGCCACCTGGTCGCAGGACCGGCTCGACGGCCTCGACCTGGTGCTCGGCCGGCGTGAACTGCCCCGCGTACGGGCACGTGAGCCCTACCGGGCACCCGCCGTGACCAATCATCCGCAACTCGGCGAGAGAGGGCAGTCGCTGGCCCGCGCCCTCAAGGAGCACCTCTCAGCGCAGCTGCCGCACTACATGGTGCCCGGCGTGTTCGTGATCCTCGACGAGCTGCCGGTCACGCGGAACGGCAAGGTCGACAAGCGGGAACTGCCGGACCCGGACGAGGCCGACGTGACCAAGGAGCGGTACGTCGCCCCGCGGACCGGGGCACAGCAGGTGCTGTGCCGGATCGTCGCGGATGTCCTCGGTCTCACCCAGGTCGGAATCCAGGACAACTTCTTCGATCTCGGCGGGCACTCCTTGCTCGCTACCCGCCTCACCCTGCGGATCAGGAAGGAGACCGGCGCCGAGCTGCCACTCCAGCTGATCTTCAGCGGGGCCAGCATCGAAGAGATGTCCGCCGTCCTGGAGCAGCCGGCGGAGCAGGAAGGCGCACCGTCGGAACAGGCCGACCGGGCAGGGGCCGGAGACCGGGGACCGGCACCCATCACGCTCCAGCAACGCGACCTGTGGTTCCTCGACCGGCCCGCACACCTGGGAACGGCGCACGACAACGTCCAACTGGCCTTCCGGATGAACGGCTCCCTGGATCGCGAGGCCTACGCTCGCGCCGTGGAGGCGCTGGTGGAACGGCACGAGATCCTGCGTACGAGCTATGCCCGGCAGGACGGCACCGTGACCCAGACCGTCCATCCCGCCGACGGCTTCGCGGTACGGCCGGCGGTCGTCGACGCGGAGGCGGTCACGGACTGGCTGCGTGCCGAACGGCTGCGCCCCTTTGCGCCGGAGGACCCGTACGCGATCCGCGCACACCTGCTCACCGTGTCCGACGACCTGCACATCGGGCTGCTGACCCGGCCATGGGGCGTCTTCGACGGCTGGTCCGTGAACGTCGTGCTGGCCGAGCTGCTCGAGCTGTACCGTGCGCTCGTCCGGGGGAAGACGCCGGAACTGCCCGAACTGCCACTGTCGTACGCCGGGTTCGCACGCTGGCAGGCGCACACGACCGACGCCTCGGAACTCTCCCGCCAGGAGAACTACTGGAGGCGGCAACTGGCCGGGCTGCCGGCCTGTCTGCCGCTGCGTACCGACTACGAGAGATGCCCGGTCAAGACGTACCAGGGCTCGTCGGTGGATCTGCAGATCTCCGCCGAACTGCTGGAACAACTCCGCCGGTTGAGCCAGGAGCAGGGGGCCACGCTCTACATGACCCTGCTGTCGGCCTTCGCCGTGCTGCTGGGCGGTCACGTGGACGGCAGCGAACTGGCCGTCGGCACCGCGGTGTCGAACCGTCCACGGAGTGAACTGGAGCGTGTGGTCGGCTACTTCGTCAATCTGCTGACGCTCCGTCTCGACGTGCCCGCCGGTCTTCCCTTCCCCGACGTTCTGGCGCGGACCAGGCGCGTCACCACCGAGGCGCACGAACACAAGGACCTGCCCTTCCCCGACCTCGTCCGATCCCTGGTGCCCACCCCGGAGCCGGGCTGCTCCCCGCTGTTCCAGGTGATGTTCAACCTGCTTCCCGCCGCCCCCGGCGGGGCGGGCGCCGACGAGACGGACCTCGAGGTGCTGCCCATCCGTTCCGCGACGACCACCACCAGGTACGACCTCAACCTCGTCGCGGAGGAGACCGCGTCGGGGCTGCGGGGCTACCTGGAGTACAGCGCCGACCTGTTCTCCCCACGGACCGCCGGGCGCATGGCCCGCGCCTACGAGCGGTTGCTCGCCGAGATCGTGGCGTCCCCGCAATCGGACGTGGCCCACCTGCGCGCTGCCGCGGAGGCGACGCCGGACTCACCGAGGACGCCCTGATGACCAACCCCTTCGACAGACCGGACACCGACTACCTCGCCCTCGTCGACGACCGGCGGCAGCACTCGCTGTGGCCGTCGGCCGTCGACGTCCCCGCCGGCTGGACCGTGGCCTTCGGACCCGCGAAGCGGCCGGACTGCCTGGAGTTCATCGCAGCGGCCTGGACGGATCCGCCACCGACGAGCGCATGCCCGGTCGAGCACCGGCCGGCACGGCCGGCACCCGCATCACCCGACGCCTCAGGCCTGCAGGACGCGGCCCGGCAGGGAAGCAACAGAAGGAGAGACAGCACCATGACCGCGAGCACTCCGACGGTTTCGAAGCCCCCCACCATGGCGGGACACCCGCTTTTCGGATCGCTGATGGACCTCCAGAAGGACACGCTGGGGACCTATCTCAAGGCAGTGAACGACCACGGCGACGTGGTCCGGTTCACGGTGGGCCCGCCGGGAATGCGGGCGGAGTTCTACGGTGTGTTCTCGGCGGACGGCGCTCAGCAGGTGCTGGCGTCCTCGGCGCAGACCTTCAGCAAGGAGAACCGGTTCCTCGGGGAGCTGCGCCAGTCGTTCGGCAACGGACTGCTCACCAGCATGGGGGACGAGTACCTGCGCCAGCGCCGTATGCTCCAGTCCTTGTTCACGCCCCGTCAGGTGAACGAGTACGGCTCGGAGATCACCCAGGAGACCGGCAGCCTCGTCGAACGGTGGCGGACCGCACCGGATGCGACCGTCGACGTGGCGGAGGAGATGACCGGGCACACGCTGCGGACGATCTCCCGCATCCTCTTCGGCCGGAAGAGCGACGTGGACGCGATGGTTCCCACGGTTCAGCGCAACTTCCCGCTGATCAACGCCTATGCCGTCAAGCGGGCCTTCGCTCCGGTGAACATCTCCCGGAAGGTGCCCACCCCGGGTAATCTGCGCGCCGCCAAGGCACACCGTGAGCTGTACGAGGTGTGTGACGAGATCATCTCCACCCGCCGCGCGGAGGACTCGACCGCCCCGGCCGGCCGGAACGACATGCTCAGCCTGCTGGCGCGGGCGCACGACGACGACGGCAACCCGATCAGTGCGGAGGAGACCCGGAACCAGGTCCTCGTCTTCCTCGTCACCGGCCACGAGTCCACCGCCACCACGCTGGGCCTCACCCTGCACCTCCTCGCGTGTCACCCCGAGGTACAGGCGCGTGCGCACCAGGAGGTCGACCGCGTGCTGAGCGGTCGTGAGCCCGTCGCCGAGGATCTGGAGAAGCTTCCCTACCTGACACAGGTGCTCAAGGAAACGCTCCGTCTCCACCCCGCCGCGCCGGCCCAGGGCCGCATCACCACCGAGGACGTGCAGGTCGGCTCGTACACCATTCCGGCCGGCGCCGATGTGGTGGTCAGTTCCGGCGTCGTCCAGCGCCGCGCCGACATCTGGGAGGACCCCGGCACGTTCGACCCGGACAGGTTCCTGCCGGAGCGCGAGGCCGCGCGCCCCCGCTACGCGTGGTTCCCGTTCGGCGGTGGCCCGAGGGCCTGCATCGGCCAGCACCTGGCGATGCTGAACGCCACCCTCACGCTGAGCGTGCTGCTCCAGAACTACTCGTTCACCGCCGTCGACACCGACATTCCGCTGAACACCGGAATCACCCTGCGACCCACCGGTAAGGTCCGCTGCAGGCTGACGCCGCGAACCTGACCGCACGGGCGGCTCCCATTTTCCCGTGTGGTGTGCCGCCCGGAAATCGGCCTTGCTGGAGCGAATGCAATGGAGCTAGGCTGAGCGAGGTCTCCGAAATGGGTGCCGCATTCGCTGCAGGCAGCCTCCGCCGGTCAGTTGATGTCCGGTCGGTCTTCCTATCCCTGCCAACATCCCCAAACTGATTCTTCCTGGGCTCGTTGCAGGATCAGATGAATTTCTTCTTCCGGCGAGTCCGTCGATGCGTACAGGAGACACGAGGGTGCACAAGGAATTCGCGGTCGTGACCGGCGGCACCAAAGGCATCGGCCTCGGGCTGAGTGGGCGCCTGGTGTCGTTGGGGTACCGGGTCGTGGCGCTCTATCGGGGTGACAAGGAGTCCGCCGCCGCGGCCGAGCGCGAGTTCGGCGACTCCTTCCGGGCCCTGCAGGCCGACCTGGCGGACCCCGAGGCGGTGGTCACCGTGGCGGAAGAGATGCTCGCGGAGTACGGGGCGCCGAGGGTGCTGGTCAACAACGCCGGGCGGAACATCGACGGTCCCTTCCTCGACATGTCGTTCGAGGACTGGGACCAGGTGATCGCGGCCAACCTGTCCGCGCCGTTCTACCTCACGCGGGTGCTCGCGCCGAAGATGCTCGAGGCGGGCGGTGGGTCGGTGGTGAACGTCGCGGCCACCACGGGGATCCGTCCGCGGCTCGACGGGCTGAACTACTGCGCCAGCAAGGCGGGGCTCCTGCACTTCACGAAGTGCCTCGCGATGGAGCTCGCTCCGACCATTCGCGTCAACTCGCTCATACCCGGAATGATTGACACCGAGGAGATGCGTACGCGATTCCGGACGGACGAACCGAGTTGGCGCGACAAGTTGCTCGATGAGATCCCCCAGCGCCGCATCGGGAATGTCGACATGATGGCCGACGCGCTCGAATTCCTCATCGGGGAGAAATCTTCGTACGTCACCGGTCAGAAGTTGATCGTGGACGGCGGGCAGTTCATGTGGTGATCACGGTGGTGTGTGCGAGAAGGCATTCCCCAACTTTCTGAGAAGAGGCTGTGCACATGCGTACTCGAATGGACCGGTACGAGGAGTTTCTCTCCGAGAATTACCGGAAGGGCTTCACGAAGTCCGATGAATACTCGCTGGACGAGCTTTCCGACAGCCTGCGCGCACGTATCGCCGCAGGTCAGTTCAAGCGTGTGGTCTTCACCGGCATGGGGTGCTCGGCGATCGTCTCCGACGTCGTCCGCGCCTTCTTCATCTCGACGGGCACCGAGGTGGAGTTCCACGTCTTCAACGACTACGACCACGCCTACCTGTTGCCGTCGTCCGTCATCGACGACGACGGGACGCTGATCATCCTGAGTTCCTACAGCGGCCACTCCATGGAGCCCGCGCGAGCCTTCCACGCGCTCACACGCGCCCACGACCGGATGGTCCTGCTCACCTCCGGCGGGCGCCTGGCCGAGCTGGGCCGGCAGGCAGGCGTGTCGATCCTCCGCTGGGAACTGAGCGAGCCCGACCGCGAGTACCCCCTGTTCCACGTGGGGCAGTACTTCGCCATCCTGCTGGACGTCTTCCACCGGCTGGGCCTGGTCGCGCAGGACTTCGGCGACGAGGTGCGGGCGCTCCCGGACCACCTGGCCCACGACTTCACCGAAGCCCACCGTGAGCTGGCGCGCACGGCGGCCCAGCGGAGCCAGGACGCCAACATCATCATGATCGCCTCCCCGGTGTGGCACGAGAGCCTGCTCAAGCTGGCCAAGATGCACCTCAACGAGATCGCCATGGTGCCTGCCACCCGCAACTACTTCCACGAGTTCTGCCACAGCGAGGTGGCGACCCTGTCGGACCCGACGCGCAAGCACAGTGTGCTGGTCTTCACCGACGCGGACGACGACGAGTACACGCAGGGGAAGCGGAAGAACCTGATGGGTCTGCTCACGAGCGACTGCCCGGAGAACCGGAACATCGAGGTGATCGAGATCCCCATGACCGAACCCACCTTCATGCGGAAGTACTTCACCGCCCTGGAGTTCGTCCAGCACCTCACGCTGGCTCTCGGCCGGGCACACGAGACGCAGTCCCGCAACCTCATATCCGAGGCCGCCGGAAACCCCTGGTACCACGGCGACACCATCCTCGCGGAAGTGGCTGCCCGCTAGTCAGTCACGGGCCCGGAGCACCGTCTCCTCCCCGAGTGAGCTCAGGCAAAAAAGGAGTGTTGGGTCAGTGAACAACCCGGTTCCGGCGGTTGCCGATACGGACGTCGCCATCATCGGCATGGCCGGGCGCTTCCCCGGCGCCGACGACCTGGACTCCTTCTGGCGCCTGCTCAGCGAGGGCCGCGAGGGCATCACCCGCTTCAGCCGCGAGGAACTGGCGGAAGCGGGGGTGCCCGCCCGGCTGCTGGACGACCCGGAGTACGTCCCCGCCCACGGCACCATCCCGGACGCCGACCTGTTCGACACCGGATACTTCGAGTTCACCCCCGCCGAGGCCGCGATCACCGACCCGCAGCACCGCATCCTGCTGACGGCCGGCCACGCCGCCCTGGAGCACGCCGGCTACGACCCGGCCCGCCACGACGGGCTGATCAGCGTCTACGCCGGCGCGGCCATCAACACCTACCTCCAGCAGCAGGTCCTGCCCCACGTCGACCAGACCACCACCTCCGAGCACTTCGCGGTGATGGTCGGCAACGACAAGGACTTCCTGGCCACCCGCCTGTCGTACAAACTCGACCTCAAAGGACCCAGCTACGCCGTCCAGACCGCCTGTTCCACCTCCCTCGTCGCCCTCCACCTGGCGTGCCAGGGCCTGATCAACGGCGAGTGCGACATGGCACTGGCCGGCGGCGTCACAGTGAAACTGCCCCAGGCCAAGGGGTACTTGTACGAGGAGGGCGCGATCCTGTCCCGGGACGGGCACGTCCGCACCTTCGACGCGGACGCCAGCGGCACCGTCCTCGGCAACGGCGTCGGTGTCGTGGTCCTCAAACTCCTGCGGGACGCCATCGCGGACCGGGACACCATTCACGCCGTCGTCAAGGGCACGGCCACCAACAACGACGGCTCCGCCAAGGTGAGCTTCGCCGCGCCCGGCGCCGCCGGCCAGACAGCCGTCATCCGCGAGGCGCACACCGTCTCCGGCGTCGACCCCCGCAGCATCGGATACGTCGAGGCACACGGAACCGCCACCCGCCTCGGCGACCCGGTCGAGGTCTCGGCGCTCACCCGGGCGTTCCGCGACTCCGGCCCCGACACCGGGTACTGCGCCATCGGCTCGGTGAAGTCCAACATCGGCCACCTGGACGCGGCTGCCGGAGTGGCAGGCGTGATCAAGACGGTGCTGATGATGAAGCACCGGACGCTGGTGCCGACCGTCAACCACACCACCCCCAACCCGGCCATCGACTTCGCGGCCGGCCCCTTCAAGGTGAGCACCGGCACCACCCCCTGGACAGGGGAGGGCCCGCTGCGCGCCGGCGTCAGCTCCTTCGGTATCGGCGGCACCAACGCGCACGCGGTCCTCCAGGAAGCCCCGCCCGCCCCCGGCACCGGCGACGCGCACCGCGCCCAGCAGCTGCTGGTGGTGTCCGCCCGCACCGCGACCGCGCTGACAACGGCCGCGCAGAACCTGGCCGCGTACCTCGACGGCGACGACACTGCCGCGCTCGCCGACGTCGCCTACACGCTGGCCGTGGGACGCCGCGCCCACGAGTACCGGCTCGCCGTCACCGGCTCCGACCGCGTCGCTCTCGCCCGGGCGCTGCGCACGACTCCGGTCCCCGAGCGGCCCGGGACCGGCGAGGTCTCCTTCGTCTTCGCCGAGGACGTCCCGGACGCGGCGAGCCTGGCCGGCCGGTGGGCTGCCACCGAGCCCGCCTTCGCCGGGTACCACGAGGCCGCACTCGCCGCGGGCGCCGACCGACTGGGGGAGCGGGGGCAGGCGTTCGCCCTGCAGTACGCGCTGGGCAAGCTGTGGCTCGACCTGGGCCTCACCCCGGTCGCGGTGCACGGCGACGGGCTCGCCGCCCGGGCCGCCGCCTGCGTGACCGGGGCGCTGCGGCTCCGGGACGCGCTGACCGACGACGGCCCCAAAGAGCGCGCCACCCGCGCACGCATCCCGGTGCGCGGTGCCAACGACGAGGTTCGCGGTGTCGCCCTCGGCGTGACCGACGGCCCCTGGGACGGCGTGGCCCGCGCCTGGCAGGCCGGCAGCGACGTGGACTGGGCGGCCTGGTTCGAGGGCGAGGAGCGTGGCCGCGTCCCGCTGCCCACGTACCCCTTCGAGGGCCGCCGCTGCTGGCTGACCGGCCCGGGCGCCGGCGCACCCGCCGACCGGGTCACCGGCCCCGGTCCGCACCCCATGCTGGACGAGAACGTCTCCACCCTGGACACCCTCGCCTACCGCAGCTCACGCACCGGCACCGAGTTCTACCTGGCCGACCACCGTGTCGACGCCGAGCCCGTCCTGCCCGCCGCCGGACAGCTGGAACTGGCCCGCGCGGCCGGCGAACTCTCCCTCGGCGGACCGGTCCGGCTGCGCGGAGTCTCGTTCGAGCAACTGCTCACCTACGCCGCCGGCCCGCGCACCGCGCTGGTCGAGCTGTGGCGAGAGCGCGACACCGTCGGGTTCGAACTCACCGCCGGCGAGAGCGTGGTCGCGGCCGGCGAGATCCACCCCGGTGCCGTCGAGCCCCCGGCACCGGCCGATCCGGCCGCCGTCGCCGCCCGCTGCGCCGAGCTGGTCACCCACACCGACTGCTACGACATCCTGCACGCTCGCGGCCTGGACTACGGCCCCCGCATGCGCGCCCTCACCGAGGTCCGGCTCGGTGACGGGGAGGCCCTCGGCACCCTCGAACTGCCCGACGGTGCCTCGCTCGACGGCGTCGTGCTCAACCCCGCGCTCCTCGACGGTGCCCTGCACGCCCTGGTCGTACTGCTGGCCCGCGCCTACGGCGAGACGGCGGACGGCTTCCTGCCGCTGGCCCTGGGCGAACTCGGCGTGCACGCCCCCGTCACGGGGCCCTGCCATGTCCATGTCGTGCTTGGCCGGCTGGGGAAGCGGACCGCGCACGCCGACCTCACCGTCGTGGACACCCACGGACAGGTCCTCGCCCGCCTGCACGACCTCGCCGTGCGCGTCCTCGGCGAACCCCGTGAGTCGGCCCTGCTGGCCCGCCGCTGGACCGCCGTGCCCGCCGAGCCCACCGGCGCCGCCCTCGGCGACACCGCCGCCGTCGTCACCGCCGACCCGGCGCGCGGCGCACAGCTCGTCGCTCACCTCACCGCCCTGGGCATCGGCACGGTCACCAACGGCCTCGACCCGGCCACCGAGCCCGATGTCGTCCTCGTCGACGAACCGGCCCCCGAACAGGCGCTGCACGTCGTCCGCACGCTCCTCGCCGCCCGCCCCGCCGCACCCGTGCGCGTCCTGCTGCTGCACCGCCACGAGACCGGCGGCCCACGCCCCGAACGCGCCGCACTCGCCGCCTTCGCCAGGACCGTCCGGGCGGAGAACCCCCTGCTCGAAGTGCAGGCCGTCGGCCTCGCCGAGGAAGTGGCCGAGGCCGACGCGCTCGCCGGCGAACTGGCGGGCCACGGCCGCGACCCCGAGGTCGCCCACACCGCGCAGGGCCGCCGGATCCCGCAGGCCGAGCCGGCCCCGGCGGCCGACCCGGCAAGGGTCCGCGACGGAGGCGTGTACGTGGTGACGGGCGGCGCCGGCGGACTGGGCCGCGCCGTCGCAGGGTGGCTGCTCTCCCGGGCCGACGCCCGCGTGGTCCTGCTGGGCCGCAGCGAGCGGCCCGCCGGCCTGGACGAGCGCCTGGTCTACCGCAGCGTCGACGTGTCCGACCCGGATGCCCTGACCGCCCGACTCGCCTCCGTACGCGAGGAGTTCGGTCCGCTCAACGGTGTCGTCCACGCCGCCGGTGTGCTGCGCGACGGCTTCGCCCTGACCAAGTCCGCCGAGGACTTCGCCGCCGTCCTCGCGCCCAAGGCATCCGGACTGCGAGCCCTGGACACGGCCACCGCCGACGACCCGCTGGACTTCTTCGTCGCCTTCTCCTCCATCGCCGCCCACATCGGCAACCCCGGCCAGACCGACTACGCGTACGCCAACGCCTACCTGGAGGCCTACGCCGAACGGCACCGCCGAATGACCGCGATCGCCTGGCCGATGTGGGCCGACGGCGGGATGCGCCAGAGCACCGAGGACGCCGCGGACATCGCCGCCCGCACCGGCTTCGGCGTACTGCCGACACAGACCGGTCTCGCCCTGTTCGAGCAGGCCCTCGGCACCCCCGGCGCGCTCGTCGCCGCCTACGGAGACCTCCGCGCCATCACCACCGCCCTCACCGCGCCCGCCGCCCGGGCGGTCCGGACCGCCACGGCCACCGCGCCCACCGAGGGCGGCGACCCGCGCGACGAGGCCCTGCGGCTGCTGCGCGAGCTGATCGCCGCCGAGACCGGTCTGGAACCGGCCGAGCTGGCCGAGGACGCCCCGTTCGACCGGCTCGGGATCGACTCGCTGGTGATCGCCAAGCTCAACCGCGAACTGGACCGGCACTTCGACGCCCTGTCCAAGACCCTCTTCTTCGAATACGCCAACCTGGGTGAACTCGCCGGCTACTTCGCCGAGCACCACGCGGCCGAACTGACCGGCGGCACGCCGGCGGCCGCACCGCTCACGCCCACGACCGGCGACCCCGCCCCGCGACCGTCGCGCGCCCCGCGCCGTACCGCACGAGCCGACGTCGCCGAACCCGCCGACGACGACACCGACGCCATCGCCGTCATCGGCCTGGCCGGCCGCTACCCGGCCGCCGACGACCTCGGCGAGCTCTGGACCATCCTGGCCGAGGGCCGCGATGCCATCACCGAGATCCCCGCGGAGCGCTGGGACAGCCGCCGCTGGTACGACCCGGACCCGGCGGCGCCCGGCCTCGCCCACACCCGGTGGGGCGGATTCCTGCGGGACGTCGACCGCTTCGATCCGCTGTTCTTCGGCATCTCCCCGCGCCAGGCCGAACTGATGGACCCCCAGGAGCGCCTCTTCCTGCAGAACGCCTGGCACGTCCTGGAGGACGCCGGCTACCGCCGCTCCGACCTCGCAGGCCGGCCCGTCGGTGTGTACGCCGGCGTCATGTACGGCGAATACCAGTTCCACGGCGCGCTGGACGCGCTGCGCGGCGGGCGGCCGCTCACCGGCTCGTCCTTCGCCACCATCGCCAACCGTGTCAGTCACGCCCTGGACCTGTCCGGCCCGAGCATGGCACTGGACACCATGTGCTCCTCCTCGCTCACCGCGATCCACCTGGCCTGCGAGAGCCTGCGCCGGGGCGAGAGCGAAATGGCCATCGCAGGGGGAGTCAATGTCTCCGTCCACCCGTACAAGTTCGCCTTCCTCAGCCAGGGCCGCTTCCTCGCCTCCGACGGCCGCTGCCGGGCCTTCGGTGCGGGCGGCGACGGCTACGTGCCCGGTGAGGGCGTCGGCGCCGTCCTGCTCAAGCCCTACCGCAAGGCGCTGGCCGACGGGGACCGCATCCACGGCCTGGTCCTCGGCAGCGCAATCAACCACGGCGCCCGGACCAACGGATACAGCGTGCCCAATCCGCGCGCCCAGCAGCATGCGATCACCACCGCGCTGGAACGGGCCGGCGTAACCCCGCAGGACATCGGCTACGTCGAGGCGCACGGCACCGGCACCGCCCTGGGCGACCCGATCGAGCTGACCGGCCTCACCCACGGCTACCGGTCCGCCGGGGACGCGCCCGGCCCCTGGGCGATCGGCTCGGTCAAGTCCAACATCGGGCACCTGGAGTCCGCGGCCGGCATAGCCGGACTCACCAAGGTGCTGCTGCAGTTCCGGCACCGCACCCTGGTGCCCTCGCTGCACTCGGCCGAGCTGAACCCCAACATCGACTTCGGGCGTTCACCGTTCCGGGTCCAGCGAGAGCTGTCCGAATGGCCCGACGGGGACCGGCCGCGCCGGGCCGGCCTCAGCTCCTTCGGCGCGGGCGGCGCCAACGCGCACCTCGTTCTCGAGGAGTCCCCGGATCCGGACCCGGTCACCGATGTGCCGGCGGGCGAGCAGCGCACCGGCGAAACCGTGTTGTTCCTGCTCTCCGCCCGCGACGAGGAACGGCTGCGCGCCTACGCCGAGTCGGCCGCCCGCTTCGTCAGGACCGAGCGCGTGCCGCTCGCCGACCTGTGCTTCACCACCCAGGTGGGCCGCGAGTCCTTCGACGCCCGGCTCGCGGTGGCAGTCACCGACGGCGGCGAACTCGCCGACGCGCTCAGCCGGTTCGCCGAAGGCGGCCCGGCCCCCGACCTCACGGACGCGGGCCCGCTGGCCGGCCCGGCCCGCCGCTGGCTGGGCGGCGCCGACGTGGACTGGGCGGCCTGGCACGCCGGCCGGCCGGGGCCCGCCCCGCGCCGGGTATCCGCCCCGCGGTACCCGTTCGCCGCGGAACGCTACTGGATACCGCTCGACCCCGACCTGGGCACGGCCGCTCCGCATCCGCTGGTCGACGCCAACGAGTCCACCGTCACGGAGGTCCGCTTCCGCAAGACGCTGCGCGCCCACGACCCGCTGCTGCGCGACCACGTGATCGAGGGCCGGCCGCTGCTCGCGGGCGCGGCGACGCTCGAGTTCGTCCGCGCCGCCGCCGCGCTCGCCGAGCCCGGCACCCGGCACGCCCTGCGCGAGGTGGTGTGGGGCCGAGCCGTCGAACCCGGCGACGGCGAAACGGAGCTTTACGTCTCCTTCCGCCCGGACGGAACCGGGCTGGCCTTCGAGGTGTACAGCGGGACCGGTGCCGACCGCACCACCCATGCCCGCGGCAGGGCAGTCCCGGCCCCCGCCGCCCCTGAGGCCCCCGAGGACCTGGCCGCGCTGCGCGCCCGTCTCTCCGTCGTACGCGACGGCCCCACCGCGTACACCGAGTACGCGGCCGCCGGGTTCGCGTACGGCCCCTCCTTCCAGGTCATCGACGAGATCCGGGTCGGCCCCGGCGAGGCGCTGGTCCGGCTGGCCCGGACCGCTACCGCCTCGGGCACCCAACTGCCACCTGAGCTCCTCGACGGTGCCCTGCGGGCCTGCCACTGGACCGGCCGGACCACCGCGCCGCGCACCGGTGAACTCGCCGTCCCCTTCAGCCTCGGAGCCCTGGACGCCTTCGCCCCGCTGCCCGAGGTCTGCCACGCACACGCCCGGGTCTCCGGCGAGTCGGCGGGGGTGCGCCGCTTCGACCTGCGCGTCTACGACGACCAGGGTCGTGTCCTCGCCTCCGTGCGGGACTTCGCGGGCCGTCTGCCCGGCAGACAGGGGGCCCTCGTGGACCCCGCGGCCGGCGCCCCGGTGGCGCCCGTTGGTCCCGCATCCGACGCTCAGGCAGCGCCCGCCGACCGTACGCCCACCGCACAGTCCGGGCCTGACCCCGCCTCCGGCGAACCCCGCCTCTACGAGCCGTACTGGCACGCCGCCGCCGATCCCGAACCGGCGGACGCCGCCGGGACCCTCGTCCTGCTCGACCGCCGTCCGGAGCTGGAGGCCGCGCTGGAGGCGACCGGTGTGTGGCGGCGCGTCGTCGCCGTCGGCGACGACACAGGCCGGCTCGCCGCCCTCGCTGACGAGGACGGGCTCGACATCGCCGTCGTTCTCGACGACGCGGACGGCGGCTCGCCCGCAGACCGGCTCGACCGCGCCTGCGCACCCCTCCTGGACGTGCTCGACGCGGCCCGCACCGGCGTGCTGCCCGGCCGGGTGCGGTGCCTGGTGCTGCACACCCGGAACGCCGGCGAGGACCGGCCCGAGTGGGCCGCGCTGGCCGGGTTCGCCCGCTCCACGGGGCCGGTCGCACCCCGCCTGGAGCTGCTCACCCTCGGCGTCGACGCCGAGGCGCCGGTCACCGAGGTCGCCCGGGCAGTGGTGGTGGAACTGCGCGCCGCGCCCCGCGCCGCAGGCCTGGAAGTCCGCCGCACGGCCTCGGGCGAGCGGCAGGTCCGTGCCCTGCGCACACTCGCAGCCCCGGCCGCCCCGGCCGACGTGCCCCTGCGGGACGGCGGCGTGTACGTCGTGACCGGCGGCGCCGGTGCCATCGGCCGTGTCCTCGCCGAGCATCTCGCCCGCGACCACGCCGCCAAGCTGGTGCTGATCGGCCGCTCCGAGCCCGACGAGCGGACTCGCGCCTGGCACCGCACGCTGACCGGCCTCGGCGCCGAGGTGCTCGCGCTGCGCGCCGACGTGGCCCGGGCCGATGAACTCGGCGCGGCGCTGGCCGCCGCCCGGGACCGGTTCGGAGCCCCGCACGGCGTGTTCCACCTGGCGGGCGTCGCCGACGAGGGGCGCGCCGACGGCGACCGGGAGCGCTTCGCCCGGCTGCTCGGCGCCAAGACCCACGGCCTGGTCCACCTGGACCGGCTGACCCGCGAGGACACCCTCGACCTCTTCGTGGTCTTCTCCTCCGTCTCCTCCCTCATCGGTGACTTCGGAGCGGCCGGCTACGCCACCGCCAACCGCTTCGCCGACCTCTACACGGTGCTCCGCGACCACCGGGTGCGCCGGGGCGAGGCGCACGGCCGCAGTCTCTCCCTGGCCTGGCCGCTCTGGGCGGTGGGCGGGGTCGACGGGCTGGTCCGCGAGGAGGAACTGGCCGCGTACACCCGCCGCAGCGGGATGCGGGCGCTGACCGCACAAGCGGGTCTCGACCTCCTCGCCCGCTCCTTCGCCCCCGGCGCCTCGTGGCTCGTGCCCGCGTGGGGCGACCCGGCGGCCCTCGACGCCGCCCTGACGGGTACGCCTGCCCCGTCCCGGCCCGTCGCGTCCCGGCCCGTCGTCGCCGCCCCTGACGGCCGGCTCCGGGACCGGCTGGTGGAGCACCTGCGCGAGGTCCTCGCGGGAGTGCTCAAGCTGCCCGCAGGGCGTCTCGACAGCCGCGTCCCCCTGGACGGCTACGGCCTGGACTCGGTGCTGGTCATGGAGTCCAACTCGCTTCTGGGCAAGGACTTCCCGGGCCTGCGCGGCACCGTGTTCTTCGAGTTCCGGACGGTCGACGAGCTGGCCGGCCACATCCTCGCCGAGCAGGGCGACGCCGTCACCCGCCTGTTCCCCGAGGAGACCGAGCCGCCGCGGCAGGAGACCGAGCCGTCGCGGCAGGACGCCGCTCCCGCGTCGGTGTCCGCCCCGGGCCCGCACACCCCGCCCGCCCGCCGGGACACCGACGAGCCGATCGCCGTCATCGGGATCAGCGGCCGCTACCCCCAGGCGGACACCCTGGAGGAGTTCTGGCGCAACCTCGCGGAAGGCCGTGACTGCGTCACCGAGGTACCCGCGGACCGCTGGGACGCCGACGCCCTGTTCGACGCGGACCCTGCCGCACCGGGCCGCAGCTACGGCCGGTGGGGCGGCTTCCTGTCGGACGTGGACTCCTTCGACTCGCTGTTCTTCCAGATCGCGCCCAAGCAGGCCCGCACGATGGACCCGCAGGAGCGGCTGTTCCTGCAGACGGCCTGGTCGGCGCTGGAGGACGCCGGCTACCCGCCGTCCCGGATACCGGCGCCCCGCCACGGCGGCCAGGGGCACGACGTCGGCGTGTTCGTCGGCGTCATGTGGGACGACTACGCGATCCTCGCCGCCGCCCAGTCAGCCCTCGGCAACCACCAGGTAGTACTGGCCAACCGTTCCGCCATCGCCAACCAGGTCTCCTACTTCGGTGACTTCCGCGGCCCGAGCGTGGTGATCGACACCGCGTGTTCCGCCTCCCTCGTCGCCGTGCACCAGGCCTGCGAGAGCATCCGCCGCGGCGAGTGCTCGTACGCCATCGCCGGCGGCGTCAACGTCGCCGTGCACCCCGACAAGTACGTACACCTCAGCCGCAAGACCATGCTGTCGGACGACGGCCGCTGCCGGGCCTTCGGCGCGGGCGGCACCGGGTACGTACCCGGCGAGGGCGTCGGCGCTGTGGTGCTCAAGCGGCTGTCGGACGCGGTCCGCGACGGTGACACGGTGCATGCCGTGATCCGTGCCAGTGCCGTGAACCACGGAGGCCGGACGAGCGGCTACACCGTGCCCAACCCCCAGGCGCAGCAGGCGCTGGTGGAACAGGCGCTGGACGGAGCGGGGATCGACGCCCGCACCATCGGCTGTGTCGAGGCGCACGGCACCGGTACCGCCCTGGGCGACCCCATCGAGCACACCGCGCTGGCCCAGGCCTTCGCCCGGCACACCGGCGACACGGGATTCTGCGCCATTGGCTCGGTGAAGTCCGCGATCGGCCACCTGGAGGGCGCCGCCGGGATCGCCGGGCTCACCAAGGCCGTCCTGCAGCTGCGCCACGGCGTACTGCTGCCCACGCTGCACGCCGAGGAGCTCAACCCCGTCATCGACTTCGAGAACTCGCCCTTCACCGTGCAGCGTGAGACGGCGCCCTGGCCGCGCGCGTACGACGGTGACGGCAGTGCGCTGCCACGCCGCGCCGCCGTCAGCTCGTTCGGGGCGGGCGGCACCAACGCGCACGTCGTCCTGGAGGAGTACGTGGCCCCCCGGCCGGTCCCGGCCGGGCCCGAGCAGGCGGAGCTGATCGTGCTGTCCGCCCGAGACGAGGACCGGTTGCGCGCCCGCGCGGCCGATCTGGGCCGCGCCCTCGCCGAGCCGGGTTCCCCGCGGCTGGCCGACGTCGCCCACACGCTGCGCGTGGGCCGCGAACCCCTCGCCGCACGGCTGGCGTTCCTGGCCGCCGACCTCGCGGACGCGGCCGGCAAGCTCGCAGCCGTCGGCCGGGACGAGGGCGGCCAGTGGCTGCACCGGGGCCGGGTCGAACAGCACCCGCCGCTGGCGGGCCTGCTGACCGACGGCATCGGCGGCGAGGATTTCCTCGCCACGCAGATCGCGGCCGGCGCCGACGACCTGCTGGGCCGGCTGTGGGTCTCGGGCGTCAGCGTCGACTGGGACCTCCTGCACCGCCTGCGTCCCGCCGAGCGCCGCCGGGTGCCGCTGCCGACGTACCCCTTCGAGCGGGTACGCCACTGGCTCGACACCACGCCCGTGCCAGCCTCCGCGCAGGGCCCGCGCCGGTGGGAGCGCCGGCTCGCCGCCGACGAGCCGGCGCTGCGCGACCATGTCGTCGAGGGGCGGCCCATCCTGCCGGGTGTCGGCCACCTGGACCTGGTCGCCGAGGCGAGCGGGGGGCTGGCCGGACGGGCCTGCCTGGACGTCCGCTGGATCGTCCCGCTGGCCCTGAGCGGGGCCGATGAGACCGTGGCGGTGGTCCAGGACGGCGACCGCTACGAGATCCGCGGCGCCGACGACGCCGTACGCTCCTGCGGCCGCCTCGCCGCCGCCCCGGCCGCACCCGCCCCCCTCGACGTCACCGCGCTGCGCGCCCGCCTGGACGAAGGCCCGGGCGAGGAATCCTTCTACCGGGCGCTGGCCGGGCAGGGACTGCCGTACGGGCCGTTCTTCCGCCGTGTCCGGCAGGTGTGGACCGGCCACGACGAGGTGCTCGGCCGGATCGGCGAGCCCTCCGGCGACGACCCGGCACACGCCCTGCACCCCGGCGTCCTGGACGCCGCCCTGCACACCGTCGCCGCCCTGCTGGTCCGCCGCCGGGGCGAACACGCCCGGCCGATGCTGCCGTTCGCCGCCGACCGTGTCGACGTCTTCGGCACCGTCCCCACGACCGGCTGGTCCTACGTCCGGGAGACCGGAACCGACCGCTGCGAGGTTCTGCTCTGCGACGACACCGGCGCGGTACGGGTCAGGTTCGAAGGCCTGACCTACCGCGAGGCCAAGCCGTCCACGGTGATCGTGCACCGGCCGGTATGGACCGCCCGGCCCGCCGAGGAGCGCGCCCCGGCCGCCGACCGCGTGCTGCTGGTCGGGGAGCGGCTGGACGCCGAGCCCGCCGCCCGCATCGCCGGCGCCCACCACGGCGCCGACGTACGCCGGCTTCCGGTCGGCCCCGGCGGCCTCGCGGACGCCGAACTCGACCGCGCCCTGGACGGGGCCGGCGCACCTGACCTGGTCTACTTCCTGGCCACGGCCCCCGGCCGCGAGCCCGTCGGCCGCGCCGGGCTGCACGCCCTGACCGACCGGGGCCCGGTCTCCCTGTACCGCCTGGTACGGGCGCTGGCCCGGCACGGCCTGCTGGAGCGGGAGATTCGCCTGAAGGTCGTCACCACGGACGTCCACCCGCTGGAGGCGGGCGACGAGTCCTCGCCGTGGGCCGCCGGGACCGCAGGCCTGGCCGCCGTCGCGGCCAAGGAGTTCCCCGCGCTGCGCGTGGCACTCGTCGACGTACGCGCGGCGGAGGCCGCCCAGGCGGCCGACGCGATCGTGGCCGAGCCGTTCCCGGCCCGGCCGGTGCCGGTGTCGCTGCGCGCGGGCGTCCGCCGGGTGCGCACCCTCGAGCGGGTCGAACTTCCCGCCGGCGCGCCCCGGTTCCGCCAGGGTGGTGTCTACCTGGTCGTCGGCGGGCTCGGCGCCGTGGGCCGGGACACCTGCCGGTACCTGGCCCGCGCCTACGGAGCGAAACTGGTCCTGGTCGGCCGGTCCCCGCTCGACGCGACCCGGAGGCAGACCGTCGCGGAGCTGGAGAAGGCGGGCGCCGAGGTCCGCTACCTCGCCCTCGACGCCACCGACCCGGACGCGCTGAAGGAGGCCGTCGAAACCGCCGTCCGGGAGTTCGGTGCCCTCCACGGGGTGATCAACGCCGCCATGGTGCTGGTCAGCCAGGTGCTGAAGGAGCTGCCGGAGGACGGGCTGCGGACCGCCCTGGAGTCCAAGACCGGCCCCACCTGGAGTCTGCTGCACGCGGTGCGCGGGGTGCCGCTGGACTTCGCGCTCCTCTACTCGTCCGGTGTGGCCTTCGAGGGCAACCACGGCCAGGCCGGCTACGCCGCCGGCTGCACCTTCGCCGACGCCTTCGCCCTGCACGCCGCCCGCACCCTGCCTTTCCCGGTGCGGGTCCTCAACCTCGGCTACTGGCACGCGGGCGGCGACCCGGAGCGGGAGCGGGTGCTGCGCCGGTTCCGCGCCGCCGGCATCCGGCCGCTGAGCGCCGATCAGGGCATGACCGTCGTCGAGCGGACCCTCGCGGCCGGACTGCCCCAGGTGTTCGCCCTGGACGCCGACCAGCCCGTCCTGGACAACCTCGGCATCGACCCCGACCGCACCCTGCGGGTGCTGCCGGGCGGGGCGCCGGACCCGCTGCCCGAGGTCCGCTTCCCGGGTGCGCCCGGTGCCGACCGCGAACTGGCCGACCACCAGCGTGCGGTCGCCGAGGCGGAGGAGCTGGCGCTGAGCCTGCTGGCCTCGGTGCTCGACCGGGCGGGCCTGTTCAGCGCGGGCGAGGCACCCCGGGAGGACCTCGCCGCCCGCCTGGGCGTGGTGTCCGAGCACGCCGCGCTGTTCCAGGCACAGCTGGAGATGCTTGCCGAGGCGGACTGGCTGACCGTCACGGACGGCGGCCGCCTGCGCCCGACGGGCCGCAGGACCGCATCCGAGGGGGAACTCAAAGCCCGCTTCGAATTGCTGACGGAACGTCACCCGTCCCTCGCGCCGGTCGTCACGCTCCTCGGTGACTGCCTGACCGCGCTGCCCGACGTGCTCACCGGTCGCCGCCCCGCCATGGAGGTCCTCTTCCCCGACGGTTCCGCCGAGCGCGTGGCCGCCGTCTACCGGGGCGACCCGGTCACCGACCGCTGCAACAGGGAGGTTGCGCGGCTCGTGGCCGAGCGGGTCGAGGCACGCAGGGCCGCCGACCCGACCACGCCGGTGCGGATCCTGGAGATCGGCGCCGGTACGGGCGGCACCACGGCGACCGTGCTCGCCGCCCTCGCCCCCCACGCCGACGGCATCGAGTACGTCTTCACCGACGTCTCCCCGGCCTTCGTCCGCAAGGCCAGGAACCGCTTCGGCGAGCAGTACCCCTTCACCCGCTTCGAGGTGCTGGACATCGAGGCCGACCCTGCCGGGCAGGGCCTGACCCCCGGCGCCCACGACGTGGTGCTCGCCACCAACGTCCTGCACGCCACCCGGCGGCTGTCCGACACGCTGACCTGGACCAAGCGGCTGCTGGGGCGAGGCGGCGCCCTGCTCCTGGTGGAGGGCACCCGGGCGCGGCACCAGCTCGCGCTCGTCTTCGGCCTGACGGCCGGCTGGTGGCTGTTCTCGGACCCCGAGCAGCGCATGCCCCGCTCCCCGCTGGCGAGCGAGCGCCAGTGGCGGGACGCGCTGGCCGCGTGCGGCTTCACGGACATCAGCGCGGCTGCCCCGACGACGGAGGCCGGACCGGCCTTCCAGAGCGTCATCGCCGCCGTCAGCGACGGCGTGGTGCCCGACGAGGGGCGGGCTCCGGCAGCCGGGCGCGAGCCGGAGCGGATCCCGGTTCCGGTCCCGGCGCCGGCTTCCCGCGTGGCCCCGGCCGTCCCCGTCTCCCCGGGCTCCCCGGACGACACCCTGCGCCAGGTGACGGACGTCTTCGCCCGCGTCCTGGAGATGCCCCCCGGCCGGCTCGACCCCGACCTCACCTTCGAGAACTACGGTGTGGACTCGCTCGTCGTCCTGGAGGTGACCCGCGCCCTGGAGGCGGTCTACGGTCCCCAGCCGGCGAGCCTGCTGTTCGAGCGGATCACCATCCGGCAGCTGGCCGGGCACTTCGGCGCCGGGGCGCCCAGCCCCGGAATCCCCGATGTCCCCGTCACCACCCCTGAGCCCACCACCCCTGCAGTGCCCGGACC
>NZ_MAPV01000280.1 GCF_001700505.1 Streptomyces mutomycini
CGGCCCCCACGCCCCCGCCCGAGCCGCCCGTCGTGCAGGCCGTACGGCTGACCAAGGTCACGCTGACGAAGGAAGCACCGTCGGTATCACTGTCGAAACAGGGCGGCACGTCCGGAGCGCTGCGCGTCAATCTCAACTGGGAGGTGCGCAAGCAGTTCAAGGGCTGGGGCGCGAAACTCGGCAGGGCCGTCGCCATGCACGGGGACCTGGATCTCGACCTCTGCGCACTGTACGAACTCGCCGACGGGAGCAAGGGCGTGGTCCAGGCACTCGGAAACGCCTACGGCTCCCTGCGGCAACCGCCGTACATCCACCTCGACGGGGACGACCGTACCGGCGCCGTCTCCGCCGGCGAGAACCTCACCGTCAACCTCGACCACAAGGACCGGCTGCGCCGTGTTCTGATCTTCGTCACCGTCTACGAAGGCGCCCGCAGCTTCGCCGATCTGCATGCCACGGTCACCCTCCAGCCGCAGAACGGTGCGGCGATCGACTTCTCCCTCGACGAATGCACCGTGCCCTCCACCGTGTGCGCGCTCGCACTGATCACCAGCGACGGGAGCGACCTCACCGTGCAGCGTGAGGCCCGCTACCTCGTCCCCCAGCGCGGCGTGAGCCCCCAGCGGACCATCGACGCCGCCTACGGGTGGGGCATGAACTGGACCCCCGGGCGCAAGTGACCCCGCCCCGGGCGGGGCGCGGCCGCCCGGGGCCACAGGGCTCAGGGCTCCGGCGCGGCCTCGGGGCGGGCGTACGTACGCCCCTTCCAGGCCGCACCGGACCCACGGTGGTGCTGTACGGCGGAATCCACCGTCATCAGGAGGTAGAGGACCGCGGTGAACGGCAACAGCGGCGCCAGCCACAGCGACTGCCGGTAGTACCCGAGCATCGGCATGTACGTCCCCGCCATGACCGCCCAGGCCGCCCCGCCCGCCGCCGCGGCCACCGGATCGCCGGTCAGCAGCCCCGCGCCCAGCGTGACGGGTGGCGCCACATAGACCAGGCCCAGGCCGAGGACCGTGCCGGCCAGCAGCGACGGACTGTGCCGCAACTGCGCGTACGCACTGCGCGCGACCATCCGCCACAGGTCCGCCAGCCGTGGACTGGGCCGCACACTGTCCACCCGTTCGGCGAGCCCCAGCCAGATGCGGCCCCCGCTGTGCCGCACCGCGCGCGCCAGGGACACGTCGTCGATGACCGCCTGACGGATGGACTCCGGAATCCGCGCCCGCTCGGCCGCTCCGGCGCGCAGCAGCACACAGCCGCCCGCCGCCGCGGCCGTCCTCGACTTCTTGCCGTTCACCCGGCGGAACGGGTACAGCTGCCCGAAGAAGTACACGAAGGCCGGCACGACCAGCCGCTCCCACGTGCTCGTCACCCGCAGCCGGGCCATCTGTGAGACCAGGTCGAAGCCGCCGGTCTCCGTACCGGCCGCGGCGACCAGTTCCCGCAGACTGTCCGGCTCATGAGCGATGTCGGCGTCCGTCAGGAGCAGGAACTCGGGTTTCCGCTGCCCGGCCAGCGCCATGCCGTGCCGCAGTGCCCAGAGCTTGCCCGTCCACCCCGGCTCGGGCTCACCGGGCGTCACCACCGTCAGCGGCAGCCCTCCGTACCGCTGGGACAGTGCCCGGGCGAGCTCGCCCGTGCCGTCACCACTGCAGTCGTCGACCAGATAGACCTGCGCGTCACCCGGGTAGTCCTGGGCGAGCAGAGACGGCAGACTCGTCGGCAGGACCTCGGCCTCGTCCCTCGCGGGGACGACCACGGCCACCGAGGGCCAGCGCGCCGGGTCCCGGCGTACCGGGAGCCTCTGGTCGGTCCGCCAGAAGAAGCCCTGGCCCAGCAACAGCCACACCCACACGATCAGCGAACCCACGGCGGTCCAGGCAACGGCGCTCATCCGTCGAAGTGTGCCCCACTACGGCGGTGCCGCAAGGGCTGTCGACTATGGTGACCGGGTGAAGATCGCACTCATGGACTCGGGAATCGGCCTGCTCGCGGCAGCGGCCGCTGTACGCCGGCTACGGCCCGACGCCGATCTGGTGCTGTCCTCGGACCCGGGTTCGATGCCCTGGGGGCCCCGCACGTCCGAGGACGTGACCCGGCGGGCGCTCGCCGTGGCGCGGGCAGCCGCGGCCCACAAGCCGGACGCCCTGATCGTCGCCTGCAACACCGCATCCGTCCACGCCCTGCCGGCCCTGCGGGCCGAGCTGGAGCCCGGGCTCCCGGTCATCGGCACGGTGCCCGCCATCAAACCGGCCGCCGTGGGCGGTGGGCCCTTCGCCATCTGGGCCACGCCGGCGACCACCGGAAGCCCCTACCAGCGTGGGCTGATCAACGACTTCGCACGGTCCGTGGACGTCACCGAGGTGCCATGCCCGGGTCTCGCCGACGCGGTCGAGCAGGCCGACGAGGAGGCGATCGACCGCGCGGTGGCCGCCGCCGCCTCCCTCACGCCGGCCGGGGTGACGGACGTCGTCCTCGGCTGCACCCACTACGAACTGGTGGCCGCGCGCATCCGCGCCGCGGTGGAGCGCGGCAAGGCCGGCAGCAGGCCACTCGTACTCCACGGCTCCGCCGACGCGGTGGCCGCCCAGGCACTGCGCCGTATCGGGGCGGCTCCCGCTCCGTCGGCCGAACCGACAGGGACCCTCACCGTGCTCCTCGGAGGAGACGCCGGTGACCTGACCGGACCCGCTCTGGCCTACGCCGAGGGCCTGCTGCTCAAGGCCGTCAGCCCCGCTGTCTGAGCGGCACCTGAGCCCGGCCGGGCCCGCACGCCCCTCCCCATGGCGCGGAACGTGGGTACGCTGCTTGGCATGACGGACCACCCCGGCAATGCGCGGCACGGTTCGAGCCAGGCCCGGAGCACGGTCTGGACGGGACGGGCCACCAACCGCTTCCAGTGGCTGCTCGCGGCCGTGGGGGCGGGCTGTCTGGCGCTCGGCATCCAGCTGGCCGTCGACTCGGCCTGGAGCGGCGGATTCGCCCCACTGCTCATGTCCGTCATCGGCTGCGTCGCCGCCGGACTCCTGATCCTCTTCGGCACCCTCGCCTTCGTGCACGTGGCCGTCAAGGTCGACGGTGACGCCCTGGAGGTGCGCTGCGGCCACGCCGGGCTGCCCAGGCGCCGGATCCTGCTCACCCACGTGGTGGGCGCGGACTTCGCACCCAAGGTCACCCCGCGCCATTGGGGCGGCTGGGGCTACCGGTGGCGCCCCGACCAGGGCACGGCCGTGGTCGTACGCCGAGGGGAAGCGCTGGTGCTCCGGCTGGGGGACGGCAGGAGCTTCACCGTCACGGTGGACGACGCCGAGGCAGCCGTACGCTTCATCCGCGAGCGGCTGCACCTGCCGGCCACCGGGAAGAACCCGGAATCCTGAGTTCCCCCAGCAGCAGCGGCGGCAGGAGCGGAGTCCGGCCGTGGCCGCTCATGGCGGCAGGAGCGGCTGCCGGGCTCACAGCCGCCCACCGTAGACTCCGGCAGGTGAGCGCCACCGTCACCACCGCCGAACCGCCGCCCGCCCCCGTGTCCCGCAGCAGCAAGCTGTGGCCGCGGCTCGTCCGGCCGGCCGCAGCCGTACTCTCCGGCGCGCTGCTCTACGCGAGCTTCCCGCCCCGGCCCCTGTGGTGGCTGGTGCTGCCCGGCTTCGCCCTGCTGGGCTGGGTCCTCACCGCACGCAGGCCGCGCGCGGCGCTGGGTCTCGGCCTCCTCGCGGGCCTCGGCTTCATGCTGCCGCTGCTGCACTGGACGGGCGAGGAGGTCGGCCCCGTTCCCTGGCTCGCTCTCGCGCTCGCCGAGGCCCTGTTCGTCGCCGTCGGCTGCGTCGGTATCGCCGCGGTCTCCCGGCTGCCTTACTGGCCCGTCTGGGCAGCGGCCGTGTGGACCCTGGACGAGGCGCTCCGCGCCCGCGTCCCGTTCGGCGGCTTCCCCTGGGGCAAGATCGCCTTCGGCCAGGCCGACAGCGCGTTCCTGCCGCTCGCCGCGCTGGGCGGCACCCCGCTGCTGACGTTCGCCGTCGTCCTGTGCGGCTTCGGACTCCTGGAAGCCGTCCGGCAGGTCCGCCGCCACCGTGTCACGGGCGCCGTGCCCCGCTCCGCCGTCGTCGCGGCGGCCGTCGCCGTGGCCGCCCCGGTCGCCGCAGCGCTGGCGTCCCTCCCGCTCGTGGACGACTCGCCGGAGGACGGCACCGCCACCGTCGCCGCGATCCAGGGCAACGTGCCGCGCCTGGGGCTCGACTTCAACTCCCAGCGCCGGGCGGTCCTGGACAACCACGCGGAGCGCACGGAACAGCTCGCACGGGACGTGAAGGCTGGGAAGGCGCCCCAGCCGGACTTCGTCCTGTGGCCGGAGAACTCCTCCGACCTCGATCCCTATCGCAACGCCGACGCCCGCGAGGCCATCGACCGGGCCGTGCGGGCCATCGGAGCCCCCACCGTCATCGGCGCCGTACTCGCCCCCGACACCGGGCCGCTGCGCAACACCCTCATCGAGTGGGACCCGGAGAGCGGCCCCGTGGACACCTACGACAAGAGGCACATCCAGCCGTTCGGTGAGTACATGCCGATGCGGTCCGTCGCACGGATCTTCAGCAAGGACGTCGACCGGGTGCAGCGCGACTTCGGACCCGGCACCGAGGTGGGCGTGTTCGACCTGGCAGGCACGAAGGTCGGACTCGTGACCTGCTACGAGGCGGCGTTCGACGACGCCGTACGCGACACGGTCAAGGACGGCGGACAGCTGATCGCCGTACCGAGCAACAACGCGACCTTCGGGCGCAGCGAGATGACCTACCAGCAGCTGGCGATGAGCCAGGTACGCGCGGTCGAGCACGGGCGCTCCGTCGTCGTGCCGGTCACCAGCGGCGTCAGCGCGGTGATCCGGCCGGACGGCACGATCGTCGAGAAGACGGAGATGTTCACCCCGGACGCCCTGGTCGACGAGGTACCCCTGCGGTCCTCGCTCACGCCCGCCACCCGGCTGGGAACCCTGCCGGAGGGTGTCCTTGCGCTTCTCGCCCTGGGCGGTCTGGGCTGGGCGGCCGCCCGGTCGTCGCGCGCCCGGAAGGAGCGGAAGGGCCTGACGGCCGGCCCGGGGGACGTCACGTCCGCCGCGTAGGCTCCTCGCATGGCCACTCCAGACTTCATCCGCGACATCCGCGCCACCGCGGGACACCAGCTCCTCCTGCTGCCAGGAGTCACCGCCGTCGTCTTCGACGACGGGGGCCGGGTGCTGCTCGGCCGGCGGTCGGACACCGGTAAGTGGTCGCTCGTCGGTGGAATCGGCGAGCCCGGAGAGGAGCCCGCGCTGACGGCGGAGCGTGAGGTGTACGAGGAGACGGCGGTGCACTGCGTCGCGGAGCGGGTGGTCCTCACCCAGGCGCTGAAGCCCGTGCAGTACGCCAACGGCGACCGGTGCCAGTACGTCGACATCACCTTCCGCTGCCGGGCCACCGGCGGCGAGGCGCGGGTGAACGACGACGAGTCGCTCGAAGTCGGGTGGTTCGACGTCGACGCCCTGCCGCCGCTGAGCGAGTTCTCGCTGTTCCGGATCAAGCAGTCCCTCAGCGACGGCCCCACCTGGTTCGCACGGACCCCCCAGGCCTGACGGGCCCGGCTCCCCCGGCAGTGGTGGAGGCCGGGCCCCTCGGAGCCGTCGGTCAGACGCTCCGGGCGTCGGCGGGCGGTGTCGAGGTGTCCGCGGCCTGCCGGCCGTCCTCCGGCTCCATGTCCGTGAGGTCCCGGTTCCTGGTCTCCTTGGCACAGACGATCGCCAGTACGGTGATCAGTGCGGCGGCGATGACGTACAACGAGATCGGCGTCGAACTGCCGAAGTCGGCGAGCAGCGCCGTGGCGATGAGGGGCGCCGGGGCACCCGCGGCGACCGACGAGAACTGGGCGCCGATGGACGCGCCCGAATAGCGCATCCTCGTCGCGAACATCTCAGCGAAGAAGGCCGCCTGCGGCGCGTACATGGCACCGTGGAAGATCAGCCCGACCGTGACGGCGAGCAGCAGACTCCCGAAGCTCCTGCTGTCGATCAGCGCGAAGAACGGGAACATCCACAGCGCCACACCGATGGCGCCGATCAGATAGACGGGCCTGCGCCCGATCCGGTCGGACAGCGCGCCCCACATCGGGATCACGGCGAAGTGCACCGCGGACGCGACGAGTACGGCGTTGAGCGCTGTCTGCTTGCTCAGCTCCGCGGCGGTCGTCGCGTAGACGAGGATGAACGCGGTGATCACGTAGTAGCTGATGTTCTCGGCCATCCGGGCGCCCATGGCGATCAGCACGTCGCGCCAGTGATGCCGCATGACGGCGACCAGGGGCATCTTCTCCGCAGGAGCGGCATCCGCCTTGCGCTGCTCGGCCTGGGCGAGGGCCGCCTTGAACACGGGCGATTCATCGACGGAGAGACGGATCCACAGTCCCAGGATCACGAGCAGGCCGGAGAGAAGGAAGGGAATCCGCCAGCCCCACGACTCGAAGGAGGACTCGGACATGAGAGCGGTGAGGGCGGAGAGCACCGCCGTCGCGAGCAGCTGGCCGGCGGGCGCTCCCGTCTGGGGCCACGACGCCCAGAATCCGCGCCGCTTCGCGTCACCGTGCTCCGATACGAGCAGCACGGCGCCGCCCCACTCGCCGCCGAGGGCGAATCCCTGCACCAGGCGCAGCACCGTGAGCAGGACGGGCGCGGCGGAACCGATGGCGGCGTGCGTCGGCAGGAGGCCGATGGCGAAGGTCGCACCCCCCATCATCAGGAGGCTCAGCACCAGCAGCTTCTTGCGCCCGAGCCGGTCTCCGTAGTGACCGAAGACCAGTGCTCCGATCGGACGTGCGGCGAAGCCGACGGCATAGGTGAGGAAGGAAAGAAGGGTTCCGACGAGCGGGTCGGAATCGGGGAAGAACAGCTTGTTGAACACCAGCGCGGCAGCGGCGCCGTAGAGGAAGAAGTCGTACCACTCCACCGTGGTCCCGACGAGGCTCGCGGCGACGATGCGGCGGAGGTTGGACGGGGGTGGGGGAGCGGTTGCTGCTGGGGCGGCCATGGATACCACTTCCGGACAGTTGGCGGGGACGTTTCCGTGTCGCCATACCGTAGGAAGGGGCAGGTCAAGGGCGTATGTGGCGGGACACCATAGTTCGGGTCGCGGGTGTGCGGGCGGGCGCTACGGGGA
>NZ_MAPV01000281.1:0-281 GCF_001700505.1 Streptomyces mutomycini
GGCGTGTTCGCCCGCCGGTCCGCCGCCCATCGGGCCTTCGGGCGGCCGGACACCGCCGGGCCCTCCCGGGAACGGCGAGCGGGGCTCCGCGGGGATGACCGGGATGCCGCTGGTCAGCGTGTCGCCGGAGACATTGCCGCCGGAACCGGACCCGGGGGCCGGTGCGGGCGCCTGCGGCGTCAGGATCGCGGTGTCGTCCGACATCCGCGGAGGTACGCCGCCGGGTCCGCCGGGCCGGGGGCCGGACAGGCCCTGCGGAGCCGGCCGGCCGGCCGCACCGG
>NZ_MAPV01000281.1:383-835 GCF_001700505.1 Streptomyces mutomycini
GTACGGCGTGTCCGGGCGGGGCGGCGTCGGCTGCCCTGAATCCCGGCCCACGCCGGAAGGGCCGCCCGAAGCGGGGCCACCGGGGCCGGGGCCCTGATCGGGGCCGGGCGCTCCCCCGGCCGAAGCTGCGGGCGCCGCACCCCCGACGGGCCCGGGAGCCGGGTTCTTGCGCGGGGCGAACCAGTCGCTTCCGCTCTTCTCCCTGGCCGGCTTCTCGGCCGGGGCCTCGGCGGCCGCCCCGCCGGACGACGGCGCGGGGGCGCCGGGCCGCGGGGTGCTGCCGGTCCGCTCGGAGGCCGGACGCCCGCCGGACGGGTCCGTCTCACTCATCGGCGTACGCATGACGACGGGCGGGATCGGACGCGAGCCCGGGATGTTGATCCGGATACGCGTCGTCAGCGTCGTCTCTGTTCTGGGCTCCTCGGACCGAGGCGGATCCACAGGCTCCGGAG
>NZ_MAPV01000281.1:974-1213 GCF_001700505.1 Streptomyces mutomycini
TAGGACTCTCCGCGCCCGCGGGGAACAAGGATGCACCCATCACCGTGCGGAGGGGCAATCCGGGAGCGGTCATACCACATCATGTGCCGGACCGACCGCTGCCGTCGGCGTGATGAGGCAGCCGCGACATCGTGGCACACATCACAGCGACCGCCATGCCGCCGAGCATGAAGAGGGCCAGGCCGATCTCCTCACCGAAGACGTAATCGCCCTCGGGCCGCCCGCCGAGGAGGACGATG
>NZ_MAPV01000282.1 GCF_001700505.1 Streptomyces mutomycini
GTTCCGGGGCGCGCTGGGGCTCACGGTGCCGTGGTCGGAGTCGGCTTCCTCCCCGGTGGTGCTGGTGGTGGCGGCGGGGCTGTCGGCCGCGCTGCACGTCAGGTGGCCGCGGACACTCCCGGAGAAGGGGTGGCGCGCGACGGCGGGGGCCGGCGGGGCGGTTCTGGGCTGCGGTGCGGTCCTGGCCCTGCTCGCGGTGGCGGACGCGCCGTACGCGGTGGCCGTGGGCGTGGAACTGCTGCTGGTCGCGGCGCTGCTGGCCCTCACGGTGCGTCGCGCGGCCGACGCGATCGCGGTGACCTTCCTGGGGTGCGCGCTGGTGGCGGCGGTGAGCGTGGGTCTGCTCGGGCTGGCCGCCGAGCCCGCGACGTACGCGGTGTCCGGGGCACTGGCGGTGCTGTTCGCCGGTTCCGCCACCAGGTCCCGTGTGCCTGCCGTGCGCTCGGTGCTCGCCTGTTCCTCGGTGATGTGCGCGATCGCCGTCGCGGGGGCCGTGGGCGCGTCGCTGGGTTGGAGCGCCCCGCACACGGCCCCGCTGGTGCTGGTGGTGACGGCTGCGACGGTACTGCTCGGGGCGCGGTTGCGGACGCCTGTCGTGGCGGCCTCGGTGGAACTCGCGGGGGTGTTCGCCGCGGTGGTCGCCGTGGCTCTGGCGGTGACGGACGCGCCGTTCCTGGCACTGGTGCTGGGGTTGTGCGGAGTGCTGGCCGCGGCCACGGCGCTGCGGCCGGAGCGCCGGCTCGTGGCGGGGTATCCGGCTGCGGCACTGTTCGTGGCGGCGGCGTGGGTGCGGCTGGCGGCTTCGGGGGTGACGGATCCCGAGGCGTACACGCTGCCTGTGTCCTTGGCCGCTTTCGCGGTGGGCTTCGTACGTCGCCGCAGGGATCCGGCCGCGTCCTCGTGGGCGGCGTACGGTCCGGCCCTGTCCATGACCATGGTGCCGAGCCTCGTGGTCGCCTGGGGTGATCCGCACTGGCTGCGGCCCCTGTTGCTGGGTGTCGCGGCGCTGGTGGTCACGCTGGTGGGCGCCCGGCTGCGGCTCCAGGCGCCCCTGGTGCTGGGCGGTTCGGTCCTGGCGCTGGACGCGCTGCACGAGCTGGCCCCCCATGTGGTCCAGGTCTTCGACGCGCTCCCGCGCTGGGCGCCCCCGGCGCTCGCCGGGCTGCTGCTGCTCGCGGTCGGTGCGACCTACGAGCAGCGGCTGCGCGACGCGCGCCGGGTGCGGGAGAGCTTCGGCCGGATGCGTTAGGGCGCGCTCCGGGCCGTCACGGCATCCTGTCGCCGACGAGCGCGAGGTTCTGGATGGCCGCCAGGCCGTACAGGGCGGTGGTGTTGGTGCTGACCCAGGCCGCCTCACTGCCCGGTACGGGCCCGGTGGGTCCTTCGACCTTCTTGGTGCTCCAGTCGGTGCTCTCCTTGTAGTCCCAGGCGTCGGCGCTGCTGTAGAACTGCTTCCACGCCCGGGTGGCCAGGGTGACGTCGCCGGTCCGTACGGCGGCGTAGGCGTCCTGGCGCGAGTGGCCCTGGAACAGCAGGAGGGTGCCGAAGTTGCTGCCGTAGCGGGCGGCCTGCTCGGCCTTGGTGGCGTTGAAGTAGCGGCAGTAGTCGATCCAGGCGGCCTCGAAGGCGGGCATGTCGATCATGTCGATGAGTTCGGCGTTGAGCTCGACCAGGCCGAACATCGCCGAGAGGTGCGAGACGCCGACCGCGGGCTTGTCGGCGATCGCGAACTTCCCGGTGTCCAGGTCGTAGAGGCCGACGCCCTGCACGAATCCGTTGGGCTGGGCGGCGATGGTCTCCATGGTGGACAGGACCCGGGCCCTGGCCTTTTCCCACTTGGGCCCGCGCCGCTCCCACTCGGTGAGCCAGGCGGAGACGAGACCGCTCCAGTCGGTACCGAAGCCGATGGACAGCGCGTGGCGGTCCGGGGTGTAGGGCTCGGTGCGGATCTTGCGGATCGGGTCGAGGGCGAGGAAGGTCTCGTCGGAGTCGACGTTGGCGTGCATGAGGTCGCCGACGCGCTCGTCGGCGGTGAGGAAGTAGAACATGCGCCGGTACGTGGTGTTGGCTATGCGCTGCTGCTTGGCACTGTCGGCGTAGTGCTGGACCCCGTGCCGGGTGCCGAGACCCGCCCATTTGCCGAGGTGGTAGACGTCGACCTCGCCGGTGTGGCGGGTCATGGCCTCGGCGAAGCGGTAGATGTCGGCGCGGCCGGAGCGCATGTAGGCGTACCAGAGCCAGAGGTCGGGCGAGAGCTCGGAGTTGTCCCAGGCGTAGCCGCCGACGTCGTAGCACCACTGGTGCCGGGTCGGGTCGTAGGTGTGCATGATGTCGCCGTAGTCCCAGAACCCGTACCAACGGCGCATCTCCACCTGGTCCTTGTAGTAGCTGAAGAGGAAGTCCAGGTGGTCCTCGATCTTCGACTTGGCGGCGGTGGAGCGGTCGGGTTCGGCGAAGAGTCCGCCGAAGACCTTGGCCTTGACGAGCTGCTTGGGCGGGGCGGCGAGCTGGGGCG
>NZ_MAPV01000283.1 GCF_001700505.1 Streptomyces mutomycini
GCGCCGTGTACCGGGGCGCTGCGGGCAACCGGCAGGACCAGGTGCCGCCACCGGCGACCAGCGGCGTGGACGAGCCGGGTGCGGTGCCCTCCGTCTCCGCCGGCCCCTCCCGCCCGGCGGTTTCCGCCGTTCCCCGTACGCCTTGAGCCGCCCTCCTCGGCGGCCCGCCCCGCTCCATCCGGTGCCGGTGGTGTGACGGCCCGGTCGCGCGCAGATCCGGGGGACGCGCTCCGAGCGGCCCCTGCCGCGGCAGGACCGGGTGCGGCGGGACCGCGTGCGCGGCGGGACCGGGGGGCGAAGGGACCGGGCGTGGCGGGGCCACGGGCTCACGGTGTCGGCCGAGAAGGCCGGTGAGCTCCGGCGGGACCGTGGTGTCTCGGCCGCCCGCCCGGCGGCGCTCCGCCTGCGCTCCCACCTGCAGGGCGTTTACCGTGATGACGATCGACTCAATCTGAAGGTATGACCGTCTGACCCCTCCACCCGTTCCCTTCCCCGGGGGAGGGCCGGCCACTGGTCCGTGTGTCGAGCCCGTGGCTGACAGGTCCGCCCGATGCCGGATGGCTGAGGCGGATCCCAGCGCCAGCCCCCGCCGGTGGCGCGGAGATCGGGAGAAGTCATGACAGGCCGCGGAGAACCGCCCGAAGGGCCGCCCGAGAACCCCTCGGGCGGAGAGGACGAGTACCGCTCACTCGTCTTCGACGAATCGTTCGTCCGCGCTGCCCGGCTGCAGGAATTCTCTGCCCAGGAGCGCATGGGCGTCCACGCGCGCGCCGTACGCTCCCTCCCTCGCCGGGGCAACCGCCGACGACGCCCCAGGACCGGTATCGCGCTCGTCGTGCTGATCGCGCTGGCCTTCGCCACCGCCGTCTACATCGGCTTCCGCAACCCCTACCCGGCGCCCGTCGTCCGACGCGCCGAACCGCTTCGGACCACGGTGGTCCCGCTCGCGCCCCAGGGACCCGTGCCCGGAGGAACCGCCGAGGCACTCCTCGCCGAAGGCCCGGCCGGGGCGCACCGCACCGGCGCCTCAGGCATCAACTTCCCCTCCGTACGGCGGACGAGGAGCTTCTCGGACAGTCAGGTGACCATCGCCCTGGCCACGGTCAAGGACTACCTTGTGGGCTCCTCGCTGGACCCCGACGTGCTCACCGGCGGGGTGGTCCGGCCTGTCGGGCGGCTGCTCGACCCTGACCAGACGGCGCAGTTCGACCGGAGCATGGACTCACCCGCCGACGACGGTGAGCACAGTGCGACCGGCTGGCTGGTGCGCTTCGACCCGGCCGAGGTGGAGCTGGCCGACCCCGACATCCGGGTCCACGGCACCCTCTCCTACGCGGAGGCGGGGGCGGACACACTGGAGGTGGTGTCCGACCACACCTTCACCTACGCACTGCGGCCCGTCGCGTCCGGCCCCCACCTGGCCGACGGAGCCTCGCTGTTCACCGTGCGCCGTGTCCTGACCTTCCTGCTCGACCAGGAAGACATCCGGCTGCACCGGCTGGAGGTCCGCAGCGCTTACGTCCAGGCCGGACCGCAGTCGTGCTCGGCCGCGACGGCGGGGGCCCTGCGCCCACTGCTGGCGGGCCGTCGTGGCGACACGCGGGGCACAGCCGGCACCGACCCGTACGCCACGGGGGTGCCGACGGCGGCAATCTGCGGCACGCTGGCCGTCAGCTCCCCGCAGCGGGCCCAGAGCCCTCCTCGGGGTCCGGACGCCTCCAGGTCCCCTCTGAGCCGTCCGTAGCGTCCGACGCCGGTGCGCCGTCCCGGCCTGCGCCACCACTGGCGGCGCTTCCGCCACCCGCGCCGGTGAACTTGTCCCGGAGCTTGCCTCCCAGGTCACCCGCACCGCCCGCGATGTCCCCGACGAGCTTCATCAGCGGGTCCTTGCTGGTGCGCACCGTGTCGGCGTAATGAGCCGCGGACTCACGGAAGGAGTCCGTCACCGACGTGTTCTTGTCCTCGTCCCGCTTGGGGTAGTGGCCGTCCATGATGCGCTGGAAGTCCCGGCTCTCCGACCACTTCTTCAGCTCGGCCGCCCTGACGGTGGTGAACGGATGCGTCCTCGGCAGCACGTTGAGGATCTTGAGCACGGAGTCGCGGAGGTCGCCGCTCTTCTCGTACTCGTCGGCCTGGGCGAGGAAGGCGTCCACGTTCATCTCGTGGAGATGATTGCCGCCGGCGATCTTCATCAGCCCGCGCATCGAAGAACGCAGATCCTGCCCCACCAGCAGCCCGGCCCGGTCGGCGGACAGCTCCGACTTGCGGAACCACTCACGCAACGCGGTCACGATCGCCATGATCGCGATGTTGCCGAGCGGGATCCACGCCACCTTGAGCGCGAGACCGGTGAGGAAGAGCAATATCGTGCGGTACACCGCGTGACCGGAGAGGGCGTGGCCCACCTCGTGGCCGACGACGGCGCGCATCTCCTCCTCGTCGAGCAGCTCCACCAGCCCGGTCGTCACCACGATGATCGGCTCGTCCAGGCCGATGCACATGGCGTTCGGCTGCGGGTTCTGGGTCACGTACATCGGCGGGACCTTCTCGAGGTCCAGGATGTAACAGGCGTCCCGCAGCATGTCGTTGAGGTGCGCGAACTGGGCGTCGCTCACCCGCACGGAGTCCGAGAGGAAGAGCAGCCTCAGGCTGCGCTCGGGAAGCAGGCCGCTCAGCGCCTTGAACACGGTGTCGAAACCGCTCAGCTTGCGCAGGGCCACCAGGGCCGAGCGGTCCGCCGGGTGCTCGTAGGCCCGCGAAGAGATGTCCGGGAATCGCCTTCGGCGCCTGCTCGGCGCGCTCTCGTGACTGGTGTCGGTCATGGATGCCCCCTGTTCGTACGAGACGTTGCTCGTCCCCCTGACAAAAGCCAGCGTATGCGCTGGCGCTACGGTGTGCGGGGGGCTGTGGATAACTTTGAGGAGCGCCCGGAATGCCGCATACCGCCGTCTTGCTCGCTGCTGTGTCCGAGGACCAGGGGCCGGGCAGCACACTCCGCGTCGTGCTCCTCGTCGCGCTCGTCGGAGCCGCCCTGCTGGCCTGGTTCCTGCTGCGTGGATACCGCAACGACGACAACAACGACTGAGTCGGCGTGAGCGTGCCCGTGGCGCCCGCATACGATGTGCGCGACGTCTCCCTCCTGATTCCCGATGGATAGGTCCTGCAGAAGATGAGCCTCTCGAGCACCGCGCACCAGCTGGTCACCCTCGCCTCCGAAGGCGAGCAGGGTGGTAACCACGAAAGCCTCAGTCCGTACCTGACCGGCATCGGCGCGTTCGTCGCGCTGATGATCCTGCTGTGGATCACCACTCGTTTCAACCGGGACCGCTGAGGCAGAGGCGAACGGCTGTGCCAGTAGGGTCTGCACGCATGGGAGAGCAGGAAGTGCCTACCGGCCGCGGCAAGCGCCGACTCGGTGTGATGGGCGGGACATTCGACCCGATCCACCACGGACACCTGGTGGCGGCCAGCGAAGTGGCTGCCCATTTCCACCTCGACGAGGTCGTCTTCGTCCCGACCGGGCAGCCCTGGCAGAAGAGCCACAAGCAGGTCTCCCCGGCCGAGGACCGCTATCTGATGACGGTCATCGCGACGGCGTCCAACCCGCAGTTCTCGGTCAGCCGCAGCGATATCGACCGCGGCGGGCCGACGTACACGATCGATACGCTGCGGGACCTGCGCACCGTCCATGGCGACGCCGACCTCTTCTTCATCACCGGCGCCGACGCACTCTCCCAGATCCTGACCTGGCGGGACGCCGAGGAACTGTTCTCGCTCTCCCACTTCATCGGTGTGACCCGGCCGGGCCACGTACTGACGGACGACGGGCTGCCCGAGGGCGGCGTCTCGCTGGTGGAAGTGCCAGCACTGGCGATCTCGTCCACAGACTGCCGTGCCAGGGTCGCGCAGGGGGAGCCGGTCTGGTATCTGGTGCCGGACGGTGTCGTCCGCTACATCGACAAGCGCCAGCTGTACCGCGGCGAATGAGCCACGGAGAGGGGCACCTGTGAACGACCGACACGACCCGTACGACCCGTACCAGCAGCAGCCGCAGATCATCGGCTACGACGAGTACGGGCAGCCGGTCTATCAGCAGCAGGGGCAGCAGCACTACGACCCGTATGCCCAGCAGCCCCAGCAGTCCCAACAGCCCCAGCCGCCCCAACAGTCCCAGCAGGACGGGCAGCAGCAGGGCTACGGCTACGACCCGTACGCCGGCGCGCAGCAGGGGTACGACCCGTACGCCGCCCAGCACACCCAGCAGCAGGCGCAGCCGACGCAGCAGGGATACGGGTACGGCGACGGCTACGGGGCGTACGGCTACGGCACGGGCCAACAGCCCGCCGTGGACGACTCCGCCCAGCAGTGGAACGCACCTCAGGCCCCTGCCGCACCGGCGGCCGCACCTCCGCCGCCCCTGCCGGAACAGCGGCGTGATCCCGAACCGGCGGCCGATGCCGCCGTGCCCGGGCAGCGCCGCGCCGACCGCGACTACGGCACCGAGCAGTTCTCCTTCATCGAGGAGCCCGACGAGGACTCCGAAGATGTCATCGACTGGCTGAAATTCACCGAGAGCCGCAGCGAGCGCCGCGAGGAGGCACGCCGACGGGGACGCAACCGGGTGGTCGCGCTGATAGTCGTCGTGGCCCTGGTGATCGTCGGTGGAGCGGGCTATCTGTGGTTCGCCGGAAAGATCCCGGGAGTCTCCGGCCCGGACGGGCAGAACACCACGGCGACGGGCCCCCAGAAGCGGGACGTCATCGTCGTCCATCTGCACAACACCAAGAAGGGCGGCACCTCCACGGCGCTGCTCGTCGACAACGTCACCACCGAGCAGGGCACCACCGTCCTGCTCCCCAACTCCCTGGCCGTGGCCGGGGAGGACGGGACCACCACCACGCTCGGCAAGTCCGTCGACGACGACGGGTCCACCGGCACCCGTGAGGCGATCGACACCCTGCTCGGCACCAGCATCAGCGGAACCTGGCGGCTCGACACCCCGTACCTCGAGAACCTCGTCGAGCTCGTGGGCAACATCGAGGTCGACACCGACACGGCTGTCCCCGACTCCAAGAAGGGCGCCTCGCCGCTCGTCGACAAGGGAGAGGGCCAGACGCTGAGCGGCCCGATGGCCGTCGCCTACGCCACCTACCAGGGAGCGGGCGAGCCGGAGACCAAGCAGCTGACGCGCTTCGGACAGGTCATGCGGAGCGTGCTGCGCAAGCTGTCCGAGGACCCCAAGGCCGCGGCCGTCACCATCGAGACCCTCGCGCAGATCCTCGACCCCTCGCTGCCGGAGCAGGACCTCGCGGCCTCGCTCGCGAAGCTTGCAGGGCACGCCAAGGTGGGCGACTACAAGACGGAGCTGCTCCCGGTCCAGAGCGACGGGACCCTCACGGAGAGGGCCACGGAGAGCGTCGTCAAGGACGTGCTGGGCGGCAAGGTGAAGGCCACGGACCAGGGCGCGGCGGTGCGTGTCGGGATCAAGAACGCCACGGGGAACACGAAGGGCACGGAGTTCGCCCGCGTACAGCTCGTCAACGGCGGCTATGCCTTCGTCGACAGCGGCAAGGCGGGCACCGCGGTGTCGTCCGAGGTGGTCTACGGAGCCGCGGAGGACAAGGCGAAGGCGGTCGAGGTCGCCAAGACCCTCAGCCTGCCGGAGAGCTCGGTCAAGAAGGGTGATCCCGCCGCGAATGCGGACGTGTCCGTCGTCCTCGGACAGGACTACAAGATCTCCGAGCAGACGTCGTAAGGGCTGTCGGCGGTCCGTGAGACCCTAGAGGTCGATCTGACCGCCGACGAAAGCCTGCATGTGACCGCCACGGACCGCTCCATCGAGCTCATCACCGCCGCCGCCCAGGCGGCGGCCGACCGGCTCGCGCACGACATCATCGCCTACGACGTCAGCGATGTGCTGTCGATCACCGACGCCTTCCTGCTGGCCTCGGCTCCCAACGACCGCCAGGTCAAGTCGATCGTCGACGAGATCGAGGAGCGGCTGCAGAAGGAGCTCGGCGCCAAGCCGGTACGCCGCGAGGGCGACCGCGACGCCCGCTGGATCCTCCTCGACTACGTCGACATCGTGATCCACGTCCAGCACAGCGAGGAGCGCGTGTTCTACGCGCTCGAGCGTCTGTGGAAGGACTGCCCCGAGATCGCCCTCCCCGAGGACGCGATCAAGACCCGGGGCAAGGCCGAGGAGCACGCCCAGCTCAACGGCGGCACGGAAGGTGACCAGAGCTGAACGGCAGCAGCAGCGGCAGGGGCCGCAAGATCGTCCTCTGGCGGCACGGCCAGACGGCATGGAATCTGGAGCGCCGTTTCCAGGGCTCGACGGACATCGAGCTGACCGGGACAGGCGTCGGGCAGGCGCGCCGCGCCGCCCGGCTGCTCGCCTCGCTCCAGCCGGACGCGATCGTGGCGTCCGACCTGCGGAGGGCGGCGGCCACGGCCGCCGAGCTCGCCTCGGTCACCGGCCTCGCCGTCGCACACGACGCCGCGCTGCGCGAGACGTATGCGGGCGCCTGGCAGGGCCTCACGCATGAGGAGATCCTCGGGCAGTACGCCGAGCAGTACGCGGCGTGGAAGCGCGGTGAACCGGTCCGCAGGGGCGGTGGCGAGCTGGAGACCGAGGTCGCCGACCGGGCGGCCCCCGTCGTCCTGGAGCATGCCGACAAGCTGCCCGACGCGGGCACGCTCGTCGTGGTCAGCCACGGCGGCACGATCCGGACGACCATCGGCCGGCTGCTCGGGCTCGAGGCCTACCACTGGGAGGGGCTCGGCGGGCTTTCCAACTGCTGCTGGTCCGTCCTGGGAGAAGGCGCGCGCGGCTGGCGTCTGCTCGAGCACAACGCGGGGACGCTCCCCGAACCGGTGCTCGGGGACGACGACTAGCGCGGTTCCGGAGGCCCCCTCCCTGCCGTGGGGGCCGGATTTCACTTTCCGGGTCGTCGCAGGCTAAAGTTCTTCTTGTTCGCGGCGCGGAAACGCAGGGAAACACAGCGGACAGCGGGGCTATAGCTCAGTTGGTAGAGCGCCTGCATGGCATGCAGGAGGTCAGGAGTTCAATTCTCCTTAGCTCCACGGTCAAGATCCCGTCCCCGGCAGGGGGCGGGATCTTGACCGTGGAGCT
>NZ_MAPV01000284.1 GCF_001700505.1 Streptomyces mutomycini
TGCGGGATCAACCGCCTCAAGAGGAACCGCGCTGCCGCCGCGCGCTACGACAAGCTGGCGGTCTGCTTCGAGGCGACTTTGCTGGTCGCAGCGATCAACGAATGGCTATGACCCTGCCTCGCGCGTCATCACGTAGGTGTTCCCGATGTCGGGATCGCCGTAGAAGAAGAACAGCTTCAACTCGTCGTGCTGATCGCGGTCCACGTAGAAGGACCATGCGTATGTCGACGGAGGTTCAGGACTTGAGGTGTCAGTGGCCGGCGAGGGGGAACGGCTCTCCACTCGGGTCCGGGCTGTCAGCGCGAGTCGGACGACCTGTCCGCCGTCGTCGTCGGTCAGTTGCCAGGTTCCCTTACCGGAGAGGCGCCAGCCGTCATCGAAGTCGAAGTCCTGCCCGTCGAGCTTTTCGAAAAGAGCAGTCCCGTCTTCGTGAAGCAGCACGCGGGTCCCCTCGACGTTTTCCCATCCCCCAGCGACTTCGGCCGCCGTGGTGTCGTGGATGCCTGTTCCCTCGTAGTACTGATAGGGGTTGCACGCCGTCAGAGTAGCCAGAACCACCATCAAGCCACCGAGGGTCGCCCCCCACGCCCGCAGCCTGCTTCCGCCCGTCACCAGGGCCTCCCACCCTCAGCCCGCATCGGCCAACTGATAGAAGCGGCCGTGGAGAGATACCCTGCCAGACCTGTTAAACGCGTTCAACTCTTCGACTGGAGGGACGGCGCACACCACCCCGGGCTCGTTTGTCTAGCGCTGCCTGCAGCCACGGACAAGCACTGCAACCAGCGTTTTCGATACACCTGGAGCCTGTCTCTTGGCAGCGCGCGGTTCGATGGTGCTGCATGCCTGATCGATAACCTGTGTCGGCGTCGGCATCATGGTGCGAAACTTCGGTCCATGACCTCACCCGAGCTCAGTGAACGGGACTATCTCCGGGAGATCGAGCGTCTCGCCAGCCGCGTCAGCGTGGAGGCATCCAACGAAGGATGGCTCTCGTTTCAGGCAGAGCCGGAAGACGCAACACCACTCCAGCGCAGCGTGAACGTGCTTGCTCGGGCTCTGCGCCACTACCACTTCGAAGATGACGGTTGCCTCGACGAGGACCGGCCTCTGATCCGCCTCGTCGGAGCCTCGGTGTTGAAGCCCGGGGCCATGCCGGCCGGAGTGGAGGAGGCGTACGAGGAGGTGTGTGCACGGATCGGCGTCGACCCCCGGCCCGAGGGCTGGGCTCTGTGGAACACCTGGAGCGACGGAGACCTGAAGGTGACCATGGTGGTTTCCACGGTCGAGACGACCGAGGGCCTTTTCGAGAACTGGGCCCGCGGGAGGGCACTCGACCCGGTGTCACCGCTGCCCTCCCAGATCGCCCTCGTCCGCCCTGGATGGATAGCACCGATGACGTTCTCACCTCGCGGCGTCAGACGGACTGGCCTTGGCGGTCGGCCGCTGTCCTAGGCTGGCCCTCGGTCAGCGCAGTGTCCATATGGGAATCGCAGCCAGGTGCAGTGCGGCCACGTAGGCGACGGCGAGTTTGTCGGTTCGCATGGCCAGACCTCGCCGCAGTCGGTGCCGACCTGGTCGGCGGTCTGCGGGATCACGGCACGGATAGCTCTCCGCCGAAGATGCTCACGGANNTCCGCCAGGACAGCGTCCGGCCGGGTCCGCGGTCTTCCTGGTCCACTTCGCGGAACACGGATGCCCGCCATGACCACCTCGAAGGCCAGGATGTCACCCGCCTGGCCCGCGGAAACGGAGGGCCAAGCATCGTGCGTGGCCGTCGCTGACGAGATGGACCTTCGTGCTCAGGCCGCCGCGGGAACGTCCGAGCGCATGGTCGTCGGGCTCAGCCCGAAATGGCGCCCCTTTTTTCTGGCCCCAGCGGCGTACTGGTGGGACCGGCAGACGGTGGAGTCCACCGACACGGTCCAGCCGATGTCGTCAGCACCATC
>NZ_MAPV01000285.1 GCF_001700505.1 Streptomyces mutomycini
TCACCACATAGGACACGGTCTAAGTAGGGAAGCTCTGCGTCACAGCGTCACGCGGACGGCAAAAACAGCCTCTGGCCTGCGGATACGGGCGTGACGTAGACGGAAATCTCTGCGTCACCTGCGTCACGCCGTGACGCAGCCCGTGACGCACCGATGACGCACACCCCCACCCGTGCGTCACGCAAAGCCCCAGCTCAGAAGCCCGCGTGACGCTCGTGACGCTGTGACGCAGAAATCCCCACCTAGGACAGGCGCAGCCCTCATCAGCCCTACTCGGACGACCCGAGGAGCCCCGGTGGCCACCCCTCTGCCCACCACCCACAGAGCACTGACCGTTCCCGAAGTCATGGACGCCCTCAGCCTCAGCCGCTTCAAGGTCTACAACCTCATCCGCTCGCGCGAACTCAAGAGCATCACCATCGGCCGAGCCCGCCGCATCCCCGCCGAATCTCTCCGCACCTTCATGGAAACCAAGCTGGAGGAAGCCGCCTGAAGGCCCCGAAGAAGAGGAACCCCAACGGCGCCGGCAGCATCTGGCAGCGCAAGGACGGACGGTACGAAGCCCGCGTCTACGTCCCCCAGCCCGACGGCACGCGCAAGCGCAAGACCGTCTACGGCGGCACCTGGGAGGAATGCGACACCAAGCGGCAGGAGTTGGTCCTGCGAGACCGGCAGGGCGTCCCGACGCCCACCAGGTCGGCCAAGCTCTCCGAGTGGCTGCCCTACTGGCTTGAGCACTACGTTCAGTCGCGTCGCAAGCTCAGTACTCTGGACAAGTACGAAGCGCACGCCCGCCTCTACCTGATCCCCATGCTCGGCACCAAGCGGCTGGAGACGCTGAGCGTCGCCGACGTGCGCCGGTTCATCGCCCGGGTGCAGGCCGCCCAGACAGCGGCCACGGCGAGGGAAGCCCATCGGGTGCTGCGTACGGCGCTCACGGCGGCGGTCCGGGAGGAACTGATCACGCGCAACGTCGCCTCCCTGGTGGAGCCGCCCCGTGTGAAGCAGCGGGAGATCAGCCCGTGGTCACTGAAGGAGACCCTGTCCTTCCTGGAGGCCGCGCGCAGTGACCCGCTGTATGCCGCGTTCATGCTGGCCATCTGCATGGGGCTGCGGCGCGGTGAACTGGTGGGCCTGCGCTGGACGGACGTGGACCTGGACAACCGGGTGCTGCACGTCCGCCACCAGACCCAGCGACGCCGGGGCACGCTCTACGACGACGACCCCAAGAGCAGGCGCCGCAGGGTCGTGCCGATGCCCGCCCTGTGCGTCGCGCCGCTGCGCTGGCACCGGCTGAAGCAGCGGGAGACGTTCGCCGACACGGGCGTCACGTGGTCCGAGGGCGGCTACATCTTCGCCACAAGGAACGGCCGGCCGGTGGAGCCGCGGAACGTCTACCGCTCGTTCACGCGGGTGGCTGCCGGTGCCGGTCTGCGGGTGGTCCGGCTGCACGACGCCCGGCACGGCTGCGCCACGCTGCTGACGGCGGCCGGCGTCGCGCCGAGGGTCATCATGGAGATCCTCGGCCACAGCCAGATCAGCATCACGATGGACGTCTACACCCACGTCGTCCATGACACCCAGCGTGAGGCGATCAGCCACATGGACCGCCTGCTCAAGCGCCGTCTGCCGGGCGCCTGAGATACGACTGCCGTCAAATGGTGCCGTCAAAAAGGCCCGGACCATGATCGGTCCGGGCCTTTTCCCTGGTGCCCCCGGCAGGATTCGAACCTGCGACACCCGCTTTAGGAGAGCGGTGCTCTATCCCCTGAGCTACGAAGGCCCCGCTGGTCAGACGCTGTCCCGACGTCGCTGGTCCACCTGGACGGAGGGCAGCAGGCCGGTTCAATGGCTGACCAGAGAACAGGGTAGCGGATGGGCGTCCGAGTGTGGACGTGGATAGAGGGCGCGAGCCCGGGGGAGGGGCGGTCGGCCGGGCTGGCCTGCTGCTTTCCGGGGCTTGCGGCGGGGAGGAGCGCGCTCGCCACGGGGGTCGCGGCTGGAGCACTTTCCCGCGAGGGGCGAAATCCCGCCGCGCCTGCTCGACGCTCCGAGAGGCGGGTGCAGAGTGGCGGCAGGCTGCGTCGGTGCCTGCTCATCTCGTACGTGGGGTGCCTCCGGGGTGGCAGGTGCGCAGCGCCTGCGGCAGATGGTGCGCGGCGGACAGGCGCTGCG
>NZ_MAPV01000286.1:0-11527 GCF_001700505.1 Streptomyces mutomycini
CACCCCGTGCCCGTCCGGCGCGCGATGACCGCCCCGGTCAGCCCCCGGACCGGCATGCTTGACCCATGCCCGCCACCGACCTCGCCCGAGCCCTGGCCCGGGCCATCCACGGCGACGTGGAGTCCGACGCGACAGCCCGCGCCCTGACGACCATGGACGCGTCCAACTACCGCCGTGTCCCACAGGCGGTCGTGGCCCCCCGCGACGCCGCGGACGTCGCCGAGACCCTCCGCATCTGCCGGGAGCACGCCACGCCGGTCGTGGCCCGCGGCGCCGGCACCTCCATCGCCGGTCAGGCCACCGGCACCGGCGTCGTCCTGGACTTCACCCGTCACATGCGGAGCGTCACCGAGCTGGACCCGGTGTCCCGCACCGCCGTCGTCCAGCCAGGAGTCGTCCTGGACGACCTGCGTGCGGCGGCGGCCCCGCACGGGCTGACGTTCGGCCCCGACCCGTCCACCCACAGCCGCTGCACCCTCGGCGGCATGATCGGCAACAACTCCTGCGGCTCGCACTCCGTCGCCTGGGGCACCACCGCCGACAACCTCCGCAGCCTGCGCGTCGTGCGCTACGGCGGCGGCGAGCCCCTGCACATCGGCCGGGGCCTGCCCGACGCGCCGCCCGGCCTCCATGACTTCGCCGCCGCCCACCTCGCCCTCCTGCGCACCGGCTTCCCCGAACTCCCGCGCCGTATCTCCGGATACGCCCTCGACGCGCTGCTCCCCGAGCACGGCCCGGACCCCGCCCGCGCCCTCTGCGGCAGCGAGGGAACGCTCGCCGTGGTCACCGAGGCGACCGTCCGCCTCGTCGAGACGCCCGCCGCCCGCGCGCTCGCCGTCCTCGGATACGCCGACGAGCCGGCCGCCGCCGAAGCCGCCCCCGGCCTGCTCCCGTACGGCCCGCTCACCGTCGAGGGCATGGCCGCCGACCTCGTACGCGAACCGGCCGGCCTGCCGCGCGGCGCGGCCTGGCTGTTCGTGGAGACGGGCGGCGCGACCCCCGCCGAGGCCCGCGCCCACGCCACCCGGATCCTGCGCGCCGCCGACGCCCTGGACGGCACCGTCGTCACCGACCCCGCCGCGATGCGGACCCTGTGGCGCATCCGGGAGGACGCCGCAGGCACCGCGACCCGGATGCCCGACGGCACCGAGGCATGGCCCGGCTGGGAGGACTGCGCCGTACCCCCCGCCCGCCTCGGGCCGTACCTCCGCGACTTCCGGGCCCTCCTCGCCGAACACGGCCTGCGCGGCACGCCGTACGGGCACTTCGGCGACGGCTGCATCCACGTACGCATCGACTTCGACCTGCTGACCGAACAAGGCGTGGCCCGCTTCCGCCGCTTCTCCGAGGACCAGGCCGGCCTCGTCGTCGCGCACGGCGGATCGCTGAGCGGCGAACACGGCGACGGGCTGGCGAGGTCCGAGCTGCTGCCCCGTATGTACGGGGACGACATGGTGCGCCTGTTCACGCGCTTCAAGGACCTCTGGGACCCCGACGGCGGCCTGAACCCCGGCATCCTCGCCCGCCCGGCACGCCTCGACGAGAACCTCCGCTTCGCGGTGCTCCCCGGCCGCCCCGTGGACGTGGCCTTCGGCTACCCGCACGACGGCGGCGACTTCACGGCGGCCGTCCGCCGCTGTGTAGGCGTCGCCAAGTGCCGTACGGCGAAGCCGGGTCCGGACGTCATGTGCCCCTCCTTCCGGGCGACCGGCGAGGAGGCGCACTCCACCCGCGGCCGCGCCAGGCTGCTCCACGAGATGCTGGCCGGCGAGGTGATCACGGACGGCTGGCGGTCCACCGAGGTACGGGACGCACTCGACCTGTGCCTGTCCTGCAAGGGCTGCCGCACCGACTGCCCGGTGGGCGTCGACATGGCCACGTACAAGGCGGAGTTCCTCCACCACCACTACAGGCACCGGCTGCGCCCGGCCGCGCACTACGCGATGGGCGGCCTCCCCAGGTGGCTGCGGATGGCGGCCCCCTTCGCGGGCGTGCTCAACGCCCTGGCGCGGATCCGACCGCTCGCCGCCCTCGCCCGACGGCTCGGCGGCATCGACCCGCGCCGGGCGCTCCCGGTCCTGGCACGGCGGACGTTCCGCGCCTGGGTGCGCACCCGCCGGGCACCGGGGGCCGGAGAGGCCGTCGTCCTCTGGCCGGACACCTTCACCGACCACCTCTCCCCGGAGGTCGGCCGTGCGGCGGTCCGGGTCCTGGAGTCGGCCGGCCGTACGCCGGTGCTGCCCGGCCGTGGCGTGTGCTGCGGCCTCACCTACGTATCGACGGGCCGGCTCGACGCGGCCCGCGCGGTCATGCGCCGCACTCTGAACCTGATGGGCCCGGCCCTGGGGTCCCCGGTCGTCGTCCTGGAACCGAGCTGCGCAGCCACTCTCCGTACGGACCTGCCGGAGCTCCTCCCCGACGACCCGCGCGCCGCCGGACTCGCCGCCTCCGTACGCACCCTGGCGCAGTACCTGGAGGAGTACGCCCCCGGCTGGACGCCGCCCCGGCTGGACCGCCGCGTCGCCGGCCAGACCCACTGCCACCAGCACGCTGTGCTCGGCGACGGTGCCGAGCGCAGGCTCCGCGAGAAGGCGGGCCTGACCGGTGAACTGAGCGGCGGCTGCTGCGGGCTGGCCGGCAACTTCGGCTTCGAGAGGGGCCACTGGGACGTCTCGGTGTCCTGCGCCGAGGACCAGCTGCTCCCCTCGGTGCGGGCGGCGGGACCCAGCACGGAACTGCTGGCCGACGGCTTCTCCTGCCGCACCCAGCTCGACCAGCTGGCCGGGCGGCGGGCCCGGCACCTCGCCGAGGTGCTGGCGGAGGGGCTGGAGGCGTGATCCTCCGCCAGCACGGCGTGACCGGCGGCCGCCAGGGCGTCCGGCCGAAGGGCGTTGACCCGCTATCGCATGGCGTCCGGGGGTGGGTCCTGGGCGCCCCGGCAGACGATTTCCCGTGCGAGTTCCGCCAGTCGGGGCAGTGCGGGGTGGCCGGGCCCGTCCCGGCGGGCCAGCAGGACGGGCAGCGGCGGGGCGTCGTCCAGGGGTACGTAGGTGACCCCCGCGTGCGGATGCATCTGGGCGGTGGACGCCCCCGAGACCCCGCTGCCCCGCCCGGCCGCGATGGCGGTGAGCCAGTCGTCGGTGTTGGCGACGGTGAGGGTGGCGGCCGGACGCGCGTGCGGGGGCCACAGGTCGAGCGTGGTGGCGCCCGAGACGGTGTTCAGGACGACCGCGTCGCCGGACAGATCCGCCAGGGACAGTGAGTCGTGGGCGGCGAGCGGGCCGTCGGCGGCGACGGCCGCCACCCGCTGCTCGGTGAACAGCACCTCGGTGACCAGCCCAGGGGCGGAGACCGGCCCCCGGAGCAGAGCCGCGTCCACCTCTCCGCGGGTGAGACCCGCCGTGCGGTCGTCGATGCGCAGCAGTTCGAGCGGGGTGTCCGGATGCCGCTGCTGCCAGGTCCGCAGCAGCGGTGTGGTGTACGGGCCGAACGCGGACCAGGCGTGTCCGAGCCGGAGCGGCCAGTGGTGCAGCCGGCCGGGATCGAGGGCCTCGTCGAAGGCGCCGACCGCGGCGGCTGCCTTGTCGCGGAAGGCGACGCCTTCGGCGGTGAGGGCGAGGTGGTGGGTGGAGCGGTCGACGAGCCGGACGCCCAGGTGTCCTTCGAGGGCGGCGAGCGTACGGGAGACGACGGGCTGCGTGACCCGCAGCCGGGTGGCGGCGCGGGTGACGCTGCCCTCGTCGGCGATGGCGAGGAAGGCCCGCAGATGCCGGACCTCGATACCGCGGCCGCCCTTGCCCATGCCCTGCCCTGTGCTCATGCGTCCGGAGCATAACGGGAGCGCAATCGGCATTTCACGGGAGGCGCGCGGGTCTCTACGGTGAGGGCGTGAGCGGGCTCCCGTTAGTGCCGTATCGTAAACTCCCTAGTGCATTGCATTGAACTCGATGAGAGGTTCCTGGTGAACGACCCGCACGCTGGCGTCGAGCCGGCCGCTGCCGTTTCCGTCCCCGAGGCGGTGTCCGCGCTCGACGAGCCGGGACGCGGCAGACAGGGCCGCTCCGGCGGACGCGGGGCCGCGTTCGGTCCGGTCGCGCTGGTCGTGGCGGGCGGGCTCTCCGTGCAGTTCGGTGCGGCCGTCGCCGTCCTGCTGATGCCGAAGGCGGGCGCGCTGGGCGTCGTCACTCTGCGCCTCGCCGCCGCCGCGCTCGTCCTGCTGGTCGTCTGCCGGCCGAAGCTGCGGGGGCACTCGCGCGCCGACTGGGGCACCGTGGTGGCCTTCGGCGTTGCGATGGGCGGCATGAACACGCTCTTCTACCAGGCCGTCGACCGCATCCCGCTGGGCGCGGCCGTCACCCTGGAGGTGCTGGGCCCGCTGGTGCTGTCCGTCATCGCCTCCCGCCGGCTGGCCAACCTCGTGTGGGCGGCGCTGGCGCTGTGCGGTGTCGTCCTGCTGAGTGGCGGCGGCTTCGACCGACTGGACCCGGTCGGCGCGGCGTACGCCCTGGGCGCGGGCGTCATGTGGGCCGCGTACATCGTCTTCAGTGCCCGCACCGGCCGCCGCTTCCCGCAGGCGGACGGGCTGGCCCTGGCCATGGTGGTGGCGGCGGCGCTCTCGTTGCCCCTCGGCATCATGGAGGCCGGCTCGAAGCTGGTGGTCCCCTCCACGCTGGGGCTGGGGATCGCCGTGGCGCTGCTGAGTTCGGTCCTCCCGTACACCCTCGAACTGATGGCCCTGCGCCGGCTGCCCGCGCCGACCTTCGCGGTCCTGATGAGCCTCGAACCGGCCATCGCGGCCATGGCGGGCTTCCTCATCCTCGACCAGGCCCTCTCCGCGACGGACGCCCTGGCCATCGCCCTGGTCATCGGGGCGAGCATGGGCGCGGTGCGCAGCCGGACGCGTGGGCCCCACAAGCAGTGAGCCGGTCGCTCCGGGGCACCTGCCCGTTCAGCCCTTAGGGTGGTCGCGATGGCCGACCTGGAGGAACACATGCCGGAACGCGACGATCTGCTCGCCCTCGTGACCGATCAGCGCACCAACTTCCTCTACGCCGTCGAGGGACTCGACGACGCGGGGGCCCGGGCCCGGACGACGGTCAGCGAGCTGACCCTCGGCGGACTCCTGAAGCACCTCGGACTCATGCAGCGCAGCTGGCTCGACGTCGTCGAGGGCACCGCTCCCGCCGACGTCGGCTGGGCGGACCTCGACCCCGACGGCAACCGGATGACCGACGCCGAGACGGTGCCCGGGCTGCTGGAGGCCTTCCACACGGCGGCGGCCGCGTTCGACCGTACGGTGCGCGAGGAGGCCGACCTCGACCGCGAGGTCACGCTGCCCGCGTACCCCTGGTCGCCCCCGGAGCCGGTCGTCTGGACCGTCCGTCGCGTCCTGTGGCACATCTTCCGGGAGATCGCCCACCACAGCGGCCACGCCGACATCATCCGAGAGTCGCTGGACGGTGCCAGCACCACGGCGAAGATGGCCGAGGCGGCGTCGCAGGGGCAGTAGCGGCGCACTGCGGGGTCCGCGCGGACGCCGTGGCGCCACCCTGCGACCCGTGCCGCGTGGTCACCGCGCCGGGAACGGGCGCGGGAGGCACGATGGACGGGAGTGGAGGAAGGAGGCGCGCGTATGGGATCCGCAAAGGGAACCGACGAGTACGACGGGCTGTACTCGCACACCCCCTCGCAGGCCGAGGGCGAACGCGACGACGAGCCGGCCGTGCGCGGCAAGGCCGCGGAGACGCACCCCGACGTCCCCCGGACCGAACCCTCACAGGCGGAGGGCGACCGCATGGAATGACCTGGGCGGCGGCTCAGCCGTCGACGGGCAGGATGCGGAACGCGGTGAGGCCGGGCGTCAGGGGGGTGATGGCCCTGAAATCCCGCTGGTCGAGGGTGAAGATGCGGTCGGTCCGGTACCGGTCGGCAAGGACGACGCCGACCGCGTCCGCCAGGTCCAGCCTCAGCCCCTCGTAGGTGCGGCGCACTTCGTGGGCCGCGGCGAGGTCGGCCGGTTTCAGGTCGGCGAGCCTGTACTGGCCGTCCGCCATGCGCGAGTTGAGCGCCTCCATCACCTGCATGGAGGCCGGGAAGCCGAGGTCCCGGTGGACGAGGTGGTCCAGCTCCGTGACGACCAGCGGGGAAATGGCCAGCGTCTCGTTCTCGAGGATCTTCGCCGCGCCGGAATGCTCCGGCTGTGCGGTGTCGAAGGCCGCGTAGAGGGCGGAGGTGTCGGCGACGATGATCAACGGCGTGCTGCGCGTTCCTTGATGTGCGCGTACACCGCGTCGTCCATCGCTTCCGGGGTGAGCGGGCGTCCGCTGTCGAAGACCGGGAGTTTCCGGCTTCGCTTGGGCCGTTCCGCATCGTCGAGGATCATGGCGATGCCTCGCCTGATGAGCTCCGCCTTGCTGACGCCGGTGGCCGACGACTCGGCGTCCAGCCGTACTTCCAGATCCTCCGGAAGGTACACAGTCGTCTTTATCATGCTTCCAAGGTACCACCCTGCCCTACGTAGGGCAGGGTGGAGCGGGACCAGCCCGTAACAGCCCGGCCCGGCTGTTACGTTCCTGGCCATGAGCGACGGCGGCGTGTACGTGGGGCACGCGGAGAAGGACGCGGCACTCGATCACGGATGGCTGCTGGGTCACTTCAAGGAGCCGTCCGACCCGCGCCACAGCGAGGCCCTGGAGATCAAGTGGGGCGTCCACCCCCGGGGCGACGAACGCGCGCAGTGGGTGAGGGGCGAGGAGCGTACGGCGTGCTCGTGCTCATCAGCGGTCGGTTCCTGATGCGGTTCCCCGGGCGTGACGTCCTTCTGGAACGCCAGGGCGACTACGTCGTATGGGGCCGGGGCACCGGCCATTCCTGGTGCGCGGAGGAGGAGTCCGTGGTCCTGACCGTGCGCTGGCCCTCCGTCCCGGGCTACCGGGCCGGCTGAACCACCGGTCGCCCGAGCCGCGTCACCGGCTGGCGGCCAGCACTGCTGCCAGGCCGTCCCGCTCGACGTCCACGCATCGCCGCGTCCTGAGCTACGGGTAACCTCCCGCCATGGAAACCTCGCAGAGCCGAGAAGACGACATCCTCAGGCTCCAGGGGCAGCCCCGTATCGCGGCCCTCGACGAGCTGGTCGCGGACCTGCGCTCGCCCGATCCTGCGGTGCGCGACGATCTGGCGTACCTCACGGCGAAGCGCTGGATTCCGGTGCTCGAACCGGTGGAGCGGCTGTACGTGGGTGACCGCGTGGCTGCGCACTTCACCTCACCCGCCATTCAGGCCCGCTCCTTCGCCCCCCTCGTCCTTGCCCTCGTCGCCGAACGCGGAGAGTGGAAGCCGGAGTGGTGGAATGCCTTCGCCGACTGGTATCCCGCCGAATCCGACCTGCGAGGGTACGACCCGGAGCTCGGCTGGCTGCATGCCCCCGCACACGGTGCCGACCTGCTGGCCGCCCTCTCCCACCACCCCCAGCTGGACCCGTACCCGCTGGCGGAACTGGCGGTCTCCCGGCTGCTGGCCGATACGGACCACGTCTTCGATGCGCAGGAGGACGACCGCCTGGCCTTCGCCCTCGCTCAGATCCTCAGCCACCCCGACCTCGCCGCAGCCCAGTCGGTGCAGTGGCTGGCGCCCATTGCCGCGGCCTTCCGCACAGGTGAGCCGGGGCCGGTACCCGCTTGGGCGTCCAACACCATGCGCACCCTGCGCATGCTCTACGTCCTGGCCGACCGCGGCTTCCGCAGTCCTGCGGCGGGAACACCTCGGGCGCTCACCCATCGAGCCGTAGTCCTCGGCTCCATCGCCGAAACGCTCGCGATCGTCGCCCCGTACGCGGGATGACGCACTCGTGCGGGAAGGGCCGCGGTCGCCTCTCGGCGTGTAGGGGGCCGGTCATCCGGTCCCGGGGTGCGATGTTCGATGTCGGTGACGTCCTGTCCGCCGTACCCCGGATGCCGGAATCGTGTGCGCTATGAGGGCAGTTGGCGACGACCGCTGCTTCGCCGGCCGGGCCGGCAGAACCCCGGCGTGGGTGTCGCAGCCACGGACGGCGTGAAGGCGGTCGCCGTGGGCCTGCCTGTGTCCGTCCGGATGAGGCCAGGCACCGGCAGTCACTGTCCGGAGCGTTAGAGTCTGTCCACTTCAAGGCAAGGGGTAGGGGGAAAGCGGTGCAACTCGGTACATGCTCGATCTGCCGGCTGCGGGTGCCTGTGGGCAATGGACTCATCGCCTCCCACAAGGTGGGAGGGCAGCCCTGCCCGGGAGCCGGCCGGGCGGCTGTGGGTCTGCGCACCCGGGTGGATACCTGGGTGGAGACGATTCAGATGTTGCTCGGGGGCCTGGGCGCCCTCGCGTTCCTCGTCGGGTTCGTCGGGATGCTGTTCTCCGAAACCGTTCCGCTGGTCGCACTCCCTGTCGGCGCTGTTGCGGCCATCACCGTCTGGATGCTCGACGCCACCCCTCCGGGAAGGCGCAACACCGCCCGGAACAAGGCCGAAACGGCCCGACAGGCCGGAATCCGCGAGAGGAAGGCCGCGCGCGCCGAGCGGGAGCGTGAGCAGGAGCGGCAGGACGCGCTTGCCCGTGAGGCGACACGAGCGGCCCAGGCGCTGCGGCGCGAGGTACGTGAGTTGCTCGACGGCCTGCCCGAGCGCGGAGCACCACAGGAGGAGGCGATCGCCTACTGCCTGTCGGGAACCGGCGCGGCACGCAACCCACGCGTCCAGGCCGAGGCGGAGCGGCTCGCGCGACGGCATGTCGCGGTCGACCAGCGCATCCTGTGCGTCGCCCTGTCGGTGACCAGCGGTCCCGGGAAGCGCCCGGCACTGCTGATCCTCACCGACCGTGCGGCGGCCGTATCGGACAAGGGCACGTCCTACCGGTACGACCCCGATCCCGGTGATGTGACCGAAGGCTGGGGAGTCCAGGTCGGAGACCTGCTCTTCTCCTTCCTCGACAACCCCCGGCTGCGGACCGCCCTCGCTGCCCGAGCGGAGGCCGCGGCGCTCCCCGCACCAGCCACGCCCCCGGCGGGCCGCCCTGAGCCACGGCTGATCCGCACACCGCGGGAGGCCGAACTCGTCGCCGTCGACTGGATGCGCTACCTGGGCTTCGCCGACGCGGTGGCCACGCCCGTCGGCGCCGACGAGGGGATCGACGTCATCTCCGAGCGGGGTCTTGCCCAGGTGAAGATGGAGGGCAAACCCACCAGCCGCCCGACCGTCCAGCAACTCCATGGCGTCGCCACCGCCGAGGAGAAGGAGGCCCTGTTCTTCTCGCTGGGCGGCTACACCTCGCCGGCCTCCACGTGGGCCTCGCAGCACGGGATCGCCCTCTTCCGGTACGACCACCAGGGGACGCCCCAAGCCGTCAACCCGCCCGCGCTGCGGCTGATGGAGACAGCCGACGCACGGGCGTCCGAGCCGGCCGACGCCGAGCACGGCGGCGACGCGTAGTCCGTCCGCCGCCGTCTCCTGTCCTGTCGTCCTTCGGGGGCTCCGGCAGGGAGTCGAGGTAGCTCTTGCCCGCCTCGCGGACGCCGTGCATGTCCGACTGTGTGTCGGCCCAGTCATGCTTGGAAACCGTCAGGTCGTCATCGGCCTTCAGCGCGCGCAGCTTCGGCGCCCACTTCGCGTCCGTGTCGGTGGCTTCCTTCAACGCGTCGGCGATCCGGTTCGCGTACCCAATGGCCCTGCCGTAGTTCGGGTTCGGATGGACCCCGAATCATGCAAGCGTGCTTGCTTGTTTTGTGGGGCGCTGGCATGCTCCGGGGCACACCTCCACGCCCCGAGGGGAGCGCATCGTGCCCGACGCAACGGCCGTGACCGCCGCCGTACTCGACGACTTGCGTGAGGAGGGCGACGAACTCGACCTGCTGGTAGCGGGGTTGAGTGCAGGCGAGTGGGCTGCGCCGACCCCTGCCGAGGGGTGGACCGTCGCTCACCAGATCGCCCATCTCAACTGGACCGACGAGGTGGCCCTGGTCGCCGCCACCGAGCCCGACGCTTTCTCGGCCGAGGTGGAGAAGGCGCTGGAAGCCCCCGGGACCTTCGTCGACGAGGCCGCCGAAGCAGCCGTCACCGCCCTGACGCCCGAAGCGCTGCTCGTGGAGTGGCGGGAGGGGCGGGCCCGGCTTCAGAAGGTGCTCCGCGCGGCGCCGGCGGGGACGAAACTGCCCTGGTACGGCCCGCCCATGAGCGTCGCCTCGATGGGGACCGCGCGGCTCATGGAGACCTGGGCGCACGGCCAGGACATCGCCGACGCGCTCGGAGTGACCAGGAAGCCGACCGCACGGCTGCGGCACGTCGCCAGGATCGGTGTCCGGGCCCGGGACTACGCCTACTTCGTGCGCGGGCTCCAGCCCCCCGGCGAACAGTTCCGGGTCGAACTCCGCCCGGAGGAGGGCGAATCGGTGGTGTACGGCCCCGAGGACGCCGCCCAGCGCGTCACCGGGCCGCTGCTCGACTTCTGCCTGCTCGTCACCCAGCGCGCCCACCGGGACGATCTCGCCGTCGAGGCGGTGGGTGCGGACGCAGGGCAGTGGCTGGACATCGCGCAGGCCTTCGCCGGACCGGCCGGACCCGGGCGGCCCCGGAAGGCGGACCGGTGACGAGCCCGCTCCGCATCGGCAACGCGTCCGGCTTCTACGGCGACCGCTTCGACGCCGTACGCGACATGCTCACCGGCGGCCCGCTGGACGTCCTCACCGGTGACTACCTCGCCGAACTCACCATGCTCATCCTGGGCCGCAGCCGCCTCAAGGACCCGAAACGCGGATACGCCTCGACCTTCCTGCGGCAGCTGGAGGAGAACCTCGGGCTGGCCAGGGAGCGGGGCGTGAAGATCGTCGCCAACGCCGGCGGGCTGAATCCAGCCGGACTCGCCGACGCCGTGAGGGAGATGGCCGACCGGACCGGCGTACCCGTGCGCGTCGCGCACGTCGAGGGCGACAGCCGCCCCGTGCCCGACGGCTACCTCACCGCCAACGCCTACCTCGGCGGCGGAGGCATCGCGGCCTGTCTGCGCGCCGGGGCCGACGTCGTCGTCACCGGCCGGGTCACCGACGCCGCCCTCGTCACCGGGCCCGCCGCAGCCCACTTCGGCTGGGAGCACGACGACCTCGACGCCCTCGCCGGAGCCGTCGTCGCCGGGCACGTCCTGGAGTGCGGGACCCAGGCCACCGGCGGCAACTACGCCTTCTTCGACGACCACGACGTCCGCCGGCCCGGCTTTCCGCTCGCCGAGATACACGCGGACGGGTCCTGTGTCATCACCAAGCACGACGGCACGGGCGGCGTCGTCGACGTCGGCACCGTCACCGCGCAACTGCTGTACGAGACAAGCGGCGCACGCTACGCGGGGCCCGACGTCACCGCCCGGCTCGACACCGTCCGGCTGGCGCAGGAAGGGCCGGACCGGGTGCGGATCAGCGGCGTACGCGGCGAGGCCCCGCCGCCCACGCTCAAGGTCGGGCTCAACCGGCTCGGCGGGTGGCGCAACGAGGTCGTCTTCGTGCTGACGGGGCTCGGCA
>NZ_MAPV01000286.1:11572-11817 GCF_001700505.1 Streptomyces mutomycini
CGCCGAGGCGGTCGGCCGTGCGGTGTCAGGGGCCGCCGTCGAGCTGGCCCTCGGCAGCTACCCCGGCTTCCATGTGACCGCCCCGCCCGGCAAGGGCGCGCCGTACGGGGTGTTCGAGGCCGCGTACGTACCGGCCGGCGAGGTCGAGCACATCGCCGTGCTGCCCGACGGCACCCGGGAGACCGTCCCGGCGGCCGGCCCGTACAGGGAGATCGAGGACGTCGCGGAGCCGGCCCTGCCCGAAC
>NZ_MAPV01000287.1 GCF_001700505.1 Streptomyces mutomycini
TCCCCGCCCCCAACGGCCTCATGGACCTCACCGCACTCCGCCACGCACTCATCCACCACCAAGGCCCCCTCCTCGTCACCGCCACCGCAGGCACCACCGACACCGGCCAGATCGACCCCCTCACCGACATCGCCGACCTCACCACCACCCACAACGCCGAACTCCACATCGACGCCGCATACGGCGGCCCACTCCTCTTCAGCCCCACCCACCGCCACGCCCTCCGCAGCCTCCACCGCGCCCACAGCGTCACCCTCGACCTGCACAAACTCGGCTGGCAACCCGCATCAGCCGGCATCCTCGCCGTCCCCCACCACCACGACCTCCACGCCCTCCACCACCACGCCCCCTACCTCAACGCCGACGACGACACCGACGCAGGCCTCCCCGACCTCCTCGGCCGCTCCCTGCGCACCACCCGCCGACCCGACGCCCTCAAAATCGCCGTCACCCTCCAAGCACTCGGCCGCGACGGACTCGCCGACCTCATCGACCGCACCCTCACCACCGCCCACCACCTCGCCGACCTCATCGACAAGAACCCCACCCTCGAGCTCTACGACCGCCCCACCATCAGCACCGTCCTCTTCCGCCCCACCCACACCGACGACACCACCGTCGCCACCATCCGCCGCACCCTCCTCAACCAAGGCCACGCCGTACTCGGCCGCGCCCGCATCAGCAACAGCCTCTGGCTCAAAGCCACCCTCCTCAACCCCCACACCACCCCCGACGACCTCCAGCACCTGCTCACCCTCGTCACCGACACCCACGCCCACACGGAAGCCACCACGGAAGGCAGCACCCCCCGATGACCGACCGGACCACCCCCCAAGGCCACCGGACCCACGACCTCATCGGCATCGGCCTCGGCCCCTTCAACCTCTCCCTCGCCGCCCTCGCCCACGGCATCCCCACCACCACCC
>NZ_MAPV01000288.1 GCF_001700505.1 Streptomyces mutomycini
GGACCGCCCTGCTCCGCGACGATGCCCGCGCCCGCCTGGACGTACGCGGTGCCGTCGCGGAGCAGGGCGGTCCGGATCGCGATGGCGGTGTCGGAGTCCCCGGCGAAGTCGAGGTAGCCGACACAGCCCCCGTACAGACCGCGGCGGGTCGGTTCGAGTTCCTCGATGATCTGCAGGGCGCGCGGCTTGGGCGCGCCGGAGAGGGTTCCTGCGGGGAAGCACGCGGTGAGGACGTCGAAGGCGCTGCGGCCCTCGGCGACGCGGCCGGTGACGGTGGAGACGATGTGCATCACGTGCGAGTACCGCTCGACCGACATGAAGTCGACGACCTCGACGCTCCCGGGTTCGCAGACCCGCCCCAGGTCGTTGCGGCCGAGGTCGACGAGCATCAGGTGCTCGGCGCGTTCCTTCGGGTCGGCGAGGAGCTCGTCGGCGAGCGCCTGGTCCTCCTGCGGTGTGGCGCCGCGGTGCCTGGTCCCGGCGATGGGGTGGACCATCGCCCGGCCGTCCTCGACCTTGACGAGCGCCTCGGGGCTGGAGCCGACGACGTCGAAGCCGTCGAAGCGGAAGAGGTACATGTACGGCGAGGGGTTGGTGGCGCGCAGGACCCGGTAGACGTCCAGCGCGCTCGCCGTGCACGGCGTCTCGAAGCGCTGGGAGGGGACCACCTGGAAGGCCTCGCCGGCCCGGATGCGCTCCTTGACGTCCTCGACGGCGTCCATGAACGCCTGGCCGCCCCACAGCGCGGTGTAGGGCGGGAGTTCCGAGGGCGGCAGCGCGGCGGGGGTGTTCTCCACGGGCCGGGACAGGTCGCGTTCCATGGCGTCGAGCCGAGCGACCGCGTCCGCGTACGCCTCGTCGACCCCGGTGTCCAGGTCGTTGTGGTTGATCGCGTTGGCGATCAGCAGGACGGTGCCGTCCCCGTGGTCGAGCACGGCGAGGTCCGAGGTGAGCAGCATCGTGAGCTCGGGGAGCCTCAGGTCGTCGCCGCCGTGCTCGGTGATCCGCTCCAGCCTGCGTACGACGTCGTAGCCGAGGTAGCCGACCATGCCGCCGGTGAACGGCGGCAGCCCGTCGTCGCCGACCAGGTCGCGGGGGGTGTGGAGCGTCTCGACGGTGGCCCGCAGTGCCTCGAGCGGGTCGCCGTCGAGGGGGACGCCGACGGGCGGGGTGCCGAGCCAGTGGGCCTGTCCGCCGAGGGCGGTCAGGGTGGCGGCGCTGCGCACTCCGATGAAGGAGTAGCGGGACCAGGTGCGGCCGTTCTCCGCGGATTCGAGGAGGAAGGTGCCGGTGCGCTCGGCCGCGAGCTTGCGGTAGAGCCCGACCGGGGTGTCGCCGTCCGCGAGGAGCCGGCGGCTGACGGGGATGACGCGCCGGTCGTCGGCGAGCTTGCGGAAGGTCTCGAGATCCATGGCGGCTGACCTTATCGGGGCGCGGAGAGTGGGAGGACGTCCTTGTCGAAGCAGGTGCGGTCGCCCGTGTGGCAGGCGGCACCGGTCTGGTCGACCTTCACCAGGACCGTGTCGGCGTCGCAGTCGAGGGCGACGGACACGACCCGCTGGATGTGGCCGGAGGTGTCGCCCTTGGCCCAGTACTCCTGGCGGCTGCGGGACCAGTAGGTGCAGCGGCCCGTGGTGAGGGTGCGGTGCAGCGCCTCGTCGTCCATCCAGCCGAGCATGAGCACCTCGCCCGTGTCGTGCTGCTGGGCGATGGCCGGGACCAGTCCGTCGGGGCCGCGCTTGAGGCGGGCGGCGACGGCCGGGTCGAGGTTGCTGGCGGGCGTGGGGCCGGGCGTGCTGGTCATGGGCCCCATTGTGCCGCGCCGGGCAGGGCCGTCCGGGCGGGCGTCCACTGGGCGGACGGCGGGTGGCGGTCGTACGCTGGCGGGCATGTCGACCCATGCGAAGCGTGAACGTCTTCTGCTCGCCGACCTGTTGGAAGCGGCGGGTCCCGAGGCCCAGACCCTGTGCAACGGCTGGAAGACCCGTGATCTGGCCGCCCATGTCGTGGTGCGTGAACGCCGTGCGGACGCCGCGGGCGGGATCGTGCTGGGCGTCCTGAAGAACCGGCTGGAGCGGGTCCAGGCCGAGTTCGCCGCCAAACCGTACGAGGAACTGATCCAGCTCATCCGTACGGGCCCGCCCCGGATGTCGCCCTTCGGGCTGAAACAGCTGGACGAGGCCGCCAACACCGTCGAGTTCTACATCCACGCGGAGGATGTGCGCCGGGCCCAGCCCGACTGGTCGCAGCGGGACCTGGATCCGGTCTTCGCGGATGTGCTGTGGGCGCGCGTCGAGAAGACGGCCCGGATGCTGGGCCGCCGGGCCCCGGTGGGCCTGGTGCTGCGGCGCCCGGACGGCCAGACGGCGGTGGCCCACAAGGGCGCCCCGGTGGTGACGGTGACCGGGGAGCCGGGTGAGCTCCTGCTCTTCGCCGCGGGACGGCAGGACGCGGCGCGGGTGGAGCTGGACGGCGACAAGGACGCGCTGGCCCGGCTGCACACGGCCGAGCTGGGTCTGTAGCCGGGCGCGCGCCCGGGCTGCGTGGCGGTGTGGGGGCCCGGCCCGCGCCCCGCGGCCGGCCGTCAGACGCCGTCGCGGGTGCGTACGGGCGCCCGGCGGGTCCGGTGGCGGTGGTGCCCGTCGGGTGCGCCTCCGGGGCCGCGGCCCGATCCCAGGAGTCCGAGGAGGAAGCCTGCGGGAATCGTGACCAGGCCCGGGGTCTGGAGCGGGAAGACGTCGAAGTCCCACTCCGGGAAGAGCGCGACGGGTGTGCCGGAGAACGCCGGTGACAGGACCATCAGGACGCCGATCAGCGGAAGCGTCCCGTAGACGGTCCACCGCACGCCCCGGGCGTCGAAGCCCGGCCGGAAGATGGCGTACAGCAGGACGGGCGGCAGGACCGAGGCCGCGGCGGCGAACGACAGCGAGAGCAGCACCTGGGGGTTGCGGTCGTGGGTGTACGCCGAGAGGAGGACGGCGAGCGCCCCGATCCCGGCGACGGCCCAGCGGGCTCGCCGGATCTCCCTGGCGGACGCCTTGCCCTCGCCCTGCGCGCCCGACTTCACCGCGAAGTCGCGGGCCAGGGACGAGGCGGCGGCCAGGGTGATCCCGGCGACCGCGGCCAGCGTGGTGGCGAACGCGGCGCACGCCACGAGCGCGAACAGGGGGCTGTCCCGTGGCCCGGCCGCACCGGGGTCCAGGGCGCTGGTCACCATCAGCAGGGCGGTGCCGCCCGCCGGGTCGGCGGCGTGCAGCAGGTCCCGGCCCACCAGGGCGGAGGCGCCGAGTCCGACGATGACGATGCCGGTGCACAGCAGGGCGACGGGGCTCACGGCCCAGACGCCCGCCCGGCGGGCGGTCCGGGCCGTGAG
>NZ_MAPV01000289.1 GCF_001700505.1 Streptomyces mutomycini
AGCGCGAGGCGGAACTCGCGCAGCTCGCGGCGGGCGGCGCCGACGCACTGTCAGGCCGGCTCGGACACCACCGGCCCCAGATATGAGGCCGTCCCCGGAAGTGGCCGTGCGGGAGCGCGCCGAGCTGGGCGAGGGACCCACCTGGGACCCGGCAGCCGGCCGGNNGTCGCACGGTCATGGCCACCGGCCAGCACGTCGGGGCGGCGAAGCCACGGGCCGGCGGCGGCCTCGTGGTCGTCCTGCGGGACGGCACGGGCCTGTACGACGCCGACGGTGCCTTCTCCTGGCTCGTCCACGACCCCGTTCCGGGGCGCCGTGGCAACGACGCGGCCGTGGCGCCGGACGGCGCGCTCTGGGCGGGCACCATGCGCTACGACGAGGCCGAGGGCGGCGGCACCCTCTCCCGGATCGCCCCGGACGGCACGGTGAGCCCCGTCCCGGACAAGGTGACGGTGAGCAACGGCACCGGCTGGAGCCCGGACGGCCGGCTCATGTACTACGCCGACACCCCCACACGGCGCATCGACGTCTTCGACGTGGACGGGGAGCGCGTCGTGAACCGGCGCCCCTTCGCCACCGTCGAGCGGGGGGCCGGATGGCCCGACGGGCTGACGGTGG
>NZ_MAPV01000029.1 GCF_001700505.1 Streptomyces mutomycini
GGCCGGCGGTCAGCGTGACGGCGGCCGTGGTGGCGAGCGTGACGGCGGCCGTGGCGGCGAGCGCGGCGGAGACCGTCCCGCACGTCCCGCCGGCCAGGGCGCACCGCGCCCCGGCGGCGCGCGTCCGGCCGGACCCCGTCCGGGCAACAACCCCTTCACCAGCGGCGGCTCCACCGGCATGGCGCGCCCCCAGGCGCCCCGTCCCGGCGGTGCCCCGCGCCCCGGCGGCGGTCAGGAGCGCCCCGGCGCCCCGCGTCCGCAGGGTGGCCCCGGCGGCGCCCCGCGCCCGCAGGGTCAGGGTCAGGGCGGCGCACGTCCGTCCCCGGGCGGCATGCCCCGTCCGCAGTCTCCCCGTCCGGGCGGTGCCCCCGCGGGTAACCGTCCGAACCCGGGCATGATGCCGCAGCGTCCCGCCGCGGGTCCGCGTCCCGGCGGTGGCCCCGGCGGTGGCCGTGGTCCCGGTGCCGGCGGCGGCGGTCGCCCCGGTGGCGGCGGCGGTCGTCCCGGTGGCGGCGGCTTCGCAGGCCGTCCGGCCGGTCCCGGTGGCGGCGGTGGCGGCTTCGCAGGCCGTCCCGGTGGTCCCGGTGGCGGTGGCGGCGCAGGCCGTCCCGGTGGTGGCGGCGGCTTCGGCGGTCGTCCCGGATTCGGTGGACGTCCCGGCGGCCCGGGTGCCCGTGGTGGCACGCAGGGTGCGTTCGGCCGTCCCGGTGGTCCCGCGCGTCGTGGCCGGAAGTCGAAGCGTCAGAGGCGCCAGGAGTACGAGGCCATGCAGGCCCCGTCGGTGGGCGGCGTCATGCTGCCTCGCGGCAACGGGCAGGCTGTCCGGCTGTCGCGCGGTGCGTCCCTGACCGACTTCGCGGAGAAGATCAACGCCAACCCGGCGTCGCTCGTCGCCGTGATGATGAACCTCGGCGAGATGGTCACCGCCACGCAGTCCGTCTCCGACGAGACGCTGAAGCTCCTCGCGGACGAGATGAACTACGTCCTCGAGATCGTCAGCCCGGAGGAGGAGGACCGCGAGCTGCTCGAGTCCTTCGACATCGAGTTCGGCGAGGACGAGGGCGGCGAAGAGGCTCTGGTCTCGCGTCCGCCGGTCGTGACCGTCATGGGTCACGTCGACCACGGTAAGACCCGACTGCTGGACGCGATCCGCAAGACGAACGTCGTCGCGGGCGAGGCCGGCGGCATCACGCAGCACATCGGTGCGTACCAGGTCTCCTCCGAGGTCAACGGCGAGGACCGCAAGATCACCTTCATCGACACCCCGGGTCACGAGGCGTTCACCGCCATGCGTGCCCGTGGTGCGAAGTCGACCGACATCGCGATCCTCGTGGTGGCGGCCAACGACGGTGTGATGCCCCAGACGATCGAGGCGCTGAACCACGCCAAGGCGGCCGAGGTGCCGATCGTGGTCGCGGTCAACAAGATCGACGTCGAGGGCGCCGACCCGACCAAGGTGCGCGGTCAGCTCACCGAGTTCGGTCTGGTGGCCGAGGAGTACGGCGGCGACACCATGTTCGTCGACATCTCCGCCAAGCAGGGCCTCAACATCGAGGCTCTTCTGGAGGCCGTCGTCCTCACCGCCGACGCCTCGCTCGACCTGCGGGCCAACCCGGAGCAGGACGCGCAGGGTATTGCGATCGAGTCCCACCTCGACCGCGGTCGCGGTGCCGTCTCGACCGTCCTGGTCCAGCGCGGAACGCTGCGCATCGGTGACACGGTGGTCGTGGGCGACGCCTACGGCCGAGTCCGCGCCATGCTCGACGACAACGGTCAGAACGTCCAGGAAGCGGGTCCCTCGACCCCCGTCCTGGTGCTCGGTCTCACCAACGTCCCGGGCGCCGGCGACAACCTCCTGGTGGTCGACGAGGACCGTACGGCCCGTCAGATCGCCGAGAAGCGTGCCGCCCGTGAGCGCAACGCCAACTTCGCCCGCAAGGGCGTCCGGTTCTCCCTGGAGAACCTGGACGAGGCGCTCAAGGCCGGTCTGGTCCAGGAGCTCAACCTCATCATCAAGGGCGACGCGTCCGGTTCGGTGGAGGCCCTCGAGTCCTCGCTGCTCCAGCTCGACGTCGGCGAAGAGGTCGACATCCGGATCCTGCACCGCGGTGTGGGTGCGGTCACCGAGTCGGACATCAACCTGGCGACCGGCTCCGACGCCATCGTGATCGGCTTCAACGTGCGCGCCGCAGGGCGTGCCGAGCAGATGGCCGAGCGCGAAGGCGTGGACGTCCGGTACTACTCGGTCATCTACCAGGCGATCGAGGAGATCGAAGCGGCCCTCAAGGGTCTGCTCAAGCCGGAGTACGAAGAGGTCGAGCTCGGCACGGCGGAGATCCGCGAGATCTTCCGCTCGTCCAAGCTGGGCAACATCGCCGGTGTGCTGGTCCGCTCCGGCGAGGTCAAGCGCAACACCAAGGCGCGCCTGCTGCGCGATGGCAAGGTCATCGCGGAGAACCTCAACATCTCCGGTCTGCGCCGCTTCAAGGACGACGTCACCGAGATCCGCGAAGGCTACGAGGGCGGTATCAACCTCGGAAACTTCAACGACATCAAGATCGACGACGTCATCGCGACGTACGAGATGCGCGAGAAGCCGCGAGGCTGATCAACGGGGATTCCCGGGGGAGCCCCCCGGGCTCTCCTGCACGGTCGGGGCCGGTCGACGGGTCGTTATTTCCGTCGATCGGCCCCGGCCGTTGCGTGTACGGTTCTGAGGTCCCCGCCAAGCGATGGCGGGGCGCGACCCCGAACCGGCGGGACATCCGGACACACATGTATGTGGGGACACTGTCCTTCGATCTGCTCCTCGGCGACGTACGGTCGTTGAAGGAGAAGCGCTCGGTCGTCCGCCCGATCGTCGCCGAGCTCCACCGCAGGTTCGCGGTGAGTGTCGCGGAGACGGGCGACCAGGACCTCTACCGCAGGGCCGAGATCGGTCTTGCCGTGGTCTCCGGGGACACCGGGCACCTCACAGACGTACTCGACCGGTGCGAGCGAATGATCGCGGGCCGGCCGGAAGTGGAGCTGCTGTCCGTACGACGGCGGCTGCACAGCGACGAAGACGATTGAGCACGTTCAGATAGGAGACGGACCAGTGGCCGACAACGCGCGGGCAAAGAAGCTGGCGGACCTCATCCAGGTGGTGGTCGCCGAGAAACTGCAGCGCGGTATCAAGGACCCGCGTCTGGGCACGCACGTGACCATCACGGACACCCGTGTCACCGGCGACCTGCGGGAGGCCACGGTCTTCTACACGGTCTACGGGGACGACGAGGAGCGGGCCAGCGCGGCCGCCGGACTGGAGAGTGCCAAGGGCATCCTGCGCTCGGCGGTCGGTGCCGCGGCGGGGACGAAGTTCACCCCCACCCTGGCCTTCGTGGCCGACGCCCTGCCGGACAACGCCAAGGCGATCGAGGACCTGCTCGACCGGGCACGCGCCTCGGACGCCAAGGTCCGTCAGGCGTCCTCCGGTGCCACGTACGCCGGCGGCGCCGACCCGTACCGCAAGCCCGAGGACGAGACCGACGAGAACGACGGGGACTCGCCTTCCGCATGACGCAGAACAAGCAGGACAGGACGCCGGACGGACTTGTCATCGTCGACAAGCCGTCCGGCTTCACTTCGCACGACGTCGTGGCCAAGATGCGCGGCATCGCCCGCACACGGCGGGTCGGCCACGCCGGCACGCTGGACCCCATGGCCACCGGTGTCCTCGTGCTCGGTGTGGAGAGGGCGACCAAGCTGCTCGGTCATCTCGCGCTCACCGAGAAGGAGTACCTGGGGACGATCCGGCTCGGCCAGGACACCGTCACCGACGACGCGGAGGGCGAGATCACCTCGTCCACCGACGCCTCGGGGGTGACCCGCGAGGGCATCGACGCGGGGGTCGCCGCACTGAGCGGCGCGATCATGCAGGTGCCGTCCAAGGTCAGCGCCATCAAGATCGACGGCAAGCGGTCCTACGCCCGGGTGCGCGGCGGCGAGGAGTTCGAGATCCCGGCCCGCCCGGTGACCATCTCGTCCTTCCGCGTCTACGACGTGCGCGAGGCGGTCGCGGAGGACGGCACCCCGGTCGTCGACCTGGTCGTCTCCGTCGTGTGCTCCTCGGGTACGTACATCCGCGCCCTGGCCCGTGACCTCGGCGCCGGGCTCGGTGTCGGCGGGCACCTGACCGCGCTGCGCCGCACGCGCGTCGGACCGTACGGCCTCGACGCGGCGCGGACGCTGGAGCAGCACCAGCAGGAGCTGACCGTGATGCCGGTGGCCGAGGCGGCCGCCTCGGCCTTCCCGCGCTGGGACGTCGACGAGAAGCGCGCCAAGCTGCTGCTCAACGGCGTAAGGCTGGACATGCCGTCGTACCCGCCGGGGCCGGTCGGGGTATTCGGGCCCGACGGGGCGTTCCTGGTGCTCGTCGAGGAGCAGAAGGGCAAGGCCAAGAGCCTCGCCGTCTTCGCCTGACGCGACGTCCCCATGGGCTCCGCCCATCGTGGAGCGGGCCCGCCCCCTCGGGTGCGAGCCCGCTCCACGATCCCCCTCCAGGGACCATCCCTGTCCAGAAGAACCCGCCGATTCACCCCAACGGGCGGGCGCTCGGAGTGACTGAGGGGTGCGAGGGGGGCGCTTTCGTCCCGCGCGTTTCCGGTGGCGATCACCTGGGACCTACCGTCGGAGCATGGGCAGCGGGGACCGGTCGAAACTTGTGAGAATCTGCGATCAGGCAGGCCGGCCGCGGGGGACCGGATTCGTCGCGGACGACCGGGGCACTGTCGTCACCAGCCACCAGGCCGTGGGGCGCTCCACGCACCTGACGCTGCACGCCGCCGACGGCCGCAGTCGCACCGTCGGCCCCGACGACATCACGGCGCTGCCCGCTCTCGGCCTCGCCCTGCTGCGCACCGGTGGCCCGGAGGCGCTGGGAGTCGAGCCGCTCCCCATCGCCGTACGCGAGCAGATCGACACGGGCACCTATGTCCGGATCGCCGCCCACGGCTGGCGTGAGGCACGGGTGCTCGGCACGACCCCGGCGACGTATTCCGAGGGCGGACACGAGCACGCCGTGGGCGACGCGCTGGAGCTCGCCCTCGGTACGGACGGGCGCGACGCGCTGCGCTCCGGCGGAGCCGCCGTCGGCGGGCCCGTGACCGACCCGCGCACCGGGGCCGTCCTGGGCGTGCTCTCGACCGCGCTGAGCGCCGGGCGCGAGACCGCCGGCCTCGCGGTGACGCTGACGCCCAGGGACACCCCTGGGCCGCTGGCCGAGGTGCTCCGGCGCAACGCGGGCGGTGTCCCGGGGTACGGCTGCGACCTCAACCTGGCGGGCGCGCTGCTGCTGACCGCCACCTCGCTGGGCCAGGCCGACGGCCGGCCCTGCGGCACGGAGGCCGTCGAACGTCCGGAAATCAGCGTGGAGTTCACCGCCTTCGAGGCCGGGACGGGGCCCGTGCTCGGTCTGGTCGGAGCCCCGGGAACCGGCCGCACCACGGAGCTCGCGGCCCTCGCCGGCCGCCGTGCCCGCGGGCCCGTGCCCGCCCTGACGCTCTGGCTGCGCGGAGCCGATCTGCTGGCCGACGACCTCTCGGTCGCCGACGCGATGACCCGGGCGCTGGAGCGCTCCGGGAGGATCGTCACCGCTGCGGGCGGCCGGGGCGACATGGAGGCAGCCACTCCGGAGCGGGTGGCCCGCCTCGCCGCGGCCTCCGGGAACCCGCTCCTCGTCGTCGTGGACGGCCCGGAGGAGATGCCGCCCGTGCTGGCCCACCGGCTCGCCGGGTGGACCGTGGCGACGGCCGAGTGGCTCCTGGCGCACGAGGTGCGGATGGTCGTCGCCTGCCGTCCCGAGCACTGGGAGACCGCCGGTGCGCTGTATCCGCCGGGCGCCCTGCACAGGCCGGAGCGGGCGGAGGAACCGGTCGGGGGGCTGCCGCCCGCCGTCCGGCTCGGCGACCTCACGGCGGAACAGGCCGAGCGGGCGGGCGAGCGGTACGGCATCCCGCCCGGCTCGATCGCGCAGGGTCACGACCGGCACCCCCTCACCCTGCGCCTGCTCGGCGAGGTGCGTGCGGCGCTGCCTCCCGACGTACCCGGCGTGCCCGGGACAGAGGAGGTCTTCGCCGCCTATCTGGACCTCGCCTGCGTCCGGGTCGCCGTCCGCATCGGCGCCCGGGCCGAGCCCCGGCTCCGGGGCGCCGCGGTCCGCAGGCTGGCGGCGAAGGTCGCCGGCCAGGTCCACGAGGCGGCCAGGCGCTGCCTCGGTCCGGGGCAGGGCGAGCTGGACCGTGAGACCTTCGAGGAGATCTTCCCCTGGCGCACGGGATGGGCCCCGGCCGTCCTCACCGAGGGGCTGCTGGTCCCGGCCGGTGCGGGATACCGCTTCGCTCACGAGGAGCTGGGCGACTGGGTGCAGGGCGCGCACCTCGACCTGGACGCGGCGCTGCACTCGCTGGTCCACCGCTGGCACGCGGACGGCGCCGCCGCGGCGCCCGCACCCGCCCCGCAGGACCCGGCGGAACCCGGCAGCCTCCCCGTGCCGCGCCATCGCATCGGCCCGGTGCTCCAGGCGATGCTCCTGCTGGAGCGGCGGCAGGGACACGCGGCGCTGGCCCACCGGATGGCGGACCTGATCGAGGCGATGGACCGCCTGCCGTCCGCACCCGGCGCACACGAGCGCCTCACCGACGCGGCCTGGTGGGCTGCCCGCCTGCTCCGTGAGAGCCTGCTCCGCGTGCCGGACGCCCGGCCCTGCCTCGGGGTGCTGCGGGTGCTCGCGGGCCGGATCACCCGGCGGTCCCTCTCCGGCGGCCAGGCCGCCCTCGGCCCCTACGCCGAATTCGGGCCCTGGTTCTGGCGCCGGATCCGGCTGCCGGAGGACGACCGGATCGACCTCCTGCGCCGCCTCCTGCCCGCCGACGGCGCCCCGCGCACGGAGGGCGGCGAGCGGTATCTGGATGCCGTGTCCCGGCGCCTCTCCGCCCGCCCCAGGACCGTCCAGGCCCTGCTGTGCCGCTGGTTCACCGACGAGACCCCGCTGCCCGCCGAGGAGGGTGTGCCGATGAGGCTCACCGTGGCCGCCGCGGCACAGGCCCTCCTGTACGCCCGCCGGGACCTCGCCGTCGACGACCTGACCGAGGCGCTCGTGGACACCGCGCACCCGCGCGCCGCCGAACTGCTCGCCGCCCTCGCCGAGGACGGGACCGGCGCCCTCTGCCGGGCCGTCGACCGGTGGGCACGTGACGAGGAGCGGCCCGCCCGGCGCGCCGCCGCAGCCCTCCACGCCACGCTCGCCGCCGTCCGTACCCACTCCGAGTCCGACCGCGCACTGCTGCGCGGCGCGGCGCTCACGCTGCTGGCCCGGCCGGACGACACCGCCCTGCACGCCCAGGCCCTCACCGTCCTCGTAAGGGACCCGGGGGCAGGGCGCCGCTACCTGCCGCAGGCCCTCCGGATCTTCGCCGCCGGTGACCCCCGGCTGCCGGTGGCGCTGCTCACGGAGGTGTTCCCCGAGCACCCCGAGCCGGTACTGGCCGCACTGCGCGCCCGTCTGTCCCTCCCCGGGAACGGCGCCGACGGCGTACTGCGGGAGCTGGCCTCCCTGGACACGCCCGCCCTGGCGCTGCACGCCCCCGGTCTCGTACGCCACTACGTCGAGAGCCGCGGCCGTGCCGGCCAGGACGCCGCTGCTGAGACCGCCGCCTACGTCGGCCTCAGGCTGGAGCACAGCCCGGCCGCCCGCGCCCTGCTGCTGCCCCTGCTGACCGGGCTGCTGCGGGACCGGCCCGCTCCGCCGCCCGTACGCGCCGCGCTCGCCCGGGTGCTCGCCGACACCGGGAGCGCGGCGTCGAGGCCGCTGCGGGCCGAGCTGCTGGAGGTCCTGCTTGAGTTCGAGCAGGACACCGGCAGGGATCCGGAGGTCCTCGACGCCCTGCTGCGGGCGGCCGCGGCAGGTTCCGGACGCCGTCCCGAAGCCCGCACACGGGCTCTGGTGCACCGCACCGGGATGCTCCTCGCGCGGACTCCCGAGGGCGCGGCCCGCTTCGACCACGGGCTGGCCGAACTCGCCCGGGACGTTCCCGGATTCGCGGCGCTCGTCACCCGCTGGCTCGCGGACGCCCCCGACGAGTGGGCCGTCGTCGTGGGCCCCGGCGCCAGGCGGACGATGGAGGAACTGGACGGTCCGAGGTCCGGGATCCCGGTGCCGATGCAGGCCGCAGGACGTGAGCATGGCAGTCTTAGACCTGCGTAATCGACATCTACACGTACACAGGTTCGGGCAAGGAGCGGTCACAGTGCACTGCTGGCGTGGCTTGGAGGACATCCCTGAGGGCTGGGGACGAAGCGTCGTCACCATCGGCTCCTACGACGGGGTGCACCGCGGACACCAGCTGCTCATCGGCCGTGTCGTGGAGCGGGCGCGCGAGCTCGGTGTGCCCTGCGTCGTCGTGACCTTCGACCCGCACCCCAGCGAGGTCGTCCGCCCCGGCACCCACCCGCCGCTGCTCGCCCCGCACCACCGGCGTGCCGAGCTCATGGCCGGACTGGGTGTGGACGCGGTACTGGTCCTGCCGTTCACCGCCGAGTTCTCGAAGCTCTCGCCCGCCGACTTCGTCGTGAAGGTGCTCGTCGACAAGCTGCACGCGCAGCTGGTCGTGGAAGGCCCCAACTTCCGCTTCGGACACCGGGCGGCGGGCAACGTCGCCTTCCTGGCCGAGCTCGGCCCGACGTACGACTTCCGGACCGAGGTCATCGACCTCCATGTGACCGGCGAGGCGGGCGGCGGCGCGCCGTTCTCCTCCACGCTCACCCGGCGCCTGGTCGCCGAGGGAGATGTCGGGGGCGCCGCTGAGATCCTCGGCCGCCCCCACCGCGTCGAGGGCGTCGTCGTGCGCGGCGCCCAGCGCGGCCGCGAGCTCGGCTTCCCCACGGCGAACGTCGAGACCCTGCCGCACACCGCGGTCCCCGCCGACGGCGTCTACGCCGGCTGGCTCACGGTGAACGGCGAGGCGATGCCCGCCGCGATCTCCGTGGGCACGAACCCGCAGTTCGACGGCACGGAGCGCACGGTCGAGGCGTACGCGATCGACCGCGTCGGCCTCGACCTGTACGGGCTGCACGTGGCGGTGGACTTCCTCGCCTACGTACGCGGGATGCTGAAGTTCGATTCGATCGACGAACTGCTCGTGGCGATGGCCGCGGACGTGAAGCGTTCCAGCGAGCTGGTCGCGGCGTACGAACGGGCCTGACGCCCGCCTCGCCCCGGCGTACCGGACGCCCTGACGACCGCAGCGCCGGGCCCGCGGCCCCGCCACGGGGACCGCGGGCGGGGTGTCGTCCCTATCCGGCCGTGGTCACCGGAGCCCCCGCCGCCGCCCAGTGGCAGGCGACCTGGCTCCGTCCGTCACCCTCCAGCACCGGCAGTTCCGCCGTGCGGCACGCGTCCGCGACGCCCGCGCGCTGCGCCTCGCCCGAGGCGAGGACCTGGCAGCGGGCGTGGAAGCGGCAGCCGGACGGGATCTTCGAGGGGTTCGGCGGCTCGCCCGTCAGGATCACCGGCTCGCCGTCACCTTCCGGCAGCACGGACAGCAGCGCCTGTGTGTACGGATGCCGGGGAGCCGTGAGGATCTGCTCGACGTCACCCGTCTCCACGATCCGGCCGAGATACATCACCGCCACCCGGTCCGCGATGTTCCACGCCAGCCCCAGATCGTGCGTCACCACCAGCGCCGACAGACCCAGCTCGTCACGCAGCCGCAGCACCAGGGCCAGGATCTCGCCGCGCACCGAGGCGTCCAGCGACGCCACGGGCTCGTCCGCGACGATGAGCTCCGGCTCCAGGACCAGCGCGCCCGCGATCACGACGCGCTGGCGCTGACCACCGGACAGCTCGTGCGGAAAGCGCAGGAAGAACCGCTCCGGGGGCCGCAGCCCCGCCCGCGCCAGTGCCCCGGACACCGCTGTCCGCTCGTCGCCCGCGTAGCCGTGGATGCGCAGGCCCTCCGCCACCGCGTCGTACACCGTGTGGCGGGGGTTGAGGGAACCGCTGGGGTCCTGCAGCACCAGCTGCACCCGCCTGCGGTACGCCTTGAGCGCCCGGCCCGTGTAGTCGAGGGGCTCGCCGTCGAAGGTGACCCGGCCGGCCGTGGGCGGCACCAGGCCCAGCAGGGACCGGGCCAGCGTCGTCTTGCCGCAGCCCGACTCACCGACCAGGGCGACGATCTCGCCGGGACGGATGTCGAGGTCGACCCCGTCGACGGCCCGGGCGGTCGCCGCCCCGCGACGGCCGGGGAACGCGACCTCCAGCGACCGGGCGCTGAGCAGGGGGGCCGGGGGAGTGGTCGTCATGGGGTGCTCCTTGCTTCCCCGGCACCGCCGTGCGGACCGGGCGTCACGGTCGCTTCCGGTTCCACCAGCACACAGGCCGCCCGCCGGGACTGACCGGCCGGCCGCAGTACCTGGTCCTCGGTGGCGCAGGAGTCCAGCGCCGCCGTGCAGCGCGGATGGAACGTACAGCCGGAGGGCAGGGCCGATGGATCCGGCGGGTCACCCGGCAGGCCGCGCGGCGCGCGCCGCGACGAGAGGTCCCCGATGCGCGGGAACGCGGCCGACAGGGCGCTGCCGTACGGATGCCTGGCGCTGTCGTGAACCTGTTTGGCGGGACCCTCCTCGACGACCCGGCCCGCGTACATCACCGACAGCCGGTCGCACGTGTCGGAGAGCACCGCGAGATCGTGGCTGATCATGATGAGACCGAGGTCCTGGTCGCTGACGAGCTGTTCGATCAGCCGCAGGATCTGCGCCTGGATCATCACGTCGAGCGCGGTGGTGGGTTCGTCGGCGATGATCAGCCGGGGGTCGCAGGCCAGCGCCATCGCGATCATCACGCGCTGGCGCTGACCGCCGGACAGCTCGTGCGGATAGGCGTCCGCGCGCGCGGCCGGAAGACCCACCTGCTCCAGCAGCTCACCGGCGCGCCGGCGGGCGGCGGCCGGGGCCCCTCCGCCGTGCAGCAGGATCGGTTCGGCGATCTGGTCCCCGATGCGGTGCACGGCGTTCAGCGAGTGCATCGCGCCCTGGAAGACGATCGACGCACCCGCCCAGCGCACGGCCCGCAGCCGCCCCCACTTCATGGTGAGGACGTCCTCGCCGTCCAGCAGGATCTCGCCGCTCAGAGTCGCCGACGCGGGCAGCAGCCGCAGCAGGGCGAGCGCCAGCGTCGACTTACCGCAGCCGGACTCGCCGGCGATGCCGAGTTTCTGCCCCGCCTCCACCCGCAGGTCCACACCTCGCACGGCGGGGACGGCCGAGGCCCCCGAGCCGTAGGTGACGTGCAGATTCCGTACGTCGAGCAGCGGCTGCCCGGTCTCCGGCCTCTCGACGCTCTCGGTCTTCACAGCGGTCAACGGGACACCCCCAGCTTGGGGTTGAGCACGGATTCGACGGTGCGGCCGCACAGGGTGAACGCGAGGGCGACGACCGCGATGGCGAGTCCGGGCGGAGCGAGGTACCACCAGTTGCCGGAGCTGACCGCTCCGGCCTCACGGGCGTCCTGGAGCAGTCCGCCCCAGGAGACGATCGTGGGATCGCCGAGCCCGAGGAAGGCGAGGGTCGCCTCCGTGAGGATGGCGGTGGAGATCACCAGCGTGGTCTGTGCGAGCACCAGCGGCATCACGTTGGGCAGGACGTGGCGGGACATGATGTGGCCGTGCCCGCCGCCGAGCGCCTTGGAGCGCTCGATGTACGGGCGTGACTCGACGGACAGCGTCTGCGCGCGTACGAGCCGCGCGGTCGTGGGCCAGGTCGTCACGCCGATCGCGAGGATCGTCGTCCAGACCGACCGCGAGAGCACGGTGGCCAGAGCGATGGCGAGCACCAGCGTCGGCATCACCAGGAACCAGTCGGTGATCCGCATGACGATGTTGCCGTACCAGCCCTTGAAGTGGCCGGCCGTGATCCCCACCAGGGTCCCGATGGCCACAGAGAGGAACGCGGCGAGCAGGCCCACGGTCAGGGAGACCCGTGTCCCCCACACCAGGAGGGCGAGCAGACTGCGCCCGAACTGGTCGGTGCCGAGCGGGAACCCGGCACTCGGTGACTCCAGCGGGCCGCCCGGCGCGGCGGTGACGCTCCGGGAGCCCTCGCCGACCAGCAGCGGGGCGGCCAGCGCGGTCAGGGCGATGACCGCGAGCACGGCCAGGCCTACGAGGCCCGCCCGGTGGCCGCGGTACTGCTGCCAGAAGCGGCCCGCCGCCTGACGCCTGCGGGCCCAGGTGAGTGCGCGCGGGCCGGGGGCCGGCGCGGCGTCGGTAGTCGTCGTCATCGGCCCACCCGGGGATCGAGGAGCGGATAGATCACATCGGCGAGCGTGTTCATCAGGATCACCGCGGCGGCGAAGACGAAGAACAGCGCCTGCACCAGTGGCAGGTCGGGCACGCTGAGCGCCTGGTAGAAGAGCCCGCCGAGGCCCGGCCAGGAGAACACCGTCTCCACCAGGATGGCGCCGGCGACCGTGTTGCCCAGGTTGACGAAGAGCAGCGTCACCGTCGGCAGCATCGCGTTCGGGACGGCGTGCCTGCGGCGTACGAGGTCGTCGCGCAGCCCCTTCGCCCGTGCCGTCGTCAGGTAGTCGCTGCCCATCTCGTCGAGCAGCGAGGACCGCATCACCAGCAGGGTGCGCGCGTACTCGACGGCGACGAGGGTGACGACGGGCAGCACCATGTGGTGGGCCACGTCGAGGACGTGGGCGAGGCCGCTCCCCCCGCCGGACTCCATGCCCCCGGTCGGGAACATGCCGGGGACCGGCCCGATGCCCACCGACAGGGTGACGATCAGGAGCAGACCGAGCCAGAACGAGGGCACCGAGTACAGCGTCAGCGCGAAGGCGGTGTGGAAGCGGTCACCGGCCGAGCCGTTGCGCCAGGCGGACCTGGCGCCCAGCCAGATGCCGATCGCCGTGTAGATCACGAACGCGGTGCCGGTGAGGAGCAGTGTCGCCGGCAGCGCCTCGGTGATCTTGTCCATGACGGGGGCGCGGAACTGGTACGAGGTACCGAAGTCCCCGGTCAGAGCCTTGCCGCAGTATTCGGTGAACTGCTGCCACAGCGGCAGGTCCAGGCCGAACTCCCGCCGCATCGCCGCGATCTGCTCGGTCGACACCTGCCGGCCGCCCGTCATCTGCTTGACCGGGTCGCCCGGGATCAGGCGGAACAGGAAGAAGCTGGTCACGAGCACGGCGAAGAGCGAGACGGCCGCACCGGCCAGCTTGCCCGCCGCATAGCGGAGGTAGGCGGTCGTGCTCCGGGCGCGTGGACTGCGGGCCGGCGGACCGGCCGGAGCCGGGCCGCCGGTCCGCACAGCGTCCACGCCCGCCACGCCCTTCAGGAGCGCGGGAGTGCTTTCTGTGCTCATGGGCTATTCACGGTCTTCCGCGGTGGAACGGCGACGCATGGCGAACAGCAGCCCGCCACCGGCGAGGACGGCTACGGCGACACCGACACCGATGAGGACCCCGGTGGAGCTGCCGCCGTCGCCGGACGAGCCGCCCGACGCGCCGTCGGCCGGGACAGCCGACCACCAGCTCCAGTAACCGTCCTGACCGTAGATGTTGCCCGCGTCCGAGGGCATGGTCGTGATCGACTCGATCTGGTCGGTCCGGTAGGCCTCGACGGCATTCGGGTACGCCATGACATTCATGTATCCCGTGTCGTACAGCCGCGACTCCATCTGCTTCACGAGGTCGGCCCGTTTGGCGGGGTCGTATTCGGCCAGCTGCTTCGCGTAGAGCTCGTCGTACTGCTTGTCGCAGATGAAGTTGTCCGTCGCCGCGGACTCCTTCGCCTTGGCGGGCAGCGCAGCGCAGGTGTGGATCGACATGACGAAGTCGGGGTCCGGGTTGACGGACCAGCCGTCGAAGGCGAGGTCGTACTCACCCGCGTACCAGGGGTCCGAGACGTTGTCGAGGCAGTCGACCTTCAGACCGATGCCGAGATCGCCCCACCACTCCTGGAGGTACTTCCCGATGGCCTTGTCGTTGGGGTCCGTGGCGTGGCACAGGATGCGGAAGTCGAGCGCCTTGCCGTCCTTGCCGGTCCGCTTGCCGGCGCTGTTCTTCCGGTAGCCCGCCTCGTCGAGCAGGGCAGCGGCCTTCGCCGGGTCGTAGGCGAGCTTCTGCCCGGCCGTCGGCTTCCAGAAGTACGAGCCGTAACGCGGCGGGATGTAGCCCTCACCCTCCATGGCGTAGCCCTGGAAGACCTTGTCGATGATGGCCGTGCGGTCCACGGCCATGAACAGCGCCCGGCGGACCTTCTGGTCCAGCAGCGCCGGGTGCCCGTCGCCGAACTTCTGGCCGTCCTTGGTCCGTGCGCCGGGGTTGGTGGCAAGCGCGTAGAAGCGCCGGCCGGGGGCGTCGTTCACCTTGATGTTGTCGGTGGTCTTGAGTGACTCGGCCTGCGCGGGCGTCAGACTCGGACTTCCGGCGACGAAGGAGACTTCACCCTTTCGGAGGGCCGCCACGGCCGCGTCCTGGTCCTTGTAGTACCGGAAGACGAGCTCGTCGAACTTGGGGGCGCCGCGCCAGAAGTCCTTGTTGGCCTTCAGCTTCACGTAGCTGTCGACCTTGTAGTCCGTCAGGATGAAGGGCCCGTTGCCGACGACGGGGAACTTCGTGTCGTTGTTGAACTTCGAGAAGTCGCCGACCTTCTCCCAGACGTGCCTGGGGACGATGGGCACGTCCAGCGCCGTCATCGTGGCCTGAGGCTGCTTCAGCTCTATGACCAGCTTGTCCGGGCCGGTCGCCGTCACCTTCTTGAAGTTGCCGACGAAGCTGCCGTTCGAGGTGGCGGCGCCCTCGTCCGTCATCATCTTGTTGAAGGTCCACGCCGCGTCCTCGGCGGTGGCCTTCTCGCCGTCCGACCACTTCGAGTCCGACCGGATGGTGTACGTCCACGTCAGCTTGTCCGCCGAGGTCTCCCACTCGGTGGCGAGCCCGGGGATCGTGCGGCTGTCCTTGGCGTCGTAGTTGGTGAGGTAGTCGTACATCAGGCGGTGGATGCTCGTGGACACCAGCCGCTGCGCGAGGAACGGACTCAGGGAGTCGACGCTCTGCGCGACCGCGACCGTGAGGGTCGACTTCCCGTCGGCGGCCTGCGCTTCCTGCGGGGAGGGGCCGAAGGGGCTGCCGAGGACGACCGATCCGGCGGCCAGGGCCAGGGCGGCGGCTCCGGAGGCGAGGAGGATACGCAGGCGGCGGCCTGGGGGGCGGAAGGAACGTGAGGGGAATCTTGTGACCATGGACGGTGACCTCGCGTCATTACTCGCATGGTGAAGGCGGGCAGATCTCTGGTTCGCCAGCTGGTGAAGCGAAGGTCTATCAGCGCCGTCGGGTCGCGTCAACGGTCCGCCAAACCGCGTGTGGTCTGCGGGAATGCGATGAGGGCCCGCACCGTGTACACGGTGCGGGCCCTCATTGGTTCAGACCTCTCCGGCCCTACTGCTGAGGCGCCGGCGGTGGCTGGGGAGGGTGCTGCTGCCGGCCCGACGGCGGAACCGGTCCTCGCAGTTCGGGCTGTCCTGGCTGATGTGCCTGGCCATCGTGTTGCGCGGGCGGCGGAGGCGGTCCGGCCGGGCCCCCGCCGGGCGGTGCCTGGGAGGGCTGCTGCTGCCAGCCGTTGCTCCCCGCACCCGGCCCCGCGTACGGCTGCTGCGGTGCGGCGGCGGCCTGATGGGGCGGGGGCTGCTGTCCCCCGTACGGCTGCTGCCCACCGTAGTGCTGCTGTCCCCCGTACGGCTGCTGCCCACCGGGTGCGTGCGGCTGCTGGGGTGGATACGGCTGCTGCCCGGGGTACGGCTGTCCGGGGTACTGCTGCCCGGGGTACGGCTGACCCGGGTACGGCTGCCCGGGCTGGGGCTGGGGTGCGTACTGCTGCTGCCCGGGCGTCTGCTGACCGGGCATCGGCGGGGCGAACTGGGGTGGCGGGCTGGTGCCGTCCGCGGTCCACAGTCCCTGCTGCTGCTGGGCCCGCTGGAAGTCCTCCGCGACGAGCGCGGAGAGGTTGAAGTAGGCCTCGCGGGTCTTCGGGCGCATCATGTCGAGGTCCACCTCGGCGCCGGCCGACAGGTGCTCGTCGAACGGCACGACCACCACGCCCCGGCAGCGGGTCTCGAAGTGCTGCACGATGTCGTCGACCTTGATCATCTTTCCGGTCTCGCGGACACCGGAGATGACGGTCAGGGAACGCTGCACCAGTTCCGCGTAACCGTGCGCCGACAGCCAGTCGAGCGTGGTGGACGCGCTGGAGGCACCGTCGACGGACGGCGTCGAGATGATGATCAGCTGGTCGGCGAGGTCCAGCACCCCGCGCATCGCGCTGTAGAGCAGGCCGGTGCCCGAGTCGGTGAGGATGATCGGGTACTGCTTGCCCAGGACGTCGATCGCCCGGCGGTAGTCCTCGTCGTTGAAGGCCGTGGAGACCGCCGGGTCCACGTCGTTGGCGAGGATCTCCAGACCGGACGGCGCCTGCGAGGTGAAGCGGCGGATGTCCATGTACGAGTTGAGGTACGGGATCGCCTGGACCAGGTCGCGGATGGTGGCCCCGGTCTCGCGGCGCACCCGCCGGCCGAGCGTGCCGGCGTCCGGGTTGGCGTCGATGGCGAGGATCTTGTCCTGCCGCTCGGTGGCGAGGGTGGAGCCGAGCGCGGTGGTCGTCGTGGTCTTGCCGACACCGCCCTTGAGGCTGATCACCGCGATCCGGTAGCACGACAGCACCGGCGTGCGGATCAGGTCCAGCTTGCGCTGCCGCTCGACCTCCTCCTTCTTCCCGCCCAGCTTGAAGCGCGAGGCGGCCGACGGGGTGCGGCTGCTCTTGGCCTTCTGCTTGCCCCGGACCAGCCGGTCCGAGGACAGCTCCACGGCGGCCGTGTAGCCGAGCGGGGCGCCCGGCACGGAGCGCTCGCGCTGGTCGTGGGTGACCGGCGTCGGCCAGGCGGAACCGGTGCGCGGATCGACGGGCGGGGCCTGCGGTGCAGGCGGCTGGGCCTGGTAGGCCTCGTGCTGCTGCTGCTGCTGCTGCTGCTGCCGCTGCTGCTGCTGCTGGGCAGGCAGGTTCGGGGTGCCATGGGCCGGCTGCTGCGGGATCTGCGGGGGGAGCGGGGCCCCCTGCGCCGGGAACCGCTGCTGCTGGCCGGCCTGCGGGGCCGGGAACCCGTAACCGCCCTGGGGCTGTGCCGCCGGGGGCTGTTGGGGCGTGCCCTGGGCGGGGAACTGCTGCTGGGGCGCCTGCGGGAACCCGTAACCGCCTTGCTGTTGGGGCGCCTGCGGGAACCCGTAACCTCCCTGCTGGGCAGGCGTGTTGGGCTGAACCTGCTGCTGGGGCGCAGGCGGGGACGGCTGTGCGGGCGGCGGTGTCGGGCCCTGAGGGAATCCGTAGCCCCCCGGTGCTCCGGCAGCCGGAGGGGGCTGCTGTGCGGGCCACTGCGGCGCGGCTTGCGGCGCGCCCGGTTGCGGCGCGGCCGGCTGGAAGGCGGGCGGCAGCGGAGGGAGGGCGCCCTGCGGGGGCGGCGCCGGTGTCCACGGGGCCGGTGCGTTCGACGGCACGGGACTCGGACTCCGGGGCACGTCCGCCGGCGCTGCGCCGGCCTGCGGCGTAACCGTGGGCGGCGTACCGGTCCGCGGCGTAACCGTGGGCGGCGTACCGGTCGGTGCGTCCTGGGGTGTGTCCTTGGGCGCCGCGTCCGTCACGGAGGCCACGGGTACGTCGGATTGGCCGGAGGCCTGTTCGCCGTCCGTCTCCGGGTCGTCGGCGGACGTCCGTACGGGGTCTTCCGTCGCGTCCGCCACGGAGCTCTTCGCCGCGTCCGGCTCCGCCGCGTCCGGCTCCGCCGCGTCCGGTTCGGGGGAGTCCGCGCCGTCGCTCCCTTCGGAGCCCCTGTCGTTCACCGGACCGGCCGGTTCTGCGGCTGCCGGCCCGGATGGGGCGGCAGCGTCCGGCGGCCCGGCCGGATCGCCGGAGCCCGACGTCGTGGGTGCGGCCCCGGCCCTGGCCGCCTCGCGTTCGGCGATCTCCTGCTTCAGCGCGGCGGGGGAGAAGCGCATGGTGGCGCCGCTCTCCACGTCGCCGCCGCCGAACGCGCCGCTCGCCGCGTCCGGCTGACCGGAGCCCGCCGCAGGCGGTGCCGGGACCGGGGGAGCGGGGGTGAATGAAGGCGAGGGCGGCTCCGACGAGGCGGCGGAAGATGCCTCGGACGGTGCTGCCGGAACCGGCGGCCAGCCGCGCTCGAAGCCACCCGAGGCCGGCGGCCCCGGTACGGACAGCGGCGCCCCCTGCGGCGGAGGCGGCGCAAGGTGCGAGCCCGCTCCACCCGACGAGTCACCCGGCGCGTTCTGCGTGTACCAGGCGGGCGGGGTGTAGTCGATGGTGAACTCACCCGTCATCTCGGCGGGATCCGCGTCGGACGACTCGTCGACGGGCGTGTTCCATCCCCCGTTGATCTCGTCCCGATCGCCGTTCACTTTGCCTCCTGGTGTGGTCGAGCACCCTTGTGCCGTGATGGGTGGGGGCGACCGTTCCGGCAGTCCGGTCCGCCCGGCTCTCCCCCTTGCGACGCGCGGCGCCTGCCCGCAGGTTCCTCCGCCGTGTCCCTACCCACCCTAATCGCCGCGGGGCGCACTGCGGCAGGCCGTATCGCACAGCGGCAACTGTCCCTCGGATCACACCCAGCCGTCGAGCGGAGCACGGAGGGAGAACGTGATGGAACGGGCCATTTGTCGCACCCGGGACGCGCCGGGTCACAGTGCGGGACGCGCCAGGGAGCAGCCAGGGACGCGTCAGGACACAGCGCGGGGGCGGCCGTCCCGGACAGCCGCCCCCGCACTGCGCACCCGCCTACTTGAGGTCGAATTCACCGTCCCGCGCGCCCAGTACGAACGCGCGCCACTCGGCCTCCGTGTAGCGCAGCACCGTCCCGGGGTCGAGCGAGGAGCGCATGGCGACCGCACCCCCGGGGAGGTGGGCGATCTCCACCCGTTCCTCGGCGTCCTCGGTACCGGGTGCGCTCAGCCACTCGGCATCCGAGATGTCGAGAGCGTAGAGCTCGTCCTTTTCCTGCTGGGTGCCCATGCGCACGTCCCTTCGGTCGAACCGTGTCGTTCATCGCCATGATCCTGAATGGCGGCGCGTTCCGGGGTGCAAACGAGACAGGATTCAGTCCATCCTGCGCGCGGTGCCCAGCAGTCCGGTCTCGACGTCCGTAGCGCTTGTCATCACCCAGTGGCGTTCGCGGCCCGCCACCCAGAGGGTGACACCGTCCGCCAGGGTGGGCAGGGCCTCGCTCTCGGCCCGCGCGAGCCCCAGGATCCGGCCGATCTGCTCCGCCTCGGCCGGTGACACCCGCTGGATGCCCACGAGCGTCGCTGCCCGCATCAACCGCGGTGCCACCGGGCTCAGATAGGGCAGGAGCGTCAGCACCGACTGCCACGGCGAGGACACCACACGGCCGCGCGGCGGACGCATGCCGCAGTCGCGCACGACCACGACCGGGCTGCCCACGGTCGCTCCGGTCGGCGGAACCCGCCCCACGTCATGGAGCGAGATGCACTCGAGACCGGCGCCCGCGGCCTGCGCCAGCGTGGTCCACGCCTGGGTACGGCCCGTCTCGACCGCCACCCGCGCACCCGTACCCGCGGCGCGCAGCGCCAGCACCTGCGCGGTCCACAGGCCGCCGATCAGCAGGACATCGTACGGTGCCGGCCGGTGGAACCCGATCATCTGCGGGTGGCCTTCGGCGTCGTCACCGATGATCACGCCGTCGTCGCCCACCGGCAGTGACAGCGCACCCAGGTGGTCCGCGGCCAGTGTGTGGCCGGCGTGGCGGGGGCCCAGCAGACCCCGCCTCGGAGCGATGTGCTTCGTCACTGCGCGCCTCCCAGCGGGAGCGTGGCGAGTACGCCCGGCAGCTGTTCACGGTCCAGCCGTACGAGCCCGACCTCCGCATGCCGTGCGGCCTGCTCCAACGTCCTTCGTACACCGACCAGTTCGGTGTCGCTACCGCCGGTGATCCGTACGTGTCCACGCACGGACACGTGCCCCTGGTGCGCGCCTCGGCGCACCGTCAGGCTGAAGGTCGTCGCGTACGCGGGCACCGAGGTCAGCAGCGCGACGAGCCGCGGGAGCGGAGTCGCCCCCCGGCCCAGTTCGGGCCAGCGGTCCACCGCGTACGTGGTGTGCCAGCGGTCGTCGCAGCGCCAGACCCGCGTCGTCTCCGCCGTGCGCCGCTGTGGCGCGGCGTCCGGACGCCCGGCACGCGCCGACAGGATGGGGCTGGCGCACGCGGACGTGGCCACGGCGGAGTTCAGCTCCTCCTGGTCCAGCACCGTCGCCCGGAACCCGGCGCCGGTGATCCTGCTCGCCACATGGTCCGCGACCCGCACCAGACAGCGCTGGGCGCCTCCGACTCCACCACCGCGGGCCTCCACGGCCTCCCGGCACAGCTCCGGATCCAGCTTCACCGCCACCCAGGTCATCCGCAGAGCCGGCGCCCCGGCCCGGTCCTGGAGGGGGGCGTACGACAGGCGGGCAACCGAACGCTCCGGCAGGTGCGGGGCGGGAGCGGGCCGTACCTGCTGCACGAGCTGCGCGGACTCCAGCACGATGTCGTCCACCGCGAGCGCGTCGCCCAGGAGTGACAGGGGAAGAGCCCTGGCCCCCATCGCCTGACGGAGCGACTCACCGCTCGCCTCGACCCGTACGACCGCGGTCAGGAACGTGCCGTCCCCGACCATGCCCACCGTGCGGCGGGCGCCGTCCACATGGATGAAGGGAGCGAATCCCGGCACGTTCTCCGCCACCGGTGCCAGTTGCGGCTCCGTCTCGGCAGGGGGTGCCTCGGCAGTCCGCCTGCGACGGCGGAGGGACGACACCGTCGACAGCCAGTCCTGCACGGCCCGGCCCCGGCGGCGCACCACCGCGAGAAGGATCAGCAGACAGGCGATCACGCCGGCGGGGATCAGCCAGGCACCGCCCAGCGCGGCGCCGACCACGCCGACCGCCAGAGCCGCCTCGACGAGCACCAACTGCCGGAGTGCGGGCCCTACGCGACCGCTCCTGGAGATCGAATGGAGCGTGGTCGCCGCGGGGGCGTCCGCGGGACTGTGGGGAGCTGCGCCGCCCGGCCCGTTGCTGCGTTGCCGCCGGGAAGATCCGGGTGTTCGTTGGGCGGACCGCCTCGTGCGCTCCCCCGTAGCTGCACCCATCGCCGCGTTGCCCCCTCGTGTCCGTATTCACCGTTTTTTGTACGGGCGTTGATCGGGCGATCACCCTACCTGAGCGATGAGAGCCAAGTGCCAACAGGCATAGTAGGGGTCCCGGTCGGGGGCAGCGGTCCGCGAGGGGTGTGGGAACCTGGTCGCCCACTGGGGAGAAGGGGCAGCGCGCACATGGCATCACGGCGGGACGAACTCAATGCCTACACCTTCGCGAAGCGGAGGTTGGTCGCACAGTTCCTGCAGCCCCACCCGTCCGGTACGGAAGAGGGCGCCCCGCGTCCCCTTCGCGCGGTGGTGCCGGGAGCGATCGTCGGTGTGGTCGTCCTGGCGGTGTTCGGAGCCTGGGGCATGTTCAAGCCCGTCGCACCCCAGAAGTGGGACACCCCGTACGAGAACGTCATCATCGCCAGCAAGTCCACCACCCGTTACGTGGTGTTGACGACCGACGGCAAGACGCAGCTCCACCCGGTACTGAACATGTCCAGCGCCAAGCTGCTCCTGGCCCCGGACAAGGGCACGGTCGTCAACGTCGACGAATCGGTCCTCGACAGCGGCAAGATCCCGCACGGGGCGACGCTCGGCATCCCCTACGCCCCGGACCGCCTGCCCGATAAGACCGAAGCGGGCTCCGCGAAGCGCTGGGCCGTCTGCGAGCGGCCCGGCGAGGGCGGCAGGGCCATCCAGAAGGCGGCGTTCGTCCTCGCGGAGCGCGAGCAGAAGAAGACCGAGGGCACGGGGAAGCTGCGCGGCGGCGAGCTGATGTACGTCGAGGGCCCGGGACCGGACAGGACCCGCTACATCGTGGACGCCACCGGCAAGGCGTACGCGGTGGAGAAGGACGAACTGCTGCTGCGCACCCTGGTCGACCAGAACCCCACCCCTCAGCGGGTGACCGCCGACTGGCTCGCCACGCTGCACACCGGCGACCCCGTCAGCTTCCCGGTCATCGACGGGGTCCCCGGTACCGACGCGGGTGTTCCGGGGGATCTGCAGCCCGCGGACAACAAGGTGGGCATGGTCCTCGCGGCTACGGCCGGCACCAGGACACAGCAGTACGTGGTCCTGCAGGGCAGGGTGGCCCCGGTCTCCGACTTCGTCGCCAAGCTCCTGCTCAACAGCCGCCCCCTGGTAAAGCTGAATCAGGACGGCAAGGCGAAGAACGTCAGCGCCGCGGCGTTCGAGCCCGGTGAGGCGTTCGGGCAGGAGAGGGACTGGCCCACGAGCAGGCCGGCGACCGTCAACTCCGCGAGCACGGCGAGCGGAAGCCGCAACACCGTGTGCAACGTCCTGCGCGGCGTCTCGGACAAGACCGGCGCCAGCACGCTCAGCACCTGGGCGGGCACAGGCTTCCCCGCGACGCTGCCCACCGGCTCCAGCAGCGCCTACGTCACTCCCGGATCCGGCCAGCTCTTCCGGCAGTTCAAGGGTGCCAGCCCCCAGTCGGGCCCGCTCTTCCTGGTGACCGACACCGGTCTGCGCTACGCGATGCAGTCCAACGGCGACAGCGTGCAGGACGACTCGGGCATCGGTGAGTCCGGCTCGAAGAAGGAGCGGGAACAAGCTCAGCAGGAGGCGCAGCAGGCGCAGATCCAGCTCGGGTACAAGGACGTCGACCCCGCGCCCGTCCCCGCCGCCTGGTCCACCTTCCTGCCGACGGGCCCTCGCCTGTCGACCGGCGCCGCGCGCCAGCCGCAGGGTTCGTGAGGAGCGACGACGTGACCACGACCCCCTCCCGGCGTCTGCTGACAACCGCGGCCGCCACCGCCGTACTCCTCGTCACGGTGCCGGTGGTGCCGGCAGCCGCGGACGACGCCACCCAGTGCACCTTCCCCTCGAAGAACTACACGGGGCGGCCCTGGGCACTGCAACGCGTGCTGATGGACGAGCTGTGGGAGCAGTCCACCGGCAAGGGCGTACGCGTGGCGGTCATCGACACCGGCGTGGACGTCAAGCACCCTCAGCTCACGAAGGCCGTGGACGCCGGTAGCGGGCGCAATCTCCTGGACAAGAACCTCAAGGACGAGAACGGCACCAAGATCGAGCGCGGCAAGGAGAACGGCACCACCGACGTGGTCGGCCACGGCACCAAGGTCGCGGGCATCATCGCCGCGCGCGAGATGAAGGGCACCGGCTTCACGGGCCTGGCACCCGACGCGACGATCATCCCGATCCAGCAGAACGACGCCGAGGGTCACGGGACCGCGGAAACACTGGCGCAGGCCATCGACTACGCCGCCGGGCAGGCGAACGCCGACGTCATCAACATCTCCCAGGACACGGCCAACGCCGTGAAGCCCGCGCCCGAGCTGCAGCAGGCGGTGAACGCCGCCCTGGCCAAGGACATCGTGATCGTCGCCTCGGCGGGCAACGACGGGCTCGGTGGCAACATCAAGAAGACCTACCCGGCCTCGTTCGCCGGTGTCCTGGCCGTCGCCTCTTCCGACCGCAACAACGAACGGGCGGCCTTCTCACAGTCCGGCGACTTCGTCGGTGTGGCGGCACCGGGCGTGGACATGATCTCGACGGTTCCCGGCGGGGGACACTGCTCCGACAACGGCACCAGCTTCTCGGCCCCGTACGTCGCGGGAGTCGCGGCGCTCATCAAGGCCAAGCACAAGGACTGGACGCAGAAGCAGATCGTCGCGCAGATCGAGCAGACGGCGGAACGCTCGATCGCGGGCCATGACCACCTGGTCGGCTGGGGCGTGGTCGACCCGGTACGCGCACTGACCGAGGACGACAAGCCCATCGAGGAGCCGGTGGCACACGAAGGAGTGAGCAGGGGCAAGGCACCGGTCCCTGCCGCGATCCATCTGGGCGAGACCGCCGACGAACGCAACGCCCGGCTCGCGACGTACGTGGTGGTGGGCGGAGCAGTGCTGGTCGCCGCCATCGCGGGTGCGTCCGTGGCCGTGCGCGACGGGCGGCGGAGGCAGGGACGACCGGGCGGCGCGTGATGCGCGGGACCTGTACCGGCGACCGCGACCGGCGTCGATGTGGGGGAAGTTACGTCATGGACAAGACAGTTGGTCCTGTCAGTGCCATTGGCTACAGTGATGCTATGGGGTCAGTCATGTTCACGCGGGTGCGATAGCAACGCGAAACGGGCTGAGCAAACGGGGACACGGGGAGAGGCAGCAACGTGGGTGAAGGAAAAGGGGATCTCCGAAAGGGCGTAGGGGCCCTCGAAAAGTTCCAGAAGAGCGTGAACGCGTTGCTGGCAGACCTCGAGAGTTCGGCGGCCGGGAAGTCGAAGGTCGCGGCACAGTCCGTGTCGCGCACCGCCTTCAGCGGCCAGAACACATGCTTCGCGGAAGCGGATGGGCTGTTCACGCAGTACAACCGTGTCCACGAGTCACTCGTCACGCTCTCCAGGTCTCTGGGCGACCAGATCGAGTACCTCAACCTGGGCGTGCACGCCGCTGCGGTCGGCTTCGACAACGTGGACGACGACACGCGGCGGCGCTTCCACGAGATCCAGACTCGTCTGTACAAGGAGCAGGAGCGGGCGCAGGAGGAGAGGTCGGGCAAGCCCGAACAGCCGCGCTCCGACAGCAAGACCGGCTCTGCCTACGACGACTTGGGTGACAGCTGATGAGTGACGAGAAGCAGCCGGAACTGACTCCTGCCGAACAGCAGAAGCAGGACGAGGCCGCGGTCAAGATCCAGATGAGTCAGACGGACATCAGCCGTGCCGTGCGGGAAGGCCTGGGCGGACTCTTCTCCGGAGGCGCCGGGTCTTCGGGACGGACCTCCTTCGAGAACCACCAGATCAACTCGATGATCGACCTGATCGAGAACTCCCAGCCGGAGCAGCTCGAAGAGGCGGGTGAGGCGCTGTGGAAGGCCCGGGACGCAATCAAGAAAGCGGCGGGGGAACTGCGCGACTTCATCAAGGGTGTCGACTGGGAAGGTGAGTCCGGAACCGCCTTCCGCGACTGGGGCAGTGGCCTGGTCACCCATGCCGAGAAGCTGGGCGACTTCGCGGATGTGGCAGGGACACAGATCACGGTCGCGGGCACGGGCCTCGCTTCGGTGCGCAAATCACTTCCGCCTCGTGATACCCGCCAAGTCCGCAAGTCACCGGACGAGATCGAGCTCCCGAAGCGGACCGAGGGCAACGCGGAGTACGCGGCGGCGTTGAAGGTCGAGAAGGACCGCCAGGAGGCCATCAACCAGGCAAGCCGGCTGGCGTCGTACTACGCGGTCTCGGAGGAGAGGCTGGCGGCCCAGGAGCCGCCGCGGTTCGAGAAGAAGCTCGATGTTGCGATGCCGCGGCCGCAGGGCTACGACGCGCCCTCTGGGACGGAGGGCGCGGCGGAAGGAGCCGGGGCGGCAGGCAGGGGTGGCTCCGGAAATGTGGCTGGGCCTGCGGTAGCCGCCGGCCAGGAACATGTGGCGAACAGCCGTGGTTACGAAACCCCCGCGGCGGTGGCGGCTGTTCCCGAGAGGGGCACGTCGACGGAGATCAACAGCGTCGCGGCGCCTCCATCCCCGGTGACCGCCCCGAATACACCTTCTCCGGCACCGACTACGGCCCCCGCACCCAGTGGAGGCCCTACTACTCCTCCCATGGCGACCGGGTTCGTGAACCCCGTGAAAAGCAGTTCGCGGGGACCTCAATCAGCCGCAGGCGCGTCCAAAACTGTTGGCCAGCCTGGGAACAGCGGCGCGCGAACAGGGAGCGGCCCGGTGGCAAACGGCCGCGCCGGATCTCCCGTGGGGCGTCCCGCACCCATGGGTGGAGGGTCTACCCCAGGAAACGCCGCACGTCCGGGTGGCGGGCCGCAGTCTCCCACTGCCGGTCGGGCGGGGATCACCGGTGGCAGGCCCATGGCATCAGGCCCTGCCGGTACGTCTGGAACCACCGGCCCGCGTGCCGGCCGAGCGAACGGCATCGTAGGCGGGACCCCGCAGCGCCCCGTTCCAGGCGCGGGTACGTCTGCGGGAGCTCGCGGTGTCCCGCGCGGCACGGTCATCGGAGCAGGCGGAGCTGCACGGACCAGCGGCCCTGCCGGCACGGTCGGTCAGCGTGGCGTCGTCGGCTCTGGCAGCACGGCCGGCGCGTCCCGCCCTGGTGGGCGAGGCACTCCCAGCACCAAGGGCGTCGTCGGCACACCCCGCGGTGGTGTGGGTTCCGGTGCAGGCGCGAAGGGTTTCACCGTCGGCGGGGCCGGCCTCGTGCGTGGACCAGCTGGCCGCAAGGACTCCAGGGATGAAGACCAGGACGACGGCACCCCACGCCCGGACTACCTGACGGAGGACAGAGAGACGTGGGAGGCCGGCCGGCGTGACACCGCTCCGCCGGTGATCGAGTAGGTATAGGGAAGGTTCGGAAGTCAGGATGACAGCAGGAATGAGCCAGACCCGTAAGCGCCGTGTACCTCTCGGATTGCGAGGGCGTCTGCTCGGCATGCTGGCCGCGGCCGCTGCCTGGAGTGTGGGATTCGTAGGGGCTGCTCCGGCTGCGATCGCTGAGGACGTGCAGTCGAAGCAGTGGTATCTCGAGCCCATGCATGCCGAAGAGATGTGGAAGACGACCACAGGAGAAGGCATCAAAGTTGCTGTCATCGACTCGGGGGTCAACCCTCTGACGCCGTCTCTGAAGGGGCAGGTCCTCAAAGGGCTCGATGCCTCGGGGACCGACGGTGACGAGTACGACGACAATGGCGGACACGGCACCACCATGGCTGAGCTGATCGCAGGAACGGGAAAAGGGGGAGGCCTGCAGGGTCTTGCTCCAGGGGCGAAGATTATTCCCTTCCGAATTACCGACACAGCTCTACAGAACCAAAAGTCCGTGAACGCGTACGACACGCGAGATGCGATCAGATCTGCAGCAGAAAGTGAGGCGCAGATCATCAGTATGTCGTTTAGTAGTGAATTCCCAACCTCCGAAGAGCGCGAAGCTGTGGAGTACGCGCAAGGTAAGGGAAAGCTGCTATTCGCGTCAGTCGGGAATAACGCGAAGAAGGGGAACAAGGAAGGGTTTCCCGCTTCGTACCCGCAGGTCGTAGGTGTCGCTGCGACTGATAGCAGCGGCAAGGTCTCCACCTACTCCCAACATGGTGACACTGTAGATATTGCGGCGCCAGGAGATGGAATTCCAACATGGTGCGACTCGAAGTTTGAGAAGTACTGCGACTCCAACGGCGGCACCAGCCAGGCCACGGCCATCACCTCGGCTTCCGCTGCCCTGATCTGGTCCGCCCACCCCGACTGGACAGCGAACCAAGTCCTCAACGTCCTCTTCGACACGGCCGGGCGAGGCGACTGGGAAAAGGGCACGCTCAGCAACTACCTCGGTCACGGCATCATTCGCCCCGCCGTCAACATCCTCAAGGGCAAGGGAACTCCCGGCGCTCCGGACATCAGCCCTCTCACCAAGGAGAAGACGTCCGGCTCCACGGCCTCGCCGGCCGCTTCCGCATCAGCTTCGTCACAGCCTGAGAAGAAGGACAAGGCGCAGGACGCTTCCATGGCAGGCTCCAGCACTGAGAAGAACGACGGCAGTCAACTGGGCCTGATCCTCGGCGGAGTGGCAGTAGTGCTCGTACTCGGCGGCGGTGCTTTCGCTCTCATTCGTAAGCGCCGTACCGCCTGACTGACCGCAGTTCCTCATATGCACCCCCGGCGGTGACGCCGGACCGTACAAGAGCACCAGAAAGGATGCCAGCACCATGGCAGATCAGAAGCTTTCAGATGATGCGCTCATCAAGATCGAGGGCGAGCTCTCCACGCGATTCGAATCCGTGAGGGGCCAGATCAAGACGCTGCAGGGGACGATCGACAGCCTGGAAGGCGCTTGGAGGGGCATTGGCGCCACGGCCTTCAACAGCAAGCAGGATGAAATCAACCGGAGGATGGGCAACATCGCCGTCCGGATGGCCAACTTCCAGGAAGCCATCAAGGCGGCCCGCGTCATCTCGGGCAACACCGAAGACGAGATCAAGGCGGCCCTTCAGGGCGTCGACGTCGTCGACGGTTACTCGGCCGGTGCGGAGGCCAAGACCGCGGCCATCACCCCTCCGCCCTCGGCGTTCAACTCCCTCTGAGCCTTGCGGTAGCCGTACCACGTACGGACCATCACATCGAACTAGATTGAACTGGAGGACCGTATGCCGACCAACGACGGCACGATGGTTGTCACTTATTCGAGCCTGGAGCAGGCCGCTGGTGACATCGACCGGCAGAGCAGGCAGCTTCAGGAGGACCTCGCGGCGATCAAGCGAGTGGTTGCCAGTGCGTCCGAACTCTGGGTGGGCGAGGCCAAGACGGCGTACGACGCGGCGCAGGCCGGTTGGGACCGTGACGCCACGGCGATTCAGACGGCCCTGACTGAGATCTCCCGCAAGGTGCGCGACGCCGGCGCGGCCTACCAGGGCGGCGACAAGCGGGCGAGGGCCAACTTCGAGTAGATCTCGACAGTGAACAGACAGGTCAGGGTGGGCACGCACGGGAGGTGCCCACCCTGACCTGTTTCGTGAGTGCGTACAGCCGGGAAGACCACTCATTGCTCGCTGCCGACCAGGAATCCCTCGACGATCGGCCCCGGGCCGAGGGGCGTCCCGCGTGTACAGGCCCGCGGGTACGGCTGAACCGCAACGCCTCTGAGAGCACGGCCTCGGGCGAGTACGGCGGTGAGCCGACTCAGGACTCAGGTCACTTCTCCTCCAGCAGGTCCCACCACCAGGCGACGCTGGCGATCGGCAGAGGCTCGTCCGCTTCCCGTTCCTGGAACGGGGAGGCCGCACTGCCGGCTGGAAGGTCGGCGGGGTTCTCCGGATTGACGTAGCGATGGGTGGTGAGGGACCAGTCGTAGTCGGCACGGATCCAGGAGTCGCAGTCCGTGATCCACCGGTGGAGTTCGGGGCCGGCGTCGCGCAGTATCTGGTCGCGGAGACGGAGATAGAGGGCCATGGCGCGGGTGTGCATCACGGCGGTCTCGCTCACCGCTTCGTCGAGGGAGCACCCCCGTTCGTAGGCGATCAGATCGACGATGTTTCCGTAGCCCTCTTGGCTGCGTTGACGCTCCTTGTGGTACGAGACCAGGTCGTTGGACCAGCCGATGATCGCGGCGAAGACCTCGACGAACGCGCGCACGTCGTGGCGCTCGTACTCGGCCGCGGAGAGGTCGTATCCGTGGATGATCTCGCTGAGCGTCGAGAAGATCTTGACTCCGGAGGAGTCGAGCCGGACGGCCAGATGGTCGGAGAGGCTGGGAATCCGCCCGTGAGCGCCGTTCGCGGCCATCCAGATCTGGCCCTGGAGGTAGGCACGGAAGCTGGCGGCCCAGCGGGCGGTCTGCACCGGCGTGGTGAGGTCGTCGAGCCGCAGACGTAACTCGAGCAGCGCGGTGCTGTAGTTGTCGTCGGTGGTGGCGGCCCAGGGTACTTCGACCACGCGTTGAAGCTTCGTGATGATGAGCAGGGTGGCATCCGGGGACGCCGCGACCGGCCCCTCGTCGCAGTACTCGTCGTCGAACGCGAAGAGCCACATCAGGAAGTCGGAGGTCCACTGCAAGCCGGCCAGACGCCCGGACGGGGCGCCGCGGCTGGTGATCTCGCCGACGGAGATGCGCGTCAGCCGGTCGCGTTGCGCCCGGTCCGAGTAGAGGCCGAACCGATCGAGCCAGGCGGCCGAACGTTCGTCGATCTCGCGCCAACTCGGGTGAATCCCCGACGGAAGGGGGACCCACAGCTGAGGGATCTTCGGCGCTGGAGCTGGGGAGGTCATGTACCGCCCTTTCACATGTACGTACCGATGCCTCTGAGACCCGGAAGTTAGCAAGGGTCGCGGGCGGCGGGTACAGCCGTTTCCAGCCTGCTTGGCCTACGGAGCACTGTCCCTTCCCCGCAGGATAGAGTCATTTGTGCATGCCCCCGGGGCATGTGAAAGGGAGAGGAACGATTGATCACGCCTCGATTGCGGTTGATCGCCCGCGGCGCGGCGCTGGCCCAAAAGTGACTCTTGCCAGTTCGAGAGTCACAGAATCTGCGCGGAGACCCGGGTATTGCCGACGCTGGCCCCGAAGCGGGTAGGGCGTGGTCGATGCGGGATTTGGTGGCCCAGGCACTTTCTCCCCGAGCAGGCACCGTCAGATCCAACAGGTTGTTCCCACACGAGGTTCCGGCCATCGAGTTCGGATAGGACCGAGTGCATGACCGCGAGATCGCCGACGCCTCGCGAGACCGTTGCTCCGGCGCGGTGATGACTCGGCGGCCAAAGGCTGTCGCTACGAGGTGAACATTCGATTCGTCACCGACTTCATCGGCAAACCGCTGTCCCACTCGTCCCTGCTGCCCGGGCCGTGCGCAAGGCCCGGGCAGCGGCTCGCGCCCACCGGCGGACTGGAGGATGGGTGACAGGGCGTCCCCGGCCTGACCGTCTATTTACAGAGGGGCCCGGGGGGCTCCAAGCGCACCCAGCAGCAAGTATCCCCAAAGGTACCTTCAGTCGTTGTGTTGCATCGGTTCAACTGTCGCGTGTGCACTGATCTGACGAGCTCAGGGCCGTTGTGAACGCGGTAATGATCTTCTTCACCGCGGTTGCGTCCGCTCTCCCGGGTTCGGGTACCTGAATCACGGTGAAAAGTTCGTTCTCCGGTCGCATCGGTTCTGCGCACTTGACTTTGGCGACGGCACCCCGCCCGGAATAGATATAATTTCCGTCGTCCGAGAACTGTTCAAGCTCTACGTAAGCCTGGCCCTGTGCTATTTGCCTCAGATTCGGTTTGTCGCTCCACCATTCCTGCCCTGCTACTAGTACGATCTTACTGTCCACTGATACCTGGCAGCGCTTGACTCCGTCGGCAGGCGAGACAGATTTTTGCGATACCTTTTCTCCTGCAGGGAGTACCGGGGTCAGTGAAGCCGCTGTAATTGATACACCGCACAGGGATGTAGGCACGTTGTAGTTGCGCTCCGCCCCATCCGAGCAGCTCACCAGGCCGAACCCCAAAGCAGCAGCGAGTGTCAAAAGTTTTGATCGCTTACTGAGAATTAGATGGCGTGCGATATAAGCTGTCAATGCGCTCATCCTATACTTGCCATAAAGAAGGCTTGATGGATTCCGAAGAAGCGGTGCTCTAAACGTCAGTTTTCAGGTCGGGGCCCATTGCCTCAACGTTTGTTCCGGCATCCGTGAAGCCGTCGCGTGCGCCTATTCTGGCATGCGTCGCAAGGTCCTGCAGGGGGATTCCGTGAGCCTTTGCGGCCTCGATCACTGCCTCTTGACTGTGCTTGAAATTCTTATCGCGTCCATTCTCCCAATGCTCGGCCATGACAGGCCCAGCCTCGTTTTTGGCCTCCCCTTCGTAGTCCTTAAAAATTCCCTCAAGGAACATGCTGCTCACGGTGCCGGCCGCACCTCCAACGGCAGCACCAACGGCCGGCGTTGCAATGAATGATGTACCGACGCCAATGCCGATCCCAATGGTTCCCGAGATGCCCCCCTTTGTCTGAGTTAGTGCGTGAGCGTAGGCTTTATCCTCCTCTTCTGCATCGCCCGCGATTTCTTCCTGTCGGCCAATCGCCAGAGTTCCGGATACTTCTCCTGTGCCATAAGCAATCTGAGAGACCGTCAAATTTTTGTCGGATGAGAATCGCTGATCTGTTGGCAGGTCTGGGTTGAGGTGATAATCCATCAGGTTTGCCATGTACTCCTTCTGGGTGAGCTCTACTCGGGCGTAGCCTTCGGGGGTTTGGCCTACTGCCAGAAGGAAACGAGTTGCGTCTCTGTGGTTTATGTCCGCCGGGCTGCCGGTGATCGGGAATAGTTTGTTGACCTTTCCGGCCTGTCCGTCTTCCAGGACTTCCGGGTCGTCGCTCATGGCTTGATTTATGTCAGGCAAATATTCGGATGCGATCTGGCCGATGCTGTCGCCCATGTAACTGTTATCCGTCAGGCGCGTTTTATCATCGGAGATCGAGGCGACGATATCTCCCATCAGCCTGGCCTGCTGAGCACTGTGGGGGGGTGCATTGTCCGGGGGGCCCATACCCGCAGGGTGTCCGGTTGTCGCTGCCTCAAGGGCTAGAGCCATGTTATTCCGGCCGGAGATGCTGTCCTCGCCCTTGTTGGTATAGTCCTTGGGCCAGTCCCGCTCCTCGAAGAGGTAGTCGAAGTTGCTGAGTTCCTTCATCCCCTTCTTTCCGTCCCCATCGGTATCTTCCTTGAACTCGTGGTCCTCCTCCTTCGTGAGGAACGTGTCGCTGAAGAACTCCGTCGCAGCATCAGGGCTGCTCGACAGAGCCTTCATGAAGCCCGTCATCGGGTCCGTCCCGGAATCCGAGCCCGTGCGGTTGAGTACCGGGTCCATAGGGCTGCCGGTACGCCAGGCCCCGTGTCGACCGTTGTCGGTGCGCTCCTTCTCGGCCTTGATCAATTCGTTTCCGTAATCGTCGAGGAACTTATTGTCGAAATTTCCCCATCGCATGAGATTGCTCATCACCTGGAATCCCACGGTGTTCGATCCCCTTGCGATTGGCTGGCTGCCGAGATCCACCATGTCCCGCTTCCAGTCCGTCATCCCCCGGCTGTCGCTCTGGGTGGCGGTGGCCAGGGTCAGGCTCAGGTTCTTCTGCAGCTCGTCATACTGGTCGCCCCGGGCGCTCTGCAGGTCGGTAGGCCTCGGGGTGTTCAACTCCGTCCAGAAGTCCAGCATCCCCTGTGCCTTGAGCTTCTCCGCGAAACGGGCGCTGAACAGTTCGTCGCCCGACATCTTTTTGAGCCCGGCGTTCAGCTTGTCGAATTCCTTGACGGTGAGGTCGGCGGGATCCTTCTTGGCGATAGCTGCCAACGCGTCGGCCTGCTTGATCGCGTTGTCCGCGGAGTCCCGGTCCTTGTACTCGGCGCCTGTGAATCCGAGTTCAGCCTGGTCGGACAGGGCCCTGAGGGCCACCGAGCCCGTGTGATCGCTCTCGGTCGCCTTGCCGAGGATGTTCTGGATCTCAATGCGGAGGGCGTTCATGGCACTCTCGCTGTCGGCGGGAGCGGGTGTTCCCGTGCTGCTGGGGCCGATGCGCATCGAGACCGTGAACCCGCCTCCGCCGTTCGCGGAGACCGTAAGATTCTTCTTCAACCCACGTTCTATGGCCTCGTCGAGCTGACTCCGGTACGACTTCAGCTCGTCGCGCGTGTCTCTGAGGATGTTCCACAGGGACTTGGCCTGCTTGTGGGCGTCATCGAACTCGAGCACCGTCTTGTCGACGAACCCTTTGGTGACATTGGCGTTGTCGCCTGACCAGTCGGCCTTGTCGGCCTTTTTCTTGAGGCCGTCCCGGGCGTCCTCCTTCAGGGAGGCGAGGTTGGTCACCATCGTCGCCCAGTCGGTGACGGCCGTGTCCAGCTGTCCGAACTTGGCGAAGCGCAGGGTCTCGAAATCCATCAGTTGTCCGCCTTGTTCTTCTCACCCTTGGGCGCGTTGTGGTCGTCGAAGGCCTGATCGAGCGTGGCGATACTGCTGACTCTGTTCAGGACGTACTGGTCGTCACCCTGGTGCACGTACTTCGTGAAGTCGATGTGATTCGCTATGTGCCCACACGCGTCTTTGAGGGACTTCAGCTGGACGTCCCATCGATCCGCCACGTGCTGGAGGGCGCCGCCGAGTTCGAAGCCCTGCTTCGCGAGGTCGCCTGCCGCCGTCTCGCTGGTGGGAACCGCGACGCGGGCCTCATTCCACAGGCGATTGTGCAGCTTGTCGGCATCGTCACGCACGCCCGACAGATCGGTCTGGTTGACGGCCAGGTCGCCCTTCTTGCTTCCGCCGCCTCCGGGCTCGGCCGTGTTCAGCCGCATCTGCGTGCCGGCCTTGTCAGCCGCTTCGGCCTTCAACTGCTCCCACTCGGCCCATGCCATGTGCGGAACCCCCGTCAGTCAGTAAGTAGAATGTCGAACTTCGGAATCTCTTCCGCCTCAATGTCTGGCCCACACACAGAAACGGGCGGTGAGAGCGGCATCTCGCCACTGTCACCGCCCGCCCCGTCACTGCCGCGTGTCCCGCCGCGCCCCTGGCCGCGCGTCCTACGGCTGCCCGTCCATGAGCCCGGTCTGTACCAGCGGATTCCCGCGGCGCCGGGTGACGAAGACCCCGCGCCCCGGGGGCATCGGGCGCGGTCGGACGTTGCCGAGCACGTCGCCCTCGACGGGGTCGCCCGACAGCATCACGCCCTGCGCACCCAGTTCCAGGATGCGCTGCATGAACGGCTCGTACAGCGCCCGGCTCGCGCCCGCCGTGCTGCGGGCGATGATGAACCGCACGCCGACGTCGCGGGAGAACGGGAGCATCTCGGTGAGCTTCGCGAGGGGGTTCCCGCTGGACGTCGAGACCAGGTCGTAGTCGTCCACGACCACGTACACCGTCGGGCCGCTCCACCAGCTGCGCTCCCGCAGCTCCTGGGCCGTGACCTCGGGCGACGGCGTACGGCGCTTCATCAGGTCGAACAGCGCGTCGGCATGGTGCTCCATGTTGTTGGACATGGGCACGTACTCCGCGAGGTGCGTCGCGGGGGTGACGTCCAGCAGCGCCCGCCGGTTGTCGATGACGAAGAACTTGGCGGCGTTCCCGTCGTACCTCTCGGTCAGCTGCTTGATCAGCAGGCGCAGCAGATTGGACTTGCCGGACTCGCTCTCGCCGAACACCAGGAAGAACGGGTCCCGCTCGAAGTCGAGGAAGACCGGCTCCAGGTTGTTCTCGTCGATGCCGAACGCGATGCCCCGCTCCGGCTGCGCGTAGCCCGCGGGCAGTTCGTGGACCGGGAGTTCGCGGGGCAGCAGCCGGACCGCCGGGGCTGGCGCTGCGGTCCAGTGCCGGGCCACCTCCTGGTTCATGGCCGCCGTGGCCTCCGAGAGGTCGCTGTCGGAGTTGATGCCGTCGATCCGCGGTACCGCTGCCATGAAGTGCAGCTTCTCCGGCGTGAGACCTCGTCCGGGGACTCCGGCGGGCACGTTGACCGCGGCCTTGCGGTCGAGTTCCGAGTCCATGACGTCACCGAGCCGCAGTTCGAGCCGGTTCATCAGGTGGTCCTTCAGGTTCGCCCGGACCTCCATGGAACGCGACGCCGTGACGATCAGGTGGATGCCGTAGCCGAGGCCGCGCTGCGCGATGTCCACGGCCGCCGATTCCAGGCCCTCGTAGTCCGTACGGAAGTTGCCCCAGCCGTCGACGATCAGGAAGACGTCACCCCACGGCTGGTCCGTCGCCGAGATCTCGCCACGCGCCCTCAGCCTGCGGAAGGTGGCGATGGAGTCGATGCCCGCGCTCCGGAAGTACTCCTCGCGGCGAGCCATGATCCCGTACACCTCGGAGACTGTACGGCGCACCCGTTCGGGATCGAGGCGGGAGGCGACCCCGCCGACGTGAGGCAGGCCGGAGACCGAGGCCATGCCGCCGCCACCGAAGTCGAGTCCGTAGAACTGGACCTCCTGGGGCGTGTGGGTGAGGGCGAAGCCCGCGATGAGCGTGCGCAGCAGCGTGGACTTGCCGGACTGCGGGCCGCCGGTGATCTGCATGTGGCCCGCCGCACCTGAGAAGTCCCGGTAGAGCGTGTCGCGGCGCTGCTCGTACGGCTTGTCGACCACACCCAGCGGTACGACGAGACGGCCCGAGCCCTCGAACCCGGGCTGGGTCAGCCCCCGGCCCTCGACCGCGGAGAGTCCCGGCAGGAGCTCGTCCAGCGACGGCGGATTGTCCAGCGGAGGCAGCCACACCTGGTGCGCGGAGGCCCCCCGGCCCTCCAGCCGGCGCACGATCACGTCGAGGACCGTGTCGGCCAGGGCATCGTCCTCGGACCTGCGCGCATCGGGTACGCCGGCCTGTGCCGCCGGCTGTACGTAACGCACCGGCACCGGAGCCGCGGTGAACACCACCGGCCTGCGGTCCACGGGCAGAGGACCGGAGGACGCGGCCGGCTGGGCGCCCGAGCGGTACACCCCCGAGACGTACGCCGCCTTGAAGCGCACCATCTCGTCCGTGCCGTACTTCAGGTAGCCCGAACCCGGGACGTTGGGCAGGTGGTAGGCGTCGGGGACGCCCAGCGCGGCCCGTGACTCGCCGGCGGAGAACGTACGCAGACCGATCCGGTACGACAGATAGGTCTCCAGGCCGCGAAGCCGCCCCTCCTCGAGGCGCTGCGAGGCCAGGAGCAGATGGACGCCCAGCGAACGGCCGATGCGCCCGATCTGGACGAACATCTCGATGAAGTCCGGCTTGGCCGTGAGCAGCTCGCTGAACTCGTCGATGACCAGGACGAGCGAGGGGATGGGCTGCAGCGGGGCCCCCGCGGCGCGCGCCTTCTCGTAGTCGTGGATGTTGGCGTAGTTGCCCGCGTCGCGCAGCATCTCCTGACGGCGGTTGAGCTCGCCGCTGATGGAGTCGCCCATGCGGTCCACCAGCGTCAGGTCGTCCGCGAGGTTGGTGATCACCGCTGCGACGTGCGGCATCTGTGCCATACCGGCGAAGGTCGCACCGCCCTTGAAGTCCGCGAGGACGAAGTTCAGGGTCTCCGAGGTGTGGGTGACCGCCAGGCCCAGTACGAGCGTGCGGAGCAGCTCGGACTTGCCGGAACCGGTGGCGCCGACACACAAACCGTGCGGACCCATGCCCTCCTGCGCCGCCTCCTTGAGGTCCAGCATCACCGGGGAGCCGTCCTCGCCCACGCCGATCGGGACCCGGAGCCGCTCCGCCTGCGAACGCGCCCGCCAGGTCCGGCTCACGTCGACCGAGGCCGCGTCACCGAGATTCAGCAGATCGGTGAACTCCAGGTTGGCGAGCAGTGGTTCGTCGTCGTCCCCGCCCGAGGCGACGTGCAGCGGGGCCAGCTGTCGCGCCAGCGCCTCGGCGGCCTCGTGGCTCAGCAGGTCCGGCAGACCGTCGTACACCAGGCCGTGCCCCGACTCCAGCTGCAGCGAGTGGGGGTCCACCACGATGGAGAGGCCGCCGCGCGCTCCGTTGACCTGGCCCGTGACGATCTCGACGACGGTGACGCCCTGAAGGCCCTCGGCCGACGCGAGCGCGGACGTCGCCGGTACGGACTCGCCGTCGAGCACGACGACGACGTGCGGCTGGTCGAGGATCGGCTGACCCCCGGGCTGGAAGCGGGGCCGGCCGTCGAGGCGGCCCGCGAGCATCTCCTCCAGCTCGGCGAGACTCGTGGAGATCAGGCGGCGGCTTCCGGCGCCGTCGACCGATCCCCGCGCCTGGACGTGAGGGAGCCACTTCGTCCACTCCCAGCGCGGAGCGGCGTCACGGCTGGTCGCGACGGCGATGACCAGGTCCTCGGGGGAGTGCAGCGAGGCGAGCGCCCCGACCATCGCGCGGGCCGTGGCGCGCGCGGACTCCGCCTCGCCGCTGATGGTCAGGTGGTAGAAGGCGCGGAGCGAGACCGCCATCGGCAGCCCGTCCAGCGTGCTGTGCGTCGTCAGGAACTGCTGCATCGCCCCGGCCGTCAGCGGCTCCAGCTCATCGACCGGCGCGGTGTCGGGTGCGACGAGCGGAGTGGCGAGTTCCTGGCTGCCCAGGCCGATGCGTACGTGCGCGAAGTCCGCGTCCCCGACCCGGCGCTCCCATACCCGGCTGCCCTCGGCGACGAGCGCCCACAGCTGCTCCGGAGACGGGTGGAGGTAGAACTGCGCGTCGCGCTGCTGCCGTGCCGTCCTCAGCACCGCCCGTCTGGTCTGCGTCAGGTACTTCAGGTAGTCGCGCCGCATGTCCGCGAGCTGACCCTGGGTGCCGCGCCGGAAACGAACGAGCATCGCGATGGCCATGGCGATCGTCGACGCGATCATGATCATGCCCATGATCCGCATGATCGGGTTCGGCGTCATGAAGAAGAAGACGACGGAACCACCCATACCGAGCATCGGCAGCAGCTGCATCATCACCCCCTCCTGCTGCCCGCGAGGCAACTCGGGCGGAGGTTGCAACTGCACCTGCTCGCCCGGAACTTCGGAGGGGAGGGCCCGCGGTGGGCGCTTGACGACGATCTGGCTCACAGCTCACCAATTCCCTTGCCGGACGGAACTGTTCCTATCGGCGCCCCCGTGGCGACGGGCTCCATCCGCGGGAGGATCCTACTGGCGTACCGGGTGACCCGAGGGCGGTAGGGTGTCGCGACGCGTGTACGCATCCGCTAACTACCGCAAAAAAATGGGTCATTCGGGACGCAATCGGAGCCCGTGACGCAGGGGTGCGTCCACAGGAGGTCCAGGAGAAGCATGAGGGGGAGCAGCACGTGACTATGACGGCCCAAACGGCGGCTACCGGATCCGGCCGGCCGGGTCCCGGAGTTCCGGCCGGCAACGGAACCGGCTTCTGCCGGGTCACGGTCGTCGCGCCCGACAGCCGCGTCGACGTGGCGCTGCCCGAGGACATCCCCGTGGCCGACCTCTACCCGGAGATCCTCCGGCTGGCGGGGCAGAGCCCCGCCCAGGGCGCCCCGGTCGGCTATCACCTGGTGCGCCGTGACGGCACGGTCCTGGACAGCGGTCGCACGCTGGCAGGCCAGCGCATCCTCGACGGCGAGCTGCTGTCCCTGCGGCCCTTCTCCGAGTCGCTGCCCCCCGCGGTCTTCGACGACGTCTCCGACGCCGTGGCCACCGCGGTGGCCCGGGACCGCACCCTGTGGGGCGACAGCCTCATGCGCTCGGCCGGTCTCTTCGGCGGGTCGGTCCTGCTGGTCCTGCTCGGCTTCGTGCTCTGGACCTCCGACGTGCGGCACGACATGAACGGGCTGCCGGGCATCCTGGCCGCCGTCACCGCCCTGCTCCTGCTCGCGCTGGCCTGCGTGCGCGCGCGCGTGTACGCGGACCGCGGTTCGTCCATCGCGCTGGGGATCGGCGGCCTCACCAACGCGGCGGTCGCGGGTGCCGGGCTCCTGCCGCTCAGCCAGGGCCAGGGCGTCGGGAGGCTCCAGTTCCTGCTCGCCTGCTCCGCCGTGCTGGTGGCCTCGGTGATCCTCATGATCGCCGCTCCCAGGGGTGACGGCACCTTCGTCGCGTTCGTCTTCGCCTCCGCCATCGGCGTGCTCGTGACCTTCATCGCGATCATGACCGGTATGGAGCCGGCCGAGACCGCGGCCGTGTGCGCACCCCTCTCCGTGGGGCTCCTCGCCTTCCTTCCCGGGCTCTCCACCCGCTTCGCCCGGCTCCCGATCGGCTTCGAGCCGCCCCGCACCACCGCCGGCGACTACGGCACCTCCGAGCCGGCGCCGCAGGGACCGATCGACGCCGACCGCATCACCGCCCAGGCGCGGCGCGGCCACGAACTGCTCCTCGGCCTGGTCGGGGGATGCGCCCTGGTCGCCGTGGGATCCGCCGCGGTACTCGGCTTCTCCGACAGCGTCTGGGGCCAGCTGCTGGCGCTCGCCACCGGCATCGCGATGCTGATGCGCGCCCACCTGTTCCGCTACACGGCCCAGGTCGGGTGCGCCCTGGGAGCGGGCCTCGCCGCGCTCGTACTCCTCGGCCTCGGACTGTCGCTCAACCCGCCGGTCGAGCTGATCCGCGAGGCGTTCAAGGGCGACAGCGCGGGACTCGACATCCGTACGATCTGGCTCACGGCCGCGGTCGCCGGTGTCGCCGCGCTGATCACCGCCATAGGGCTGATCGTGCCGCGCAAGGGTGTCACGCCGTTCTGGGGGCGCTTCCTCGAGATCGCCGAGGCCTGCGTACTCCTGACGCTGCTCCCGCTGTGCCTCGCCGTTTTCGACGTCTACCACTCGATCAGGGCACTCACCAGCTGATCGGCCCGTCAGAGGCGCTCCGAAGGGCTGGTACTCTGACCAGTGGCCGTTTGTGTACGCGTCCCCGGATCATCCTGGGGGCTGCGCTCATCGGACCTTCGCCTCCGAGTCATGGAAGCTCCCCTGAGATCAAGACCAGGGGCACTCGTGGGCGCATCGAACACCAAGAGGAGTACGCGTGCCGCTCGACGCCGCTACGAAGAAGCAGATCATGTCCGAGTTCGCCCAGAAGGAGGGTGACACCGGATCCCCCGAGGTCCAGGTCGCCATGCTCTCCCGCCGGATCTCGGACCTGACGGAGCACCTCAAGACGCACAAGCACGACCACCACTCCCGTCGTGGTCTGCTGATCCTGGTCGGCCAGCGTCGCCGCCTCCTTCAGTACCTCGCCAAGAAGGACATCCAGCGCTTCCGTGCGCTCGTCGACCGCCTCGGCATCCGCCGTGGTGCGGCCGGCGGCGCCAAGTAAGGACGCTGTGAGAGGGAGCGGTACCCCGGTTCCAGGGGGCCGCTCCCTTTGCTGTACGTGCGTGACCGGGGTCAGGCTCAGTAACCTGGACGTACGACAACAGAACGAGGAGAGGCGCGCCACGGCCGCCGCCGGTCCTCGGTAGTGGCCCCCGGGGCAGTGCCCGGGAGCTTCGATCGAAGACCGGCCCGCACACACGGCGCGCCTCTCCGCACCGTCCTCCGCCACACGGGCGGCAGGACGAAAGACGACGAGTATGGAGAAATCACTAGTGGAGAACGAGACCCACTACGCCGAAGCCGTGATCGACAACGGTACTTTCGGCACCCGCACCATCCGCTTCGAGACGGGCCGCCTGGCCAAGCAGGCCGCCGGCTCCGCCGTCGCGTACCTGGACGACGACACCATGGTGCTGTCGGCCACCACCGCTTCCAAGCGGCCCAAGGACCAGCTCGACTTCTTCCCCCTCACGGTGGACGTCGAGGAGCGGCAGTACGCGGCCGGCAAGATCCCCGGCTCCTTCTTCCGCCGTGAGGGCCGGCCCTCCGAGGACGCGATCCTCACCTGCCGCCTGATCGACCGCCCGCTGCGCCCCTCCTTCAAGAAGGGCCTGCGCAACGAGATCCAGATCGTCGAGACGATCATGGCGCTCAACCCCGACCACCTGTACGACGTGGTCGCGATCAACGCCGCCTCCGCCTCCACGATCCTGGCGGGCCTGCCCTTCTCCGGCCCCATCGGCGCCACCCGCGTCGCCCTGATCAAGGGCCAGTGGGTCGCCTTCCCGACGCACACCGAGCTCGAGGACGCCGTCTTCGACATGGTCGTCGCCGGTCGCGTCCTCGAGGACGGCGACGTCGCGATCATGATGGTCGAGGCCGAGGCCACCGAGAAGACCATCCAGCTCGTCAAGGACGGCGCCGAGGCCCCGACCGAAGAGGTCGTCGCCGCCGGTCTGGAAGCCGCGAAGCCCTTCATCAAGGCGCTCTGCAAGGCCCAGTCCGACCTCGCCGCCAAGGCCGCCAAGCCCACCGGCGAGTTCCCGGTATTCCTCGACTACCAGGACGACGTCCTGGCAGCGCTCGGCAAGGCCGTCAGCACCGAGCTCGCCAAGGCGCTCACCATCGCCGGCAAGCAGGAGCGCGAGGCGGAGCTGGACCGCATCAAGGAGATCGCGGGCGAGAAGCTCCTCCCGGCCTTCGAGGGCCGCGAGAAGGAGATCTCCGGTGCCTACCGCGCGCTGACCAAGAAGCTGGTCCGCGAGCGCGTCATCAAGGACAAGGTCCGCATCGACGGCCGCGGGGTCACGGACATCCGTACCCTCGCCGCCGAGGTCGAGGCCATCCCGCGCGTGCACGGCTCGGCGCTGTTCGAGCGTGGCGAGACCCAGATCCTGGGCGTCACCACCCTCAACATGCTCCGCATGGAGCAGCAGCTGGACACCCTCTCCCCGGTGACCCGCAAGCGCTACATGCACAACTACAACTTCCCGCCGTACTCCGTCGGTGAGACCGGCCGCGTGGGCTCGCCCAAGCGCCGCGAGATCGGCCACGGCGCACTCGCCGAGCGCGCCATCGTGCCGGTGCTGCCGTCGCGCGAGGACTTCCCCTACGCGATCCGCCAGGTCTCCGAGGCGCTGGGCTCCAACGGCTCGACGTCCATGGGCTCGGTCTGCGCCTCCACCATGTCCCTGCTGAACGCCGGTGTGCCCCTCAAGGCCGCCGTCGCCGGTATCGCCATGGGCCTGATCTCCGAGGAGATCGACGGCAAGACCCACTACGTCGCCCTCACCGACATCCTCGGTGCGGAGGACGCCTTCGGTGACATGGACTTCAAGGTCGCCGGCACCAAGCAGTTCGTGACCGCGCTCCAGCTCGACACCAAGCTCGACGGCATCCCCGCCTCGGTCCTGGCCGCCGCGCTGAAGCAGGCCCGTGACGCGCGGCTGCACATCCTGGACGTCATGAACGAGGCCATCGACGTCCCGGACGAGATGTCCCCGAACGCCCCGCGGATCATCACCGTCAAGATCCCGGTGGACAAGATCGGTGAGGTCATCGGCCCGAAGGGCAAGATGATCAACCAGATCCAGGAGGACACCGGCGCCGACATCACGATCGAGGACGACGGCACCATCTACATCGGTGCCCAGCAGGGCTCGCAGGCCGAGGCCGCCCGCGCCACGATCAACGCCATCGCCAACCCGACCATGCCGGAGGTCGGCGAGCGCTACCTGGGTACGGTCGTCAAGACCACCACCTTCGGTGCGTTCGTCTCCCTGATGCCCGGCAAGGACGGCCTGCTGCACATCTCGCAGATCCGCAAGCTCGCCGGTGGCAAGCGCGTGGAGAACGTCGAGGACGTGCTCGGCGTCGGCGCCAAGGTGCAGGTCGAGATCGCGGAGATCGACTCCCGCGGCAAGCTCTCCCTCATCCCCGTGGTCGAGGGCGAAGAGGACGAGAAGAAGGACGACACCGACAAGTGACGTCCCGTAGTTCCGTGACGACGGCCCGCCCCTCCTCGGAGGGGCGGGCCGTCGCCCGTACCCAAACGCTTCTCAAGGGCAGCAACGGCATCGGCACGGTCCGACGCACGGTCCTCCCCGGCGGCCTCCGGGTCGTCACCGAGACCCTGCCCTCCGTCCGCTCCGCCACCTTCGGAATCTGGGCCAACGTCGGTTCGCGCGACGAGACGCCCACCCTGAACGGCGCGACGCACTACCTCGAACACCTCCTCTTCAAGGGCACCGCCAAGCGCAGTGCCCTCGACATCTCCTCCGCGATCGACGCGGTCGGCGGCGAGATGAACGCCTTCACGGCGAAGGAGTACACCTGCTACTACGCGCGGGTCCTGGACACCGACCTGCCGCTGGCCATCGACGTCGTCTGCGACATGCTGACCGGCTCCCTGATCGCCCCCGAGGACGTCGACGCCGAGCGCGGCGTCATCCTCGAGGAGATCGCGATGACGGAGGACGACCCGGGCGACTGCGTGCACGACCTGTTCGCGCACACCATGCTCGGCGACACCCCGCTCGGCCGCCCGGTCCTCGGCACGGTCGACACGATCAACGCGCTGAACCGCGGCCAGATCGCACGCTTCTACAAGAAGCACTACGACCCCACGCACCTGGTCGTCGCCGCCGCCGGCAACGTCGACCACGCCACGGTCGTGCGACAGGTCCGCAAGGCGTTCGAGCGCGCCGGGGCCCTCACCCGCACCGACGCCGTTCCCACGGCGCCGCGCGAAGGTTCCCGCACCCTGCGCGCGGCCGGCAAGGTCGAGCTGCTGAACCGCAAGACCGAGCAGGCCCACGTGGTCCTCGGTATGCCGGGCCTGGCCAGGACCGACGAGCGCCGCTGGGCACTCGGCGTCCTGAACACCGCGCTCGGCGGCGGCATGAGCTCGCGCCTCTTCCAGGAGGTACGGGAGAAGCGCGGTCTCGCCTACAGCGTGTACTCGTACACTTCCGGGTTCGCCGACTGCGGCCTCTTCGGCGTGTACGCGGGCTGCCGGCCCAGCCAGGTCCACGACGTGCTGAAGATCTGCCGCGACGAGCTCGACCGCGTGGCGGCGGACGGCCTCGGTGACGAGGAGATCGGCCGTGCCGTCGGCCAGCTCGCCGGGTCCACGGTCCTCGGGCTGGAGGACACCGGCGCGCTCATGAACCGCATCGGCAAGAGCGAGCTCTGCTGGGGCGAACAGATGTCCGTCGATGACATGCTGGCGAAGATCGCGGCGGTCACCCCCGACGAGGTGCGGGCGGTTGCGGCCGACGTCCTCGGACAGCGGCCCTCGCTCTCGGTCATCGGCCCGCTGAAGGACAAGCAGGCCGACCGCCTCCAGGAAGCGGTCTCTCTCACCACCCCGTAAGGAATGAACAGATGAGCAAGCTGCGCGTGGCCGTTCTCGGCGCCAAGGGACGCATCGGGTCCGAGGCTGTACGAGCCGTCGAGGCCGCCGACGACATGGAGCTGGTGGCCGCCCTCGGCCGTGGCGACACGCTGGAGACCCTCACCGAGGCCGGCGCCCAGGCAGTCGTCGAGCTCACCACACCGGCGTCGGTGATGGAGAACCTCGACTTCTGCGTCCGGCACGGCATCCACGCGGTCGTCGGCACCACGGGCTGGACCGACGAACGGCTCGCGCAGCTGAACACCTGGCTCTCCGGCTCCACGGGGACCGGTGTGCTCATCGCGCCGAACTTCTCCATCGGCGCCGTGCTCACCATGAGGTTCGCGGAGCAGGCAGCCCGCTACTTCGAGTCCGTCGAGGTGATCGAGCTCCACCACCCGAACAAGGCGGACGCCCCCTCGGGCACCGCGACCCGCACGGCCCAGCTCATCGCGGCCGCCCGGGAGAAGGCCGGCGCGGCGCCGCAGCCGGACGCCACGGCCACGGCGCTGGACGGAGCACGCGGCGCGGACGTCGACGGCGTGCCGGTCCACTCGGTCCGGCTCCGCGGCCTCCTCGCCCACCAGGAGGTCCTGCTGGGGGGCGAGGGCGAGACCCTCACTCTGCGCCATGACTCGCTGCACCACAGCAGCTTCATGCCGGGCATCCTGCTCGGCACCCGCCGCGTGGTGACCACTCCCGGCCTCACTTTCGGCCTGGAACACTTCCTCGACCTGAACTGACTGGGCCCGAACCCATGCGCGCAAAGATCACCTACGCCGTCACCGCTGCCGTCCTGGTCTTCTACTTCGTCCTGGCCGGCAGCCGCGGCGTCCTGCTCATCCGGCACGGCACGCTGCTCACGGTCACCTTCGGAGTGGCGGTGCTGATCCTGCCGGTGATCGGCATCTGGTTTCTCTGGAAGAACACCCAGTTCGTCCGCAGGGCCAACGCCCTGGCCGCCGAGCTGGACGCCGAGGGCGGCCTCCCCGTGGACGAGCTGGTGCGCACCCCGTCCGGGCGCATCGACCGCGACTCGGCCGACGCCGTGTTCACCAGGCGCCGTGAGGAGACCGAGGACAGCCCCGACGACTGGCGCTGCTGGTTCAGGCTGGCCGTGGCCTACCAGGACGCCAGGGACACCCCACGTGCCCGTAAGGCGATGCAGCACGCCATCGCCCTGCACGCGAACAAGCCGGTAAGCGCCTGAGCGGCGCCGTACCGGCTTGTCCGTGTGCTGCAGAGCCCCGGCCGTCAGCCGGTGCGGTATTCGTCGCCCCACGCCTCGATGGAGTCGGTGGCACGCTCGAATGCCTCGGCCCGGGCCAGGAAGTCCGCATTGTGGTCGGTGACCAGCGGCGCCAGCAGCTCACCGCTCCTGCGCACCACGGTCAGCGCCTGGCCCTGGACGGTGCGCGGCAGGCCGAGCCACTTCACCGGCTGCTGGACCGTGCGGACCGCTGTCGCGTCGTCCCACGGCACGGTGGTCGTACGGAAGAAGCCCACCCGGCGTACACCGTGCCGGCTCACCCAGGCACCGACTCGCAGGAGCCGCAGCGCGCCGGTGATCACCACGGCGGCGAGCGCGAAGCACACGGTGGCGCTGGACAGCGAACCGGCGAACGTGATGATCATCGCGGCGAGCAGGACGAAGGACGCCAGCAGCAGCAGGGTGGCTGCCGCCGCGACCCGCCACGGGCCGGGGCGGTAGGGCCGCCGCCAGCTGTCGTGGTCGTCGAACGGCAGCGCGATGTCCTCTGCGTCCGCGTCGAATGCGCGGTCGGCCGTCAGAAAGGGCAGGGGCACGACTGATCCTCACTCACAAGCACGCTCGATTGCTGTGCCCGGTGAGGCTACCGAGCAGCCCCCGGGCGGACCACCCCAGGGGGCCCGTACGGGTCAGCGGTGCTGAGAGGCCTCGGACGTCTGACCGTGGGACGGCGTCCGGTCCGTGTCGAGAGCGGGCAGTCCGAAGAGCAGCGATCCGGCGAAACCCGCGATCAGCGTGAGCCCTACGAGGGAACGAGCGGCCAGCTGTGAGCGACTGGCGCGCTGGCGGGGAGGCGGAGTGACATTACTGCGGAACCGGTCGGCCTCGGCAACGAACGAGAACGGGACGGATTCACGCCGGCGGAACATGAGGAAGGTCTCCTTGAACTATGTGACGGGTGCTGCTAATGAGTCAGACGTACGAGAGGCCCGATCGGTGCCCCGAATCGCCGAACCCGTCCAAAATTTCCCGCTGACGGATGCCGCCTCCCTGGCCCGTAGAGTGGACGCCGCCCGAGCGACGCCATTGGAAGGACCCCCGCCGGTGACCGACACCCCCGAGCCCACGAAGGCCCACTTCCGCAGCGATGTCACCGTTGACCTGGTGAAATCCGCGGCCGGTGACTCCGACGTGCTCTTCGCAGCCCGCGTGTCCACGGCCGGGGAACAGTCCCTGGAAGAGGTCACCAAGGACCCCGAGCGCTCCAAGGGGCTCATCAACTACCTGATGCGGGACCGGCACGGCAGCCCGTTCGAGCACAACTCCATGACCTTCTTCATCAGCGCCCCGATCTTCGTGTTCCGCGAGTTCATGCGCCACCGCGTGGGCTGGTCGTACAACGAGGAATCGGGCCGCTACAGGGAGCTCGAACCGGTCTTCTACGTCCCCGGGGAGTCCCGCAAGCTCATCCAGCAGGGCCGCCCCGGCAAGTACGAGTTCGTCGAGGGAACCCCGGAGCAGCACGAGCTCACCAGCCGCGCGATGGAGGTCTCCTACCGCCAGGCGTACGACGCCTACCAGGAGATGCTCGCCGCAGGGGTCGCCCGGGAGGTCGCCCGTGCGGTGCTCCCCGTGGGGCTGTTCTCCACGATGTACGCCACCTGCAACGCCCGGTCGCTGATGCACTTCCTCGGTCTGCGCACACAGCACGAGATGGCCAAGGTGCCGTCCTTCCCGCAGCGCGAGATCGAGATGGTCGGCGAGCAGATGGAACAGCACTGGCAGCGCCTGATGCCGCTCACTCATGCCGCCTTCAACAAAAACGGACGGGTCGCCCCGTAGGCGGTGTCCGTATTGCGGCGTTTCGTGAAGTTCATCTAGGCTGATCAAACGGACCCGGCACTGCTTGAACCCCCGAGCAGGCAGTGCCGGGCTCCTCTTCCTCGTCCCCCCGAGGGGACACGACGCTCCGAGCAACGAGTAGCGTGTTACCCATGGCTCCGATCTCCACTCCGCAGACCCCCTTCGGGAGGGTCCTCACCGCTATGGTCACGCCGTTCACGGCGGACGGCGCACTCGACCTCGACGGCGCCCAGCGGCTCGCCGTCCATCTGGTGGACGCAGGCAACGACGGCCTGGTCGTCAACGGCACCACGGGTGAGTCCCCGACCACCAGCGACGCGGAGAAAGACCAGCTCGTACGGGCTGTGCTCGAAGCCGTAGGAGACCGGGCCCACGTCGTCGCGGGCGTCGGCACCAATGACACCCGGCACAGCATCGAGCTGGCCCGCACCGCCGAGCGCACCGGCGCCCACGGGCTCCTCGCCGTGACGCCGTACTACAACAAGCCGCCGCAGGAGGGCCTCCTCCGCCACTTCGGCGCCATCGCGGACTCCACGGAGCTCCCGGTGATGCTGTACGACATTCCCGGCCGCAGCGGTGTGCCGATCGACACAGAGACGCTCGTACGCCTTGCCGAGCACCCCAGGATCGTCGCCAACAAGGACGCCAAGGGCGACCTGGGCCGCTCCAGCTGGGCCATCGCCCAGTCGGGCCTCGCCTGGTATTCCGGTGACGACATGCTCAACCTTCCGCTGCTCTCGGTCGGCGCAGTCGGCTTCGTGTCCGTCGTCGGCCATGTCGTGACCCCGGAGCTGCGCGCACTCATCGAGGCACATCTCGGCGGCGACGTTCAGAAGGCCACGGAGATCCACCAGAAGCTGCTCCCGGTCTTCACCGGGATGTTCCGCACCCAGGGCGTGATCACCGCCAAGGCCGCGCTCACCCTGCAGGGCCTGCCGGCCGGTCCGCTCCGCCTCCCGCTGGTGGAACTCACCGCGCAGGAGACGGCCCAGCTCAAGATCGATCTGGCTGCCGGCGGGGTACAGCTCTAATCACTGACTTCACAACTGAATACGCGAGGACACTCGCGGCGGAAACACCACCTGACAACAGCAAGTGCACGAATGACATGCGCGCCACGTGCCCTCCGCGGTACGTGGCGTGCGTGGTAAGGAGAGTCTTTTGAGTCATCCGCATCCCGAACTCGGTACCCCGCCGAAGCTCCCCAAGGGCGGCCTGCGGGTCACCCCGCTGGGCGGCCTGGGCGAAATCGGCCGCAACATGACGGTCTTCGAGTACGGCGGCCGCCTGCTCATCGTCGACTGCGGTGTGCTCTTCCCCGAGGAGGAGCAGCCGGGCATCGACCTGATCCTGCCGGACTTCACCACCATCCGGGACCGCCTGGACGACGTCGAGGGCATCGTCCTCACGCACGGCCACGAGGACCACATCGGCGGCGTCCCGTATCTGCTCCGGCTGAAGCCGGACATCCCGCTCATCGGCTCCAAGCTGACCCTCGCGCTCATCGAGGCCAAGCTCCAGGAGCACCGCATCCGCCCCTACACCCTCGAGGTGACCGAGGGGCAGCGCGAGCGCATCGGCGTGTTCGACTGCGAGTTCATCGCGGTCAACCACTCCATCCCCGACGCCCTCGCCGTCGCCATCCGCACCCCTGCGGGCATGGCCGTCGCGACCGGTGACTTCAAGATGGACCAGCTTCCGCTGGACGGCCGTCTCACCGACCTGCACGCCTTCGCCCGGCTGAGCGAGGAAGGCATCGACCTTCTCCTCTCCGACTCGACGAACGCGGAGGTCCCCGGATTCGTTCCGCCGGAGCGGGACATCTCCAACGTCCTGCGCACGGTCTTCGCCAATGCGCAGAAGCGCATCATCGTGGCCAGCTTCGCCAGCCACGTGCACCGCATCCAGCAGATCCTGGACGCCGCCCACGAATACGGCCGCAGGGTCGCGTTCGTCGGGCGTTCGATGGTCCGGAACATGGGCATCGCCCGTGACCTGGGTTATCTCAAGGTGCCCGCCGGTCTGGTCGTCGACGTGAAGACCCTCGACGATCTGCCCGACGACGAGGTCGTGCTGGTCTGCACGGGGTCCCAGGGCGAGCCGATGGCCGCGCTCTCCCGGATGGCCAACCGCGACCACCAGATCCGGATCGTCCCGGGCGACACCGTGATCCTGGCGTCGTCCCTGATCCCGGGCAACGAGAACGCGGTGTACCGCGTGATCAACGGCCTGACCCGCTGGGGCGCGAACGTCGTGCACAAGGGCAATGCCAAGGTGCACGTCTCGGGTCACGCCTCGGCCGGCGAGCTGCTGTACTTCTACAACATCTGCAAGCCGAAGAACCTGATGCCGGTGCACGGCGAATGGCGCCACCTCCGGGCCAATGCCGAACTGGGTGCGCTGACCGGCGTGCCGAAGGACCACATCGTCATCGCCGAGGACGGCGTGGTCGTCGACCTCGTCGACGGCAAGGCGAAGATCGTCGGCAAGGTCCAGGCCGGCTACGTGTACGTGGACGGTCTCTCGGTCGGCGATGTCACCGAGACCTCCCTCAAGGACCGCCGCATCCTCGGCGACGAGGGGATCATCTCGGTCTTCATCGTGGTCGACAGCTCGTCCGGCAAGATCGTGGGCGGGCCGCACATCCAGGCCCGTGGCTCCGGTATCGACGACTCCGCTTTCAGCGCCGTTGTGCCGAAGGTCCAGGAAGCCCTCAACAAGTCGGCCCAGGACGGGGTGATGGAGCCGCACCAGCTCCAGCAGCTGGTCCGCCGCACGGTGGGCAAGTGGGTGTCGGACACCTACCGCCGGCGTCCGATGATCCTCCCGGTCGTCGTCGAGGTCTGACCCGACGCCGCCCGACCGGAGCGGGGCTCCCTCGATTTGCATCGAGGCGCCCCGCTCCAGTACGTTTACGGCTCCGCCTTACCGGGAAGCACCGCGCGCAGCCATGCGACGGGACGCACCGAGCGGGGCGGGAATTCTGACTCAGAATCTCTGATAAAGTCGGATCCGCCGAAAGGCAAAGACCATTCCACAGGTCGCCGGAATCAAGTTCGGACCGGAAACGGGACGGAAAAGAGTCTGGTAAAGTCGGACTCGCCGGAAAGGGAAACGCGAAAGCGAAGAACTGGAAAGCGAAAAAGCAGTAACCCGCTTCGACCGGGAATCGGACACGAAAGAGTCTGATAGAGTCGGAAACGCAAGAACAGAAGGGAAGCGCCCGGAGGGCCCCGGTGAAACGGGACCGAAGGAAGCGTCCGTTCCTTGAGAACTCAACAGCGTGCCAAAAGTCAACGCCAAATATGTTGATACCCCGGCCCACTTCGGTGGGTTGGTGGTTCCTTTGAAGTCCTGCCGGCCCATGTGGCGGGTAGGCAACATCAGCGAGGACGCAGTGGATTGCCAACCCTATTCCGGTTGGTTGTCCCGCTCTTCTATGGTGC
>NZ_MAPV01000290.1 GCF_001700505.1 Streptomyces mutomycini
CCGGGTGCGCCGGAAGCCGGCGCACCCGGGTCTCAGATCGTGAGGCCCTTGCCGCGGAGCCAGCTCATGGGGTCGATGCCCGTACCGTCCGCAGTGTGGATCTCCAGGTGCAGGTGCGCACCGGTCACGTTGCCGGTCGCGCCGACGCGGCCGATGGTCTGGCCGGTGGTGACCTTCTGACCGGCGGTCACGTCCATCGAGGNNCGTGCGGTAGCCGTACGATCCGGAGTAGCCGGCCGACTTCACCGTGCCGCTGTGCACTGCCTTGACCGGGGTACCGGTCGGGGCCGCGAAGTCCAGCCCGGTGTGGTGACCGGAGGACCACATCGAACCGGCCTGACCGTAGGTCGAGCTGATGTAGTAGGAGGAGGTCGGGACGGCGTAGCTGGCGGCCAGCTTGGCGAGACGCTCGGCCTCCGCCTTCTTCTTCGCCGCCTCTTCCGCCGCCTTCTTCTCCGCTGCGGCCTCGGCCTCGGCCTCGCTCTGCTTCTCCGCCGCCTGGGCTGCGGCCGCCGCGACCGCCGCCTCCTCCTGTGCGGCCCTGGCCTCGGCCTCGGCCCCGGCCTGCTCGGCCTGCTGCTGCTCGGCCTGCTGGAGGATGCGTGCGCGCAGCGCCTCGCCGGCGTCCGTGCTGCCCTGTTCGGCCTCGGCTGCGGTGATCCCCGCGGTGGTCAGCGGGGCGGACGCGGCGACCGTCTCGTGGTCCGAGTCGGTGTCGCCGGACATGAACGCGCCCACGCCGGGAAGGGACTTGGCATCGGGAAGGTTGTCCGCGATGGAATCGGGAAGAGAGATGGAGACCGGCGGCTTGCTCTGCGCGGTGGCCATGCCACCCGCACCGACGGCCGCGATGACGCCGACGCCGAGGACGGTGGAGCTACGGGCGAGGCCGCGCTGCTTGGCTA
>NZ_MAPV01000291.1 GCF_001700505.1 Streptomyces mutomycini
CCCGAAGCCCGGCGGCTTCGTCGCGGGCGGGGGCGTGGGGTCGGGCGCCGTGCCGCCGCCGCCGGGCTTCGGGGGCGTGGGCTCGGGGCTCGGCGTCGTACCACCGCCCGGGACGCTGGACCCGGGGGACGGGGAGGACGTGCTGGTGTCCGTGTCCGCGGGGAGGACACCCGTGCCGTCCGGGACCTCGTGGGTGCCGCGCTTGTAGTAGTCGAACCAGGAGCGCACCGTGCGCAGGTACTCCGTCGAGTGGTTGTAGCTCAGCACCGCCCGGTCGAGGTCTGCGGCGAGCGACAGGTCGCGGGGGCCGGCGCAGAGGTAGCGCCCGGCGGCCAGCGCCGCGTCGTAGATGTTGTTGGGGTCCTTGCGTCCGTCGCCGTTGGCGTCCTGGCCCCAGGTGGCCCAGGTGGACGGGATGAACTGCATCGGGCCGACCGCACGGTCGTGGGTCGAGTCCCCGTCGTACGCACCGCCGTCGGTGTCCTTGATGAGCGCGAACCCCTGGCCGTTGAGCGCCGGGCCGAGGATCGGGGAGAACGTGGTGCCGTCCGCGTCGACCTTGCCGCCGCGGGCCTGACCGGACTCGACCTTGCCGATCGCGGCGAGCAGCTGCCACGGCAGACGGCACGCGGCGTCGGTGCCCGCTATCTCCTGCTGGGCCTTCTTGTACGCGGCCAGCACCGAGGCGGGTATGCCCGCTTCGGCACTGCCGGTCGCCGGAACATCCGCGGACGTACCTGTCTCGCCGCCCGTGCTGAGCGGCGGAAGGTCGGTGTAGTAGGGCGAGTTGCCGGTGGCCGCGCTGCCGCCGGGCGGTGTCGCACCGGCCGCTGTCCGGTCATCCGCGCCGTCGGGCTGCGGTGCTGCGGGAGCCTGCGAGGCGGAGAGGGCCGCTACGGCAGCGGCGGCCACCGCGGTGGTGGTGGCCCCCCTGCGCAGTCTGCGGCCGAATTGCGCTGCCATACGTGTCGGTCCCTCCCCGTCGACGGCTGTCCGCGCTCCCGCGCGAGAACTCAGGCGACCCTACGACAACTCCCGCCGCCCGAACACTGGTCCCCGACCGGTTCTTACCGATTTCTCAGCTTCCGGCCGTCAAGTCACCCGGCGGCTCGGGGGGATGACGCGGGCTCACCCATACTTGCCGCCATGCCGTTCACACTCAGCCATGCCGCAGCCGTGCTGCCGGGAATCAGCAGGTCCGGTACGGGCCGTGGGCCTCTGGTGGCCTCCGCGCTCGTCGCCGGTTCGTTCGCTCCCGACATGACCTACTACGCGGACACCGTCATCCCGGGGGCCATGGAGTTCGGCGAGGTGACACACGCCGTGTGGGGGGTGTTCACCGTGGATGTCCTCGTCACCGGCGCCCTGGTGGCGCTGTGGCTGATGCTGCGAGAACCGCTCGTCGCACTGCTGCCCGGTGCGGTGCAGGGGCGCGTGTACGTCTTCGTGCGGGGGCGGCGCCGGGAGCCCGGAGGCCCTGCCCTCTCCGAGGCGGTGTGGTTCGTCGTGTCCGCCGTCATCGGCTCGGGGTCCCACGTCGTGTGGGACGCCTTCACGCATCACGACCGGTGGGGCACGGAGTTGGTCCCCGCCCTCGACGGGAGCGTCGGTGGCCATCCGGTGTTCCAGATCGTCCAGTACGGCAGTTCGGCCGTGGCGCTGGTGCTCCTGGCGTGGTTCACGTACACGGGTGTGCGGCGCACCGGGCCGGTCCCGGTGCCGGAGCCCGTGCCGGTGCTTGGCCGGGCCGAACACAGGTGGGCCGCCGCGCTCCTCGCCCTGTGTGTCCTGCTGGGCACCGTCCACCGCTGTGCCCGCTGGTACGCCTACCACGGGCGCGTCGAGACGCCCCTCGACATCATCCCGACCGCATGCTTCGGCGCCGGGGCGGGCCTGGCGGCCGGACTGGTGCTGTACGGGGCGTGGATGCGGCTGCTGCGGAAGCCTTCCGGGCCCCGGCCGCCGGACGCGCCCCGTGCCGGCGCCGCAAGGACCCGCCCGGGCGGGTCGGACGCGCGCTGAGGCGTCGCCGGCCGGCGACGCCCCGGCAGGGCGGGCGCGGGCGAGCGCCCGCCCCGGCCGGGGTCGCCTCAGGCCTTGGCTCCGGGCATGCCGCTGGGGACGACGATCGCAGCAACGTCGCCGGTCCTGGTACGGCCCAACCAGACGACCCCGCCCGACTGGGCCGTGAACATGACCAGATCGGCTTGTCGCGACTCGTCGCTGACACGCTCGCAGTCGCCGGACGGCTGTTCGGTGTCGCGTGGTGCGGGGAAGCCGTCCACGTACGCGCGAAACGGCGCGGACAGGGCCGGCCACGCACCTGCGTCGGCGAAGCAGCCGGCATCGGCGTCGGAGCCGAACCGTGGCGTGTCACCCGGCTGGGGCCGGTCGACGTCGTCGTCGACGCCCAGGCCCGTCTCCCACCCGGTCACAGGTTCGTCGCTGACGCGCAAGCGCGTCGCGGCACACTCCCCTCCCTAATGCGCGGCGGTCTCCCAGTCCGTACCGACACCGACCGAGACGTCCAGCGGGGCACGGAGCTCGACCGCCGTGGACATCTCGCGGCGCAGGATCTCCTCGACCTGCTCACGCTCGCCCTTCGCGATCTCCAGGACGATTTCGTCGTGGACCTGGAGCAGCATCCGTGACGTCAGCTTCGCCTCCGTCAGCGCCCGGTCCACATTCAGCATCGCGACCTTCACGATGTCGGCGGCCGTGCCCTGGATAGGGGCGTTCAGCGCCATGCGTTCGGCCGTCTCGCGCCGCTGACGGTTGTCACTGTTGAGGTCCGGGAGGTAGCGGCGCCGGCCGAAGACCGTCTCCGTGTACCCCGTGGACCTGGCTTCCTCCACGACCCGGTGCAGATAGTCGCGCACCCCGCCGAACCGCAGGAAGTAGGTGTCCATCAGCCCGCGCGCCTCACCGGCCTCGATGTTCAGCTGCTGGGAGAGGCCGAACGCGGAGAGCCCGTAGGCCAGGCCGTACGACATCGCCTTGATCTTGCGGCGCATCTCCGCGTCGACGGCCGGCTTCTCGACGCCGAACACCTGCGAGGCGACCGTGGTGTGCAGGTCCTCCCCGGAGGTGAACGCCTCGATCAGACCGGCGTCCTCGGAGAGGTGGGCCATCACCCGCAGCTCGATCTGGCTGTAGTCGGCGGTCATCAGCGTCTCGAAGCCCTCGCCGACGACGAAGCCCCGGCGGATCGCCCGCCCCTCGTCCGTACGGACGGGGATGTTCTGCAGGTTGGGTTCGGTCGAGGAGAGCCGGCCCGTCGCCGCGACCGTCTGGTTGAACGTGGTGTGGATACGGCCGTCCGCACCGATCGTCTTGATCAGGCCCTCGACCGTGACCCGCAGCTTCGCCTGCTCCCGGTGGCGCAGCATGATGACCGGCAGCTCGTGCTCGGTCTGCGCGGCCAGCCAGGCCAGCGCGTCCGCGTCGGTCGTGTAACCCGTCTTCGTCTTCTTCGTCTTCGGCAGGGCCAGCTCACCGAAGAGGACCTCCTGGAGCTGCTTCGGCGAGCCGAGGTTGAACTCGCGGCCCACCGCGGCGTGCGCCTCCTTCACCGCCTGCTGCACCGCACCGGCGAACTGCTGCTCCATGCCCTCCAGATGCGCCCGGTCCGCGGCGATGCCGTGCCGCTCCAGACGGGCCAGCATGATCGAGGTGGGCAGCTCCATGTCATGCAGCAGCCCGGTGGCACCGACCTCCTTCAGGCGCGTCGTGAACGCGTCCCCGAGGTCCAGCACCGCGCGGGCCTGCGCCATCAGGGCGTCGGCCTCCGCGCGGTCCTCCGCGCCGAACGCCAGCTGCCCGTCGGACGCGGGGGCCGGTGCCAGCTCCCGGCCGAGGTACTCCACGGCCAGGGCGTCCAGGGCGAACGAACGGCGGCCGGGCTTGACGAGGTAGGCGGCGAGCGCGGTGTCCATGGCGATGCCGTCCAGCCGCCAGCCCTGCTCGGGGAAGACCCGCAGGGCGTTCTTGGCGTTGTGCAGGACCTTGGGCTGCTCCGGGTCCGCGAGCCAGGTGGCGAGCGCCTGCTCGTCGGCCTCGTCGAGCTCGGCCGGGTCCAGCCAGGCGGCGGCCCCGTCGGCCGCGGCGAGCGCGACCTCCGTGACCGTGCCCGTGCCCAGGGACCAGGTGTCGACGGTCATCACACCGAGCGGCTGCCCGCCACGGGCCTCCAGCCACGGGGCGACCTCGCCCGCCCCCAGCACCGCACCGTCCAGCTCGACACCGGCGGCGGGCTCCGGCGGACCGGCCTCCTCCGCGCCCGGGTCGACGGCGAGGAGCCTCTCGCGCAGGCTCGGGTTACGGATCTCCAGGACGTCCAGCACACCGGTGACCGCCGTGCGGTCGTACGGAGCACGCTCCAGCTCGGCAGGGACCTTCGGCAGCTCCACGTCACGGACCATCTCGGTCAGCACACGGTTCATCTTCACCGCGTCGAGGTGGTCCCGGAAACTCTGCCCGGCCTTGCCCTTCACCTCTTCCGCCCGCTCGACCAGCTCCGCGAACGAACCGAACTGGTTGATCCACTTCGCCGCCGTCTTCTCACCCACACCGGGGATACCCGGAAGGTTGTCGGACGGGTCACCGCGCAGCGCCGCGAAGTCCGGATACTGGCCCGGCGTGAGCCCGTACTTCTCCTGGACCTTCTCCGGGGTGAAGCGCGTCAGCTCCGAGACGCCCTTCGTCGGATACAGCACCGTCACGTTGTCCGTGATCAGCTGGAACGAGTCCCGGTCACCCGTGACGATCAGCACCTCGAAGCCCGCCGCCTCGGCCTGCGTGGCCAGCGTCGCGATGACGTCGTCCGCCTCGAAACCGTCCACCGCGAACCGGTCCGCGTGCATCGCGTCCAGCAGCTCACCGATCAGCTCGACCTGCCCCTTGAACTCGTCGGGGGTCTTGGAGCGGTTCGCCTTGTACTCCGGGAACTCCTGCGCACGCCACGTCTTGCGGGACACGTCGAACGCGACCGCGAAATGCGTCGGCGCCTCGTCGCGCAGCGTGTTCGCCAGCATCGACATGAAGCCGTACACGGCATTCGTCGGCTGCCCCGTCGCCGTCGTGAAATTCTCCGCGGGCAGGGCGAAGAACGCCCGGTACGCCAGGGAGTGCCCGTCCATGAGGAGCAGGCGCGGTCGGTTGTCTGCCGTGTTCTTCGATGCCGTCTCAGCCACGCCCCCGATCCTGCCACGGACCACTGACAATCCGGACCGGCCGCCCCACGGCCCCGGACCCGGGCGCCCGGCCCCGGGGCCGTGGGGCGGCCGG
>NZ_MAPV01000292.1 GCF_001700505.1 Streptomyces mutomycini
GACGGGCTGCTGGGCGGGGTGACCGGCGGGCCGGACGCGCGAGGGCCTCAGGGGGCCTCAGTGCCGGTAGAAGATGCGGTCGCCGTACTCCCGCATCACGCGCCCGTTCCACTCGTGCCCGCCGTCTACGTTGCCCGAGCGCAGCAGCGGCGGTTCGATGCCCCGGGCGACGAGTTCTTCCGCCGCGGTGGCCATCATCGCCTGCATCAGCGCGCTGGTGACGACCGTCGACGCGGGCGCGAACGGTGCCTCGACGCCCTCCGCCGTCAGCTCCGCGTCGCCGATGGCGATCTTGCTGTCCAGCACGATGTCGCAGTGGTCCCGGAGGAATCCGCCCGAGACGTGCCGCGACCTGGTGCCCGTCGTGTAGGCGACCGAGGTGACCCCGACGACCGTCAGCCCCAGCGCCCGCGCGTTCTGCGCCATCTCCACGGGCAGCGCGTTGCGCCCGGACAGCGAGATGATCACCAGGAGGTCGCCCGAGCGTGCCGGGCTGGAGTCGAGCACGGCGCTCGCGAGACCGTCCACGCGCTCCAGCGCGGAGCCGAGCGTGGCGGGCATGACGTCGACGCCGACGGTGCCGGGTACGGCGAGCAGGTTCATCAGGGCCAGGCCGCCGGCCCGGTAGACCACGTCCTGGGCGGCGAGCGAGGAGTGTCCGGCCCCGAAGGCGAAGAGCCGTCCGCCCGCCGCGACGGTGTCGGCGATCGCGGACCCCGCGGCGGCGACCGATCCGGCCTCCTCGTCACGCACCCGCTCCAGCAGGCCGATCGCTGCGTCGAAGAACTGACCGGCGAGCTTGCTGTCGCTCATCGAGGAGGCCTTTCCTGCGGGTGTGGGGGCGCGTCGGATGCCCGTGTCGCGGATCACGTTGCGGTCTGGACCAGTGGGCTGTCAATACCGCTCGGGAGGGGCCGTGCGCGCGCTGACTCCCGACGGCGGGGCACGCTTGTCGGTGCTATGCGTCAGAATTGGTGCAGGGCCATCGCACGACGACTTCACGTCACAGCATCGAGGGGCACGTATGTCCGGACTGATCGACACAACGGAGATGTATCTCCGCACCATCCTCGAGCTCGAAGAGGAAGGCGTGGTCCCCATGCGCGCCCGGATCGCCGAGCGTCTGGACCAGAGTGGCCCGACGGTCAGCCAGACGGTCGCGCGCATGGAGCGGGACGGCCTGGTCCAGGTCGCGGGCGACCGCCATCTGGAGCTGACCGGGGAGGGGCGCCGCCTGGCGACACGGGTGATGCGCAAGCACCGCCTCGCCGAGTGCCTGCTCGTGGACGTCATCGGCCTGGAGTGGGAGCAGGTCCACGCCGAGGCGTGCCGCTGGGAACACGTGATGAGTGAGGCCGTGGAGCGCCGGGTGCTGGAGCTGCTGCGGCACCCGACGGAGTCTCCGTACGGGAATCCGATCCCGGGCCTGGAGGAGCTGGGTGAGAAGTCCGAGGCCGATCCGTTCCTGGACGAGGGCATGGTGAGCCTGGCCGAGCTCGACCCGGGCACCGAGGGGAAGACCGTGGTGGTGCGCCGGATCGGTGAGCCGATCCAGACCGACGCACAGCTGATGTACACGCTGCGGCGGGCGGGTGTGCAGCCCGGTTCGGTCGTGAGCGTGACGGAATCGGCCGGCGGGGTTCTGGTCGGATCCAGCGGGGAGGCGGCCGAGCTGGGTGCGGACGTCGCCTCTCACGTGTTCGTCGCGAAGCGCTGACCAGCGACTGTGCCTGCACGGGCGACCCTGCCGCAGATGCAGGCGCCGGTGCGGATGCACGTGCAGATGTGAGCCGGTAAGCCCGCTTTCTGTTTTCCGCCCGGAATCGCAGCGCCCGGGCGAAACGCGTGCCAGGCTGTGGCCACGCATATGTCCTGGGGGCGCCGGCGGAAGTCCGCCGCGCGGTCGGGGAGGGAGCAGGGGATGCGCCCGTCGTACTGGCGCGTGCACCGCGAGGTGACAGCCGGGTTGTCCGACGCCCTAGTGCCTTCAGGTGCCCTCTCGCCTTCCCGCGCTTCCACCCCTCCCGGCCCCCGCCCGCTTCCGGGTGGCCTCGCGGCTCCCGGTGCCCTCCCTCTCCCCGGCGTCTTCGCGGCCGTGCGACGCCCC
>NZ_MAPV01000293.1 GCF_001700505.1 Streptomyces mutomycini
GTGCGCTACCTCGCCGACCGCATCGCCGTCCTCTACCTCGGCCGCATCGTCGAGGAGGGCCGGGCAGCCGACGTTGCGGGGACCCCCAGCCACCCGTACACCGAGGCGCTGCTCTCCGCGACGCCCAGCCTGCTGGAGGCGACGGAACGCATCGTCCTCACCGGACCGGTGCCCTCCGCCACCAACCCCCCGCCCGGCTGCCCCTTCAGCACCCGCTGCTGGAAGGCCGACGCCGAGTGCTCCACGGCCTTCCCCGCGGAGACCTTCGGATCCGGCGAGCACCGCTGGCACTGCGTCCACCCCCAGACCCCCGCGTCCCCTTCCGTGGACCGGACCCCCGTACTGCCCGCAAGGAGCACCGCATGACCGCCCCCACCACCACCTACTCCGGAGTGATCCCGCCCGTCGTCACCCCGCTCACCGAGGACGGCGAGCTCGACCGGGACTCCCTGGAGCGGGTCGTCGGCCACCTCCTCGACGGTGGTGTCAGCGGCCTCTTCGCCCTCGGCAGCTCCGGCGAGACCGCGTACCTGACACCCGGTCAGCAGGACGAGGTCATCAAGGTGATCACCGCGGCGTCTGCGGGCCGGGTGCCGGTACTCGTCGGCGCCATCGAGACCACCACCAACCGGACCATCGAGCGGGCCCGTGCCGCGGCCGCACTCGGCGCCGACGCGGTCGTGGCCACCGCGCCCTTCTACACGCGCACCCATGCCACCGAGATCGACCGCCACTTCCGGGACATCGCCGCGGCCGTCGACCTGCCGCTCCTCGCGTACGACGTACCGGTCTGCGTGCACAGCAAGCTGGACCCCGAACTCCTGCTGCCGCTCGCGGCGGAAGGGGTGCTCGCGGGTGTGAAGGACTCCAGTGGGGACGACGGTTCCTTCCGCCGACTGGCCATCGGGGCGCGCGGCCTGCCGGGGTTCTCCGTCCTGACCGGCCACGAACTGGTGGTCGACGCGATGATGCTGGGCGGCGCCGACGGTTCCGTACCCGGCCTGGGCAACGTGGATCCGCACGGATACGTGCGGCTGCACGAGGCCGCTGTGCGTGGTGACTGGGCCGCCGCAAAGGCCGAACAGGACCGGCTCGTCGCGCTGTTCGACATCGTCACGGCCGCCGTACCCGGCACCGCCTCGGCGACGGCGGCGGGACTGGGCGCCTTCAAGACGGCGCTGATGCTGCGCGGCGTCATCACGACCAATGTGATGAGCCCGCCGATGCGCCGCCTGGACGCCGCGGAGACGACCGTGATCGCCGCGTACCTGGACCGGGCGGGCCTGTCCCGCGTCTGAGTCCGTTTCCCGCACACGAGGAAGGGCCGCCCCGCANNGGGCGGCCCTTCCTCGTCGTGCCGGACTAGTTGCGCGAACCGCGGGTGCGGCGCATGAGCACCGCCCCGCCCAGCAGCAGCGCGGCGCTCGCACCGGCGGCCATGCCGATCTCGCCCGCACCGGTCTGGGCAAGCTGCGTGTCGGGTGTGTTGGGGCCGGGGTTGCCGCCCGGCGGCTCCTGGGCCGGGGGCTCGGTGACCGGCGGCGCGACCGGGGGCTTCGAGGTGGGCGGCTGGACGGTCGGGGGCTCCACCACCGGCGGCTCGACCGGCGGGTGCTCGTGCTCGTAACCGCTCTCGTTGGCACAGGAGTTGCCGAAGGCGGGGTTGAGCGCACCGACGACATCGACGCTGTTGCCACAGGCGTTCACCGGGATGTGTACCGGGGCCTGGACCAGGTTGCCGGACAGGACGCCGGGCGAACCGACGGCCTTGCCGTCGGCGCTCGCACCGGAGCCCTTGTGGCCGTTCCCCTCGCCGTAGGCGTCATCGTGCCCGCCGCCGTGCTTGTCACCCGAGCTGACATTCGCGCAGGAGTTGCCGAAGGCCGGGTTCAGCAGGCCGATGACATTGACGGTGTTGCCACAGAGGTTGACGGGGACGTGCACCGGGACCTGTACGGCGTTGCCCGAGCCGACACCGGGCGAGTTCGCGGCGACACCGTCGGCCGAGGAGTCGGCGTGCGCATAACCGCCGGCGGCGGTCAGGATGCCCGACGCCGCCGCCATGACGATCATGCTTTTGTTCAGAACCTGTCGCATTATGTGCCCTTCTCCGGGAAATTCGCGTGGGCGGTGACCCTGATGGCGGTCATTCCATCGACGCGGACGACTTCATAACGACGCGAGGGCTGCGGGGGAAACTTGGAGATCAGTGGAAATTCTGTAACCACCCGAAAGGGTCACGTACGGGTGTTCGTCCCGCGGTGATGTCCGGGCATTCGGGTGAACGGAGCCGAGCGGGGGGAACCAAACGCCCGGCGGCGAGTTGATCAGGGGGCTCCGCTGCGGGGCACTCGGTACGAGAAGGGTTCATCGTGATCAAGAAGGTTCTGGCTACGGGTGCCGTAGCCGCCTCCATCCTCGGTCTCTCGGCGACCAGCGCCATGGCGATCGGTGACGACACGGGCACGACGTCGGTCAACGGCAACGGCGCCGAGTCCGAGTACGGCAACAGTGAGACCAAGGGTGACCAGAGCCCGCAGCTCAGCCTCGTGCAGGGTTCGCTGAACAAGCCCTGCATCGCCCTGCCGGTGAAGGCGAACGCCGGTGCGCTCTTCGGACTGCTGGCCGCTGTCGCGGTCCAGGACGTGAACGTCCTGTCCAACCCGCAGAACCAGCAGTGCACGGACAACTCCACCCAGGCCAAGGGCGACGAGCCGCTGTCGCACATCCTGTCGGACATTCCGGTTCTCTCCGGCAACGGTGCCGGCAACCGCTGACCAGGCCTCCACGACTGGGCCGGGCCGCCGACACTCCTCCATCGTGCGGCCCGGGCCTGCAGCATTCGGGCGGTTTCCCGGGAAACAGCTGTCATAGCGTTTCGATGCCGCCCGCACATTGTTAGGGATTGCAGTTCGGAGTCACGAGCGCATTTCGATAATCGCCCGTGCGGCACGAAAGACGTGTCCGTCCAGAACTCCGCTGCAGAAAGGGACGAAAGTGAAGTACACCAAGGTTGCCGCCGTTGCCGTCGGAACCCTCATGGCGCTGGGTGCCGCTGCCCCGGCCATGGCCGACTCCGGTGCCGATGCGGTCGCCGTCCACTCCCCGGGCGTGCTGTCGGGCAACGTCGTTCAGGTCCCGATCCACATCCCGGTGAACCTCTGCGGCAACACCGTCAACGTGATCGGTCTGCTCAACCCGGCGTTCGGCAACGTCTGCGTCAACCGCTGAGCGTTCACCCGCCGAGCTGACGGCTCGCCATGAGGAGGCCCTGGAGCACCACGGGTGCTCCAGGGCCTTTTGTCGTGCACCGGAAAATCCAGTCACTCGCAGTTTCCCCGTGCACCACTTGATCGTTGTCCCTGACAAAGGCGGCGGATGCCGCCGGAGAAGGGATTTGAGAAAGTGAAGTACGCGAAGACCGTCGCCCTCGTCGCAGGTTCCGTGGCAGCTGTCGGGGTCGCGGCTCCCGCCGTCGCCGCCACGGCCCCCACGGCACCCAGGATGAGCCTCACCACCGGCGTGAACGAGCTGACCTCCACCGCACCGCAGATCCCCGACCAGGTGGTGAACCCCGTGGTGGGTGCGGTCGGGCAGACGGCCGAGGCGGTCCACGAGGACGGCACGGTCGGCAAGTCGGCCGAGGCGGCCACCGATGTCGCCGAGGCGGCGGGCCCGCTGCTCGGCGGGCTCCCCCTGGGCGGCTGAATCCGTCGCGGGGCATCTGGCCGCCGCTTCACGCCGCGCCATTTCACCGGCCGGCCTCCGCGCATTGCGCGGCGATCCGGCCGGGGGAATCGTTCGGGTGAAATGGCGCAACCGAAACGGCCCGGGCGGAGTTGTTCAGATTGCTCCGGACAGGCGGGCAACAGAGAAATACCAGAAGGGCACGTTCATGATGAAGAAGATTCTGGCGTCCGCGGCAGTCGCCGCATCCGTCGCCGGTGTTTCCGCCGCTGCGGCCCCCTCGGCCATGGCGATCGGCAACGACACGGGCACGACGTCGGTCAACGGCAACGGTTCCGACCAGTACTACGGCAACAGCAGCACGCACGGTGACATGAGCCCGCAGATCGGCCTCATCCAGGGGTCGTTCAACAAGCCCTGCATCGCCCTGCCGGCCAAGGCCAACGTCGGCTCGCTCCTCGGGCTCGTCCCGATCTCGGTCCAGGACATCAACGTCCTGTCCTCCCCGCAGAACCAGCAGTGCACCGAGAACTCCACTCAGGCCAAGGGCGACGAGGCTCTCTCGCACATCCTGAATGACATCCCGGTGCTCTCGGGCAACGGCGCGGGCAACAACTGACCCTGCGTGACTCCGGCTTCCCCTGTGCCCGTTCCGGCCAGGGGGCACCGATTCCCGCCTTGTCGTAGTTCATGAAGACGCGTGGGGCCGTTCCCTCCGTGGCGCGACCGACCGATGGTCGGCCGGCCGGGGCGGACCGGCCCCATCAATCCGTCCGCGGCCGGTCCCGGATCCTTCCGGTCTGCACGTCGGGTAGCCCGATAGTGCGGGAATTGCTCCGTCTGCCGCAGTTCCGGCAGACGGAGCACGGGCGGCCGGGTAGGTGCGCCTCATGGACCCGTACGACAGTCATCATGCGTCCGGCCGTGACCGGTTGCCGGAGAGCTCCACGCCCATCTACGACCGGCTGCTCGCCGAATGGCGGGACGCCGCCCGGCCCGAGGCCGGCGCCAGCCGGGCGGACACGTCGTCAGGCCCTCCGGAGGCCAGCGGTTCCGTGTGGGGGCGTGCGAGAACCTTCGTCCCCGCCGCCCGGACGGAGGGGAGCGGCAGGTAGCGGCCACGTCGACCGGGAAACGGATCCAACTCGTTCGAGTGGTAGAGCGGAACCAAACCCTCCGTTTGTGGTTGATCAGTACGTTCCACAACGGGACGCTCCGAAAGGTGAAGCGTAATGAAGAAGATTCTGGCCGGCGCTGCTGTGGCTGTGTCCCTGATCGGTCTCTCCGCCGCTGCGGCCCCCTCGGCCATGGCGATCGGCGACGATCACGGCACCACCACGGTCAACGGAAACGGCGCCGAGTCCGAGTACGGCAACAGCGAGACCAAGGGCGACCAGAGCCCCCAGCTCAGCCTCGTCCAGGGCTCGCTGAACAAGCCCTGCATCGCCCTGCCGGTCAAGGCCAACGTCGGCTCGCTGATCGGTGCCATCCCGATCGCGGTCCAGGACGTCAACGTCCTGTCCAACCCGCAGAACCAGCAGTGCACGGACAACTCCACCCAGGCCAAGGGTGACGAGCCCCTGTCGCACATCCTGAGCGACATCCCGGTGCTCTCGGGCAACGGCGTCGGCAACAACTGACACCACCGAATGCGGGCGGCCCCGGGCGTACTGCCTGTGGACCGCCCGCATTCGGCTGGGAGGCCCAGACCTCCCGGCCGCACGCAGGGCGATGCCCACCACTCCACGGGGGTGGTGGGCATCGCCGTGCCGACGCTGACGCGGGAGCGGGTCAGCCCAGGCTGCGTACCGGCATCAGGCAGTGGGCGGAGGTCCTGATGACCTCCGGGTCGGTCACGAAGGACCGCAGCAGCTCCTCGCTGACCGGCTGCCCGGGGACGGCCGCCGGCCAGGGGCGTGTGGCGAACATCCCGTGCACCCTGCCCTCCGACCGTGCCGCGTCCAGCCACTCGCGCGGCATGGTGCACTGCGCTGTGAAGTGAGGCAGCGTCACGACTGCCTGGCCGGCCTGGACGAGCAGCTTCACGGGAAGGCTGGGCAGATCCGAGGCGTCCAGCGTCTCGCCGCCCACCCGCAGGCCGCTGCGCTCCAGGGCCGTGCGCGCCGCGCTCTCACCGGCCTCCGGCCCGTCCGCTCCGTCGCCGAGCGAATAGGTGAGCAGAAAGGCGGTCTCCCGCCCCGTTCCGGGATTCGACCCGCTCCAGCCGATCAGGATCTGTGTGCCCAACTGGGCAGGGGAATAGGGGGCGGTGGCGGCTTTGGGTGAGGTCATGTCCCGCACACTAACGGCCCGAGACCGGTCCTTGTGTACGCACATCACCTGATCGGGTACATCTCTTGCAAGTCTGACCAATCCGCCGTGTGTGCCTTGTTCCCCGAAAACCTGTTGACGGTCCGGGGCGCCGCGAGGCTAAGGTGTGCGCAGTTCGAGGAACCAGGAGGTGAGGACATTGATGACTGTCGTTGCGGTGGGCACTGCCCACGACCCGAAGTGCATCGTTCCCACCCCTGCGGCCGCCGGCTGACCTTCATGTCTCATCTCCGCGCCTGAACGCGCGGTGCCGGGGCCGCCCTTGTGAAGGGTTTCCCTTGTCTTTCGCCAGTTCCCACGCTTCTGCTCCGTCGCACCCGCTCGCCCCGTACGGCTGGGACGACGCATGGGCCGACACCTTCGCACCGTACGCCGAGCAGGGACTCCTGCCGGGGCGCGTGGTGCGGGTGGACCGCGGTCAGTGTGATGTGGTCACGCCGGACGGCGTCCTCAGGGCGGACACCGCCTTCGTGGTGCCACGTGACCCGATGCGGATCGTCTGCACGGGCGACTGGGTGGCCGTCGACCCTGACGGCGACCCGCAGTTCGTCCGTACGCTCCTGCCCCGCCGCACCGCCTTCGTGCGCTCCACGTCCTCGCAGCGCTCCGAGGGACAGGTGCTCGCCACCAACATCGATCACATCGTCATCTGTGTCTCCCTCGCCGTCGAGCTGGACCTCGGGCGGCTGGAACGGTTCCTGGCGCTGGCCATGTCCAGCACCGCGGGCGCCGCCCTGCTCGGCGACGGGGTCCGTTCCGCGGGCCACGAGGCGCACCCGGTCGTGCTGCTGACCAAGGCCGACCTCGTACCGGACGCCGCCACCCTGTCCCACCTCGTCGAGGACATCGAGCGCATCGCCCCCGGGGTGCAGGTGCTCCCGGTCAGCTCCGCCACGGGGGAGGGCGTCGATGTGTTCCGCGCGATCGCAGGCGGTGGTACGAGCGTTCTGCTCGGGACCTCCGGCGCCGGCAAGTCGACCCTCGCCAACGCGCTGCTCGGCGAGGACGTGATGCACGTGCAGGAGGCGCGGGAGGTGGACGGCAAGGGCCGGCACACCACCACGACGCGCAACCTGCTCGTGCTGCCGGGAGGCGGCGTCCTCATCGACACCCCGGGGCTGCGGGGGGTCGGTCTCTGGGACGCGGAGGCCGGTGTCGGCCAGGTCTTCTCGGAGATCGAGGACCTGGCGCGGCAGTGCCGCTTCCATGACTGCGCACACGAGTCCGAGCCCGGCTGTGCCGTGCTCGGCGCGATCGAGGACGGGTCGCTGTCCGAACGGCGTCTCGACAGCTACCGCAAGCTGCTCCGGGAGAACCACCGCATCGCGGCGAAGACGGACGCCCGGCTGCGCACCGAGACCCTGCGTGAGTGGAAGCGCAGGGGTGCGGAGGGCCGGGCCGCCCTGGAGATGAAGCGGGGCAGGACGCGTTGACGGCGAGGGCCGGGGTGTCCGGGCG
>NZ_MAPV01000294.1 GCF_001700505.1 Streptomyces mutomycini
GGGGCAGGGACGGGGCGGGCGCGGGGACCGCGGGTCCACCGCCATCGAGTACCTGGGCTTCCTCCCCGTCCTCATCCTCATCGGCCTCGCCGGCATCCAGCTCGGCCTGATCGCCTACACCGCGCAGCAGGCGGGCACCGGCGCGAGAGCCGCCGCCCGCACCGCCGCGCAGGAGGACGTGTCCGGGTCCTACGCACGGGTCGGCAGGGCCTCCATGACCGGCTGGGTCGCGGAGCGGTCCCGGATCTCGGCGCCGTCCGGCGGCGACGCGGTCACGGTCACGGTGACGGTCACCATCCCGGACGTCCTGCTCGGCCTGCTCGGTGACCGGACCGTCGAGAAGTCCGCCACCATGCCCCGCGACGACTGAGCGCACCCATCCCATCCGAGGAGTACCGCCCATGAGCCTGCGGGCACGCATCACCGCCCCCGAGGAGCGCGGAGGGGGACGGGAGGACGGCCACCTGGTCGCCACGTACCGCGCGAAGCTCCTCGAGGAGATCGACCTCGCGGAGATGTCCTCGCTGGCCGCCGCCGACCGCCGGGCCCGGCTCGAACGCGTCCTGGGCCACATCATCAGCCGCGAGGGCCCGGTCCTCTCCACCGTCGAGCGCTCCCAGCTGATCCGGCGGGTCGTCGACGAGGCCCTCGGGCTCGGCGTGCTCGAACCACTCCTGGAGGACGCCTCCATCACCGAGATCATGGTCAACGGACCCGACCAGATCTTCGTCGAACGCGCGGGCAGGGTCGAGCAGCTCCCCATGCGCTTCGCCAGCCACGAGCAGCTCATGCAGACGATCGAGCGCATCGTCTCCACGGTCAACCGGCGCGTGGACGAGGCCAATCCGATGGTTGACGCCCGCCTGCCCAGCGGCGAGCGCGTCAACGTCATCATCCCGCCGCTCTCGCTCACCGGCGCGACGCTGACCATCCGGCGCTTCCCCCGGTCCTTCACGCTCCAGGAGATGATCGGCTTCGGCTCACTGGACCAGCAGATGCTGCTGCTGCTCGCCGGCCTCGTCCAGGCCAAGTTCAACGTGATCGTCTCCGGGGCCACGGGCACCGGGAAGACCACCCTGCTCAACGCGCTCTCCGGACTCATCCCCGACGGCGAACGCATCGTGACCATCGAGGACTCCGCCGAACTCCAGCTCCAGCAGAACCATGTGATCCGGCTGGAGTCCCGCCCCGCGAACGTGGAGGGCAAGGGCCAGGTCACCATCCGCGACCTGGTCCGCAACTCCCTGCGCATGCGCCCGGACCGCATCATCGTCGGTGAGGTCCGCGGCGGTGAATCGCTCGACATGCTCCAGGCGATGTCGACCGGCCACGACGGTTCGCTCGCCACCGTCCACGCCAACAGCGCGGAGGACGCGCTGATGCGTCTCCAGACCCTCGCGTCGATGTCCGAGATCAAGATCCCCTTCGAGGCCCTGCACGACCAGATCAACAGCGCCGTGGACGTGATCGTCCAGCTGACCCGGCACGCCGACGGCACCAGGAAGGTCACCGAGATCGCGGTGCTCGACTCGCACGGGCGCGACCCCTACAGGATCGTCACCGTCGCCCGGTTCGCAGCCCGGCCGATGGACGTCGACGGCGTGGTCCACGGAGAGTTCCAGGCCCTCCCGCTCCCGCGGCGTACCGCCGACCGGCTCTACATGGCCGGACAGCCGATCCCCCAGGCCTTCGGGGTCGCTCCGTCAGACGAATACCTCGCCACCCGAGAGGCCAGATAGGTACCCCGACATGGACAATCTCGCACCGCTCACCATCGGTGTCACGCTGCTGTGCTGCGTACTCGGCGTCATGGGCCTGCAGGCGTACACCTCGGGCAAGGCCCAGCGCGAGGCCCTCGTCGACCGGCTCTCCTCGACCGGGCAGACCGACATCGGCCCGCAGCGCCGCTTCCGGGGGCTCGACCGCAGGCTGCGCCGTACGAAGCTGGGCAGGAGGATCGAGCTGAAGCTCGCTGCGACCGGCCTCGACGTCACTCCGGGGGAGTACTTCCTCTACGTCGTCGCCTCGGTGGCGGGCCTGTGGCTGATCGCGGCCTCCGTCCTTGCGGCGTTCTTCGGCCCGCTCGCCGGACTCGCCGGGATCTGGAGCGCCAACACGTTCCTGAACTGGCACCGAGCCAAACGCACCGAGGCATTCATCAGCCAGCTGCCGGAGATCTCCCGGGTGCTGGCCAACGCCACCCAGGCCGGTCTCTCCCTGCGGACCTCCATCGCCATGGCCGCCGACGAACTCGAAGCGCCGGCCGGCGACGAACTGCGCATCGTCGCCGACCAGCTGGGGGTGGGCCGCACCCTCGACGACGCACTGGACGAGCTCGCCACCCGGCTGCCGTCCCGCGAGCTGGTCGTCCTCGTCGCCACCCTGATCCTCTCCAACCGGGCCGGCGGCCAGGTCGTCTCCTCGCTGCGCAACCTCACCATCACCCTGGAGGAGCGCAAGGAGACCCGTCGCGAGGTCCGCACCCAGCTGTCACAGATCAACGCGACCGCGTACGCCGTCCCGGCCATCGGCGTCGGCGCGATGCTCCTCGTCAACGCGATCCTCCCTGGAGCACTCGACCGCATGACGGGATCGTTCGCCGGCCAGGTCGCCGTCATCGTCTCGCTCGGCCTCTACGCCGTCGGCTTCATCGCCATCCGCCGCATTTCCAAGATCGATATCTGAGGAGGGGACCGGAATGGAACTGCTGCTCGCTCTCGTCGTCGGCCTCAGCGTGCTCGGCGTCTTCAAGGGCGTACGGATGTACCGCGCCGAGGCCACCCTCCCCGGCGACCTCGCCCTCGCCCTGGAGGTCGGCTCGACCCGCACCACCGCGGTGGGCTCCGGCCTCGACCGGCTCGGCATGCGCTGGGCGCCCCTGGTGCTCCGCGCTATGGGTGCCAAGCGGGTCAACGAGAAGCGCCGCAAGATCGACATGGCGGGCAACCCCGGCGGTCTCACCATCGACCGCTACGCCGCCCGGCGGGCCGTCTACAGCGCCCTCGGAGGCTTCGCCGCCTTCGTGATGCTCACCAGCGGCCGGATCTTCATGGCACTCCTCATGGTCGCTTTCGGCCTCTTCTGGGGCGAGGTCGGAATCTGGGCCGCCGTCCGCAAACGCAGGGACGACATCGACCGCACACTTCCCGACTTCCTGGACGTCCTCGCCGTCGTCGTCTCCGCCGGACTCGGATTCCGGCAGGCGCTGGACCGGGTGTCGGAGAAGTACAAGGGCCCGTGGGCCGACGAACTCCGAATCACCCTGCGGCAGATGGACATGGGCGTCAGCCGCCGCCAGGCCTTCGACGAACTGCGCAGGCGCAACGACTCCGAACAGGTCGCCATGTTCGTCACCGCGCTCCAGCAGGGCGAGGAACTCGGCGCCCCGATCGTGGACACCCTCATCGCCATCGCCAACGACATGCGCCGCACCGACGCGCAGAACGCCCGGCGCAAGGCGGCCAAGGCGGTCCCCAAGGCCACCCTGATGGTCACCACCTTCATGATTCCCGCGACCGTGCTCCTCATGGGCGCCGCCATGCTGCTCGGATCCGGCACCGACTTCGGATCCCTCACGGGGGAGTGAGCGACCAGCCCATGCGCCTCTCCCTGCAGCAGGAACCGGAATCCACGGACCCCCGCCACACCCTGTCCACCCCGGTGGGCCCCGCACCCACGGTGTCCATCCAGGTCAACGCCCTCCAGGCGATGGCCAGGCAGGTTTTCCTCTTCCGGCTCGCCATGATCACCATCGGCACCCCGCAGGCCGTCGGCAACAGCGCCCCCGGCCTCGCGGGCTGGCTCGTCGGCTCGGCCGTCGTGGTGACGTTCGTCGGCTCGTACGCCCTCTACCGCGACTGGGAACGCTTCGGACCGCTCCTCGTGCGCCACCCGCTGCTCCTCGGCGTGGACACGGTCTTCGGCGCGCTGCTCCTGTTCACCGCCACCCCCGAATCGACCCTCGGCTACGCGGTCGTCTGCACCCCGCTGCTCGCCGGACTGCTCTACGGCTGGCGCGTCGCCGGCATCTTCGCCGCGGTGCAGTGCCTGGTCCTGGCAGCGGCGTACGGCGTCGACAACCACCCCAGGTCGAGCCTGGCCGACGTGCTCCTCCTCCCCGGCTTCTGCGTCCTCGCCGGAGCCGCCGGTGTCGCCCTGCGCAATCTGATGCTCCGGGTCGGAGCGGCCAGCCAGGCACTCACGGAGACCCGGGCCCGCCTCGCCGTCAGCGTCGCCGTCGGGAACGAACGCGCCCGGCTCGCCCGCGAGATGCACGACTCCGTCGCCAAGACCCTGCACGGCCTGGCCCTGGCCGCCGACGGCCTGGCCCACTCCTCCGGACGTACGGACCCGCTCACCGTCAGACACCAGGCGGAACTGGTGGCCAGGTCCGCCCGCCGTGCCGCCGCCGAGTCCCGCGAACTCCTCTCCGACCTGCGCCGCGAGTCCGGGCTGGACGGAGGCGTGGACCTCATCGACGAACTCCGCGGCAGGACGGAGGACTTCAGCCGCCGCCACGGCCTGAACACGGTGTTCCGCACCCTCGGCGACACACCGGTGCCACTGGTGCCCCAGGTGGTCGCCCGCCAGCTGCTCACCGTGGCCTCCGAAGCGATGGAGAACGCCAACCGTCACGCCCGGCCCACCTACCTCGTCGTCCTCGCGGGCATCAAGGGCGACGTCCTGCGCGTCAGCGTGTACGACGACGGCCGGGGGCTGCCCACCGGCGTCACGCTCGACGACCTGAGGCGGGCCGGCCACTTCGGGCTCGTCGGCATGGTCGAGCGCGCGGCCTCCATCGGCGCCCGTATCCGCATCGGCAAGGGACGGGCAGCCAAGGGCACCGAGGTCCGCCTGGAACTGCCGACCGCGGCTCTGTCCCCACCCGGGACGACGGCCGCGGACCCGTAACGGCAGGTGTACGTCGGCTGAATCGCTCCCCTCCGCCCCACCGCCCCCCGTACCTTCGTCCCCACGACACCTGAGAGGAGGTCGCAGAATGCCGGACGACATCTCCCCCGCGTCGGGCGGCCGGGACCGGGCGGCACAGAGCCACGCCTCCCAGCACACGTCCTCGCACGGCACCCCGCTCAGCGCGGAACTCAGCTCCCCCGTATTCCCGGGCCCCCAGCCC
>NZ_MAPV01000295.1 GCF_001700505.1 Streptomyces mutomycini
GGCCGTCCACCGGCCGGTGGATAGACCGTGGCGTGCCTGAGGTACTGCTGGGCAGCCACCTCGACCACTTGGGGAAGGATCTGGCCGAACGCCTCCATACTGGGCACCCCCTTGGCGGCGACACGGCAGAAGGCACGCCCCTGCCGCATCTTGACCGGCATCGTCCGTTCGAGTTTCTCGGTCAGTTCGGCCTCGGCCGCTCTGCTCTGGCCGTCCTCCCTGCACCAGGGGACGACCATGGTCACCCAGGGCCGGTTCTCCTTGTCGAAGGCGGCGAGCCGCCGTCTCAGGTCCTCGTCCTGCAGGGCCCAGCGGTCGACCAGGAGGATCTCGGGGGTGCTGGGCGGTTGCTTGCCCTCCCGCTGACCGGGCTCCTCGTCGAACGTCGTGATGACGGCCTGGTAGTTGAGGGAGCGCACCAGTTCCTCGGCGACATAGGCCAGCGGCCTGGCGGCGGCCGGATGGTACGGGTTCCACTCCTGCGGATTGTCGCCGTAGTACTCCGGGTTCCGGCCGTCCGGCAGATCGTGCCGGGTGGGAGCGGCGATGGTGATCCGCATGGGTCTGGGGACGCCCACCCCGCTGCCCGGTGCGCCGAACGCGCTGGGGACGAGGCGGAAGTCGAGGGGTCTGCCCGAGCCGATCTGCACGGTGTCCGCGACGTGGACGATGCGCTTCGCCAGGTGGTAGACGGCCTGTTCGTAGTCCTGCGCGAACAGCGTGAGTTTGATCAGCCCGTAGAGCCCGTCGCTGACGTATCGGTCCCCGAAGTCCCGGTGGTTGAACTGTAACCGCTCGGCCGGTCCCGGAAGTTGGCTCGGCTGCACCGGAACCCAGAGTGCGGGCACGATCGCCTCGGCGGGCTGGTTCGACCGGGCCCGGTGGTGGATCGCGCGCTGTTCGAAGGCGTACCACTCCTTGCCGCACATCTCGCTGGCGAAGTAGCGCGGCGAGAACAGCGGTACGAAGACACGGCAGTTGGCCAGGACGTTGCCCAGCCGCTCGGACCAGCCCTCGCCGGAGCGGATCTCCCGGTCCATGAAGCCGGCCGGCGATCCCGCGGGAAGATTGGTCATGGCCATCACATGACCGCAGAGATCTTGGAATAGCCGTTCGACCCACATATCCGGGTCCGATCCACCGCCGTACCCCGGTGTATGCGCGTAGCTGAGAAAGAAGTACGGCCGATGGTCCGCTCGCTGTTGCGTCATGCGTGCACACGACCCCCGTCCTGTGTGAGCACCCGCATCCCAGGACTGTGGAGAGGGTGCGAGCGAATTCATCATTCCGGAGCGGACAGTGCTCCACCCCCATGGCGTTCGGTCATTCAACGCCGCTTTTCAGTCATCCATGCCCAGGTTTCACCGAACAAGTTCGTGACCGACGGCATTCATGAGGGTGTTCATCCCACTTGTCCCATGTACACCTCCCACCTCGTCCCGGAGCGAGCTCAGCAGCCGCATTCCTCCGGCGGTCGGCTCGGCGGCCCCCTCCATCATGTCGAGCGCCTCGGGCACGCCGTCCATGAATTCGGGATCGAGAAAGGAAAGTCCCACACGTTCGTATGTCTCTGCCAGTAGTCCGGAAAAGGGGACTTTCGCATTCCGCCCCCAGGGCAGCCGGTACTCCCACGCCCCGTCCAGCGCGTAGAGATCCGTGACGTCCAGGAGCGCCCGCAGCCCGGCCCGCCTCAGACCGCGCAGAAGCGCGCGGGCGAGCTTCCGGGTGTCCCCCGTCATCACCAGGCCGACGGTCCCGTAGCCGTGCGGGCGCCTCGCGCTCCGCCCCGTGACGAGCGGGGTCAGCGTGGTCAGCGTCGTGGCGGCGTCCGCCGCCTGCCGGGGGGCGGCCTGTTCCACCAGCTCCCACGCCCGGCCGACGGCGCCGGCCCAGGCCTCCGCGTCCGTCGGACCGAGCCGGGGCGCGGCGGGCGACTCGAAGCAGTCCCTGTACGGGTCCAGGTCGTCGAGGGCGAACCCGGGCGCGCTCCCCGCGGTGAAGTGCCGCACCGGGAGCCAGTCCGGACTGCCGGCCCCCCTCCGGACGATCCGTTCACCCTCGCCCTCCCGCCGCACCGAGAACCCCTCTCCGGCGGCGCGCACCCTGACCCGGCCGGCCTCGCCCGGCTCCGCCAGCCGCAGTTCGCCGACCGTGGGGAGGAAGAGCCTGCCGTCCCGGTAGTCCGCGGCCACCTCCATATCAAGGCCGGACCGCACCGCGGCGGCCGCCACGTACGACGCGAGCCTCAGCGCATGGCCGACGGCCTCGGGCCGTTCGGCGTGCAGGCCCTCCATGACGTCCAGCAGCCAGGTACGCGTGTACGGGTGCGCCAGGACACGGTCGAGCCCGGCGGCACCCTCCTCGCAGGACTCCAGGACGCCCGCGAGCCCCCACGCCTCGTCCCACCGGGCGCCCCCCCGGCCGTCCAGCGCGTCATGGAGGCCGGCCAGGAGCGTGCGGGTCAGGTCGTGCTGCTCGGCGACCAGTTCGTCCCGGTCGGCAACCGAGGGGGACACTCCGGCCGCGCTCGTGCGCGCCTGGATCCCCCGTACCAGCGCCTCCAGGTCGGCACAGTAGACGGACGGATTGTCGAAGCCGTTCGCCGGGCTGTACCGGTGCGTGTAGAGCCCGCCGCCGCAGGACCGTACGACGGGGCACCGCCGGCACGTCTCGCTGACGCCTGCCAGGCCGAGCTGCCGCGCCCGGATGCCGGGATGGGCGGCGACATCGTCGAAGGAGTGCGAGAACACGTCGAAACCGGTGGCGGCCGCTCCCTCGTAGGCGCTCTTGAGGGAGTCGACCTGCTCCAGCCGGCCGTCCGTCTCGACGACCACGAGGTCGGTGGGGGCGAGTCCCAGGGACTCGGTGAGGCTGGGGCCGCCGCCCAGTGTGGAGAGCACCGAGGAGAACAGGCGCACCGGCACCGGGCGGCCCTCCTCCTGCCAGCGGTCGAAGACCGCGAGGAGCCACTCCGCGTACGCGGTGGGGGACCCGTCGGGTCGGGGCGGCGGCTCGTCCCATGTGGCGTGCGGGAGGAGGAAGTCGATGAGCGGGGGGTCCAGCGCGACCAGGGCGTCCAGCACCGCGTGCGGGTCGTTCGCGATGTCGACGGTGCACAGGATCCCGAGATCGAGATGGCGGTAGCGGTCCTGTCGGAGCAGCTCGACCGCCTTCAGCACGAGGGGGTGGCTGCTGCGTCCGTCGGCGAAACGGCGGTGGCGGTCGTTCGCGGTGCGGTCGCCGTCCAGGGAGATCCCGACCCGGACGTCGAACTCGTCGAAGAGGTCGAGATAACGGGGGCTGAGCTGGAGGCCGTTCGTATGGATCCGGAGGTCGAGGGCGGCGATACCCGACAGGGCGGAGCCGAACTCCTCGCAGACGCGCCGCAGTCGGGACGGGCCTGCCAGCAGAGGCTCCCCTCCGTGCAGGATCACTGACACGGAGGGCAGTGCGTGTGTCTTCGCGTGCTCGGCCAGGCGCTGGGCCGTCCTGGCGATGACGTGATCAGAAATCGTCTTGGGCCGGGTTCTCCAGCTCTGATCAGCGTGTTCATAGACATAGCAATGATCGCAGGCGAGGTCACACCTGCTGTGAACCTTCAGAACGATTTCGCGGAACGGAACCGCGGGCCCTGTCATTCCACCACTCTAGTCCAGCCGCAACCGCGAATCCGGCCCCCGGCTGCAGGAGCCGATCGGCCGAACGGGTGGAATATTTTCAGCTTTTCGGCACCGCCGGTCCGGTTGTTTTCTAGAGCGAGGAGTTGAATGTCGAGATCTGTGTCGGGCGGCTGTCCGCCGTCGCGAGCACGCGGCCCATCCTCCTGGCTGCTGCACTGCCGGATGCGTCGATCTTCGCAAGCGGCACACGACGCTTCGCGACAGCGAAGTTCGGGGTGGATTCGTAGGTCTTCACGGCCGTCCTTGATGGGCTCGTTCCGGACACGGAAACTGCACCGGCACCTGCACCATTGCAGTGTCCGGCGGCACGACTTTACTCTCATGGCCCCGGCGTGCAACTCGCCCACTACAGCCGTAACCCGAGCGATTCAAGGCATTACTCCAAATGGTCCGGACCCCATTCACGCGAGGACCGGGGTGACCACTACATCGAATTCAGGAGTGATCATGACAGCGATTCCCGGGCCACTGCGGAGCATGGTCTTCAGGAGCGCTGATCTGCCCGCACTCTTCCACCACACGGACGCCGTCGCCGTGGCACGCCGGCGTGAGGCGGTCAACACCACCCGCGGCCAGCTCATCCTGCTCGTCGTGGGTACCGTGCCCGCCGCCCTCCCCTGGCACGCCGAGATCGGGTCCGACATACAACTCCTCGATGGTATCGCGGTGTTGGCCTATCTCGGTGTCCTGATCACGACCTACCTCGCCTCCCGGCGCAAAGCAAAGTCGCACTGGCAACTCAACCGCTCCGCAGCCGAGTTCATCAAGTCCAACTGCTGGCGCTACGCGGTCCACGGCTCCCCCTTCGACTCCGCCGTCCAGTACCCCGAGGCCGTGTTCGCCAGCCGGCTCGAGGAAGGGCTCCAGGAACTGCGCAAGGTCGGGTGGGACGACCCCCGGGAGGACTTGGCCGACGCGGGCGGCACGCTCATCACCGCGTCGATGCGGGAACTGCGGGACAAGGCGTTCACCGTACGCAAGGAGACGTACGTCCGTGACCGGCTGATCGAGCAGCGGCGCTGGTACCGCAGACGGAGGCTGGTGTCCCGGCGCGGCGCCATCGTCTGGTCGAGCACGATCGCCGCGCTGACGCTGCCGGCGCTGGTCCTCGCCGTGCTGCAGACCTTCGGCAGCGCGGGGTCGTTCGGGCTCACGGGGACGTTCTCCGCCGCTGCCGCGGCCTGCCTCGCCTGGAACGAGATGCGTCGTCACCACCCTCTGGTGACCGCGCACTCCCTGGTCGAGGAGGACCTGGAGAACATGCAGGCCGCGATGGAGACCACCCTCACCGAACGGCAGTGGGCGGCCGCAGTCTTCGAGACCGAGCGGATCGTGTCGCCCGAGCACACGGACTGGCTGGTCAGGCACCGGATGTGACGGAGCGCGGCTCAGCCGCGCTCCACGCCGTCCCGCCAGATGACGGTGACCGGCCGCCCGAGACCGCGGGCGTACGTCACGATGTCGCCGGTGCCGCCGAGACCCCTCGCAGGCCGGCCGTCCCAGACCGCGACCAGCCTGTCGCAGTGGTCGGCGATGTAGGTGCCCGCCGCGTAGTAGGCCTCGTCGGTGGAGTGCGGGAAGCCGAGGCGGATCTCGCGGGCGGCCCGGGCCTTGAGCGCCCGGTAGCGCTCGAGGTCCGCCCCGTCGGCGAAGCCGGCCTCGTAGTCGCCGCTGGGGATGACCACGGTCAGCTCGGCACCGTGGGCCAGTGCCAGGTCGGCGAAGAGCTGGTCGGCCCCGACCGCGAGGCTGGAGAGCGCCTCCAGGGAGCCGTCGTGTCCGCACAGCGCGGCCCTCAGCTCCTCCAGTACATGCGCGTGGAGCTCCTGGGGGATGGAGCGGTGACCGGTCACTCCGATGCGTTTCACGGACCTGGAACCCCCTGGTGTCTGCGGGGGGGCTCCCGGAGGGCGTCCCTCCGGGGACGCACGGCGTCCGCCCCCCCGTGATGCCTCTGCGGCCGACCGTCCTGACATGCTCTCAAAAGCCGCGGGCCGAAGGGGAGCCCCCGCCGGGGGTCGGCGGGGGCTCACGGGAGCGCGGCGGTGCCGTGCCGGGTCAGAACACGCTGACGCCGTACGCGCTCAGTGCTTCGGTGACCGGCTGGAAGAAGGTGGTCCCGCCGGAGGAGCAGTTGCCGCTGCCGCCCGAGGTGAGGCCGATCGCCCGCGTGCCCGAGTAGAGCGGGCCGCCGGAGTCGCCGGGCTCGGCACAGACGTTGGTACGGATCATGCCGTAGACGATGTCCCCGCCGCCGTAGTTGACCGTGGCGTCGGTATTGGGGGCGTCAACTCGCGGCGCAAGGACGTCTTTCGGCCGTTCCCGGGCATACGGAGCCCGGGAACGGCCGAAAGAC
>NZ_MAPV01000296.1 GCF_001700505.1 Streptomyces mutomycini
CCCCCTGAGCCACAGGCCCGGGGCGTTCTGGCATTCCGGGCCTGTGGCTCAGGGGGGCCGCGCCCCACCAGGAGTCACGGATGACCAGCACCGCACTCACGAAGACGGCCGCCGAGCGGACCGGCGCGCACACCGACGAGGCCGCGTCCCTGATCGGGGGCGCCCGGACACGCATCGACGCGCTGGACGACCGGATCATCGGCCTCGTCCAGGAACGGATGGCCGTCTCGGCGGTGATCCAGGAGGCGAGGATCACGTCAGGGGGCCGCCGGGTGAACCTCTCCCGGGAGATGGATGTCCTCAGCCACTACAGCGACGCCCTGGGCAAGCCGGGCACGGCACTCGCCATGACGCTGCTGGAGCTGTGCCGCGGCCGGGTGTGACGCGCGGGAAGGCTGCACGGCCGCACCCTCGTCCGGTCCGGTCTCACCCGTACGGCGCGTGACCCGGCCCCGGACGGTTTCGTTGGTCCCGGTGTCCGCTCCAGCCAGGGGCGGCAGAGGTGGGAATCCACGCGTGGCTCCGCCGGGACGTGTGACGTACCTCAGGTACGTCGTGGGATCACGGCCCGGCGCATGTGACCGGTCGGCAGGGGACAGCAGCCCGGTCACCCATGTGCGGCCGGCCCCGGGGACGCCCGGGACCGGCCGCCGTTCGGACCGCCGATCACCTCTCGGGGGAAGGGCGTGTCATCGCGAACCCCTGCGGATCGGCGGAGCTGTGTGACTGCTGTGGCCGCTGTGACCCGGTACGGGTTCGACCGCATGCCGGCACCGAGCGTTGCACCGGCCAGGTTCACGCATCGATCACGGCTCAGGGGTGTGGCGAGCGCCACATAAAGATTCTGTGAAACCGGGGGCAACCGTTTCCTCACTGCGCAGGTCATGCATGGCGAACACCCCGGCTCGTTCCGTACCCCACAACGGCAGGCCCGTTCACTCCTTTCACGCGTACCGCAGCCACGCGGTACCACGGACCCGCTGAGGCCCAAGATGAAGCTTCGCCGCACCCTGGCACTCGCTGCCGCCACCGCCGTCATAGGCCCGGTCGTCCTGCTCTCGGCTCCGGCCGCTTTCGCGGACCCCGAGACCCCGACGACCGAGACCACCTCGCCCGCACCGACCGGGACGGTGAGCGAGACGCCGTCCGCCACGGCGAGCCCGGAGGACACCGAGTCCCCCACGGCGACCCCGTCGGCCACGGAGTCGTCCGACGGCACCGCGCCCGAGACCACCTCCCCGGCCCCGACCGCCACGGAGTCCGAGACGCCGTCCGCGACGCCGACGCCCACCGCTTCGGAGACCGACGAGGAGGAGGGTGAGGAGGAGGAGGGCGAAGAGCTCGGCGAGTGCGAGCCGCGTCCGCTGGATCTCTCCATCAACGGCCTCTCCGGCAAGATCGCCCGGGGCACCGGCTGGGACCGGTTCACCTTCAACATCTACAACGACTCGCAGACGACCGTGAAGAACGTGGCGTTCTTCGCGGGCGCCGCCGCCGACAAGGCCGGCGCGCAGCTCTTCACCACCAAGCAGGTCCGGCTCCAGGCCCTCAACGAGGCCGATGGCACCTGGGAGGACCTGGAGGACTTCGGCACCTCGTCCGGCTACGTCGGCGAGACCGACGAGATCAAGCCCGGCTACGAGGTCGACATCTCCCTGCGCCTCAAGGTGGCGGCGAGCGCCCCGGTGGGCGCCGGCTTCAGCCTCGGCGGCGGGCTCGTCTTCGGCGAGGAATTCGAGTCGGAGCCGTGCTTCACGGACGTCGCCTACAAGTTCCAGATCGTCGACGCAGGTGACGAGGACGGCACGAAGCCCCAGGAGGGCGGCAAGGTCCCCGTCCCCGACAAGAAGCCGGCCGCCGACACCGCCAAGGTCACCGGCAGCCTCGCCGAGACCGGTTCGTCCTCCACCACTCCGGTGATCGCCCTCGCGGGCGGCGCGGCCCTGGTGCTGGGTGCCGGCGCGATGTTCGTCGTGCGGCGCCGCAAGAACGGTGACGCGGCCGCCTGAGGCGCGTCACCGGCAGGTACGTGAAGGGGCTGCACTCGGAGGGGGGTGCAGCCCCTTCGCGTTCCCTCGTTCACGCCTCCTTGGCGGCCCTCTTCGGTGGCACCGCCGGCATCCCGAGGAACGGCAGCTTCAGGGCGCCGAACGCCTCCTTCGGCACGGCGGGCGCCTTCGGCTCGACCGCGGCCAGCCGCTCGTACGCCGAGCCCTGTGCCGGGCGCGGGTCCGTCTCGCCCTTGTTGGGCCAGAAGGACATCGCGCGCTCCGCCTGCGCCGTGATGGTCAGCGACGGGTTGACGCCGAGGTTTGCGGAGACAGCGGAGCCGTCGACCACAAAGATGCCGGGATGTCCGTACAGCCGGTGGTACGGGTCGATGACGCCCTCGTCCGGACCCGCCCCGATCGGGCAGCCGCCGAGGAAGTGGGCGGTGAGCGGGGTGCCCATCAGTTCCCCGACGTTCGATCCGGCGAAGCCGTTGATCTCCTGGGCGAGCAGCGTGGCGCCCTGGGTGGCCTCGGCGATCTGGGTCGGGTTGGGCGAACCGTGTCCCTGCCGGGCGGTGAGCAGGCCCTTGCCGACGCCGCCGGGCTTGCGGTAAGCGGTCAGGGAGTTGTCCAGCGACTGCATGACGAGACCGATGATGGTCCGCTCCGACCAGCGCCGGTTGGACAGTGAGCGCATCATGAGCCACGGGTGCCTGACCACGTTGCCGAACCAGCCCAGCACCCGGTGGGTGCTGTAGGGCACCTGGAGGATGGTCAGGGCGCCCATCGCGTTGGAACCCCTGCCGTAACGCACCGGCTCGATGTGGGTGTTCTCGTCGGGGTGGATCGACGAGGTGATGGCTACGCCGCGGGTGAAGTCGGCCTTGGCGGTGCCGTGCTTCTTGCGGTAGCGGCGGTCGCTGGTCTGCGCGCCCACCAGCCCCTCGGAGTTGGTGCGGGTCAGCTCGCCGAGCCGGGAGGACAGCCTGGGCAGCAGCCCTTCGTCCTTCATCGTGTGCAGCAGGGTCTGGGTGCCGTACGTACCCGCGGCGACGACCACCTCGCGGGCCCTCAGCACCGACGGTTCCGCCTTGCGGCGCCGGTTCGTGGGCACGGTCGACACCCGGTAGCCACCGTCCGGTCCGTCCGTCACGGCGACCACGGACGTCATCGGGTGGATGACCGCGCCGGCCTTCTCGGCGAGGTACAGGTAGTTCTCGTTGAGGGTGTTCTTCGCGCCGTGCCGGCAGCCCGTCATGCATTCGCCGCACTGGGAACAGGCCTTGCGGGCGGGGCCCGCGCCGCCGAAGTAGGGGTCGGCCGCCTCCCCGCCGGGCTTGGCGCGCGTCGTGCCGTCGGCGTCCTGGCCGTCGCCGAAGAAGACGCCGACCGGGGCGAGGTGGAAGGTGTCGCCGACGCCCATGGTCTCGGCCACGGCCTTGAGATGGACGTCCGCCGGGGTCACGGTCGGATTGAGCCGCACGCCCAGCATCCGCTTCGCCTGGTCGTAGTACGGCGCCAGCTCGGCCTTCCAGTCGGTGATGCCGGCCCACTGACGGTCCTCGAAGAACGGCGCGGGCGGCACGTACAGCGTGTTCGCGTAGTTGAGGGAGCCACCGCCGACGCCCGCTCCGGCCAGCACCATCACCTTGCCCAGCAGATGCACGCGCTGAATTCCGAAGAGGCCGAGTGCCGGGGCCCACAGGTAGTTCTTGATGTCCCAGGAGTTCTTGGGCAGCGTCGCGGGCGTGAAGCGGCGGCCCGCCTCCAGGACACCGACCCGGTACCCCTTCTCGCTCAGCCGCAGGGCCGAGACCGCGCCGCCGAAGCCCGAGCCGACGACGAGCACGTCGTAGTCGTACGCGTCGTCGTCCGCCGCCGTGGCGGCCGGACCGGCCTGGTTCTGGGCATGGCTGTCCTGGGACATGGCTCTCCTCGGTGCGGAAAGGGCGGGTTGAAAAGGGTGCTGAGGGGGTCAGCGCAGCCGGAAGGCCTTCATCGCCTTGAGACTGCGGCTCATGAAGGCGGCGTACTTCTCGTCGTCCATCCCGAAGGCCGGCGCGAGGGGGATCAGCCGCTGCTGTGCGACCGTCTGGGCCTCGGTGTACTTCAGGATGCCCTCGGAGCCGTGCCGCCGGCCGAGACCGGAGTCCTTCATGCCGCCCATGGGTGACTGGACACTGCCGTACGCGGGTGCGTAGCCCTCGTTGATGTTGACGGTGCCGGTCCGCAGCCGCGCTGCGACGCGGTGGCCGCGCCCGGCGTTCCGCGTCCAGACGCTGGAGTTGAGGCCGTACGGAGTGGCGTTGGCGAGGGCGACTGCCTCGTCGTCGTCACTGAAGCGGTAGACGGAGACGACCGGGCCGAAGGTCTCCTCGCCGCAGACGGCCATGGGTGCCTCGACCCCGTCGAGGATCGTCGGCTCGTAGAAGAGCGGGCCGATGTCGGGGCGGGCGACGCCGCCCGCGACGAGCGTCGCGCCCTTCTCCACCGCTTCGTCCACATGGCGGCTGACGGCCTCCAGCTGCCGCTCGCCGACGAGGGAGCCCATGTCGGCGCCGTACGCGAGAGCGCTGCCGAGCCTCATGGCCTTCGTACGGGCGGCGAAGCGCTCGACGAAGTCGTCGGCGACCGACTCGTGGACGTACAGCCGCTCGATGGAGATGCAGAGCTGCCCCGCGGAGGAGAAGCAGGCGCGGACGGCACCCGCGGCGGCCTTCTCCACGTCGGCGTCCTCCAGGACGAGCATGGCGTTCTTGCCGCCGAGCTCGAGGGACACGCCCACAAGACGGGCGGCGGCACCCTGGGCGACCTCACGGCCGGTACGGGTGGAGCCGGTGAAGGAGACGTAGTCGGCGTGGCTGACGACCGCGGGGCCGACGACGGGCCCCTCGCCCAGGACGACCTGGAACACCTCGGCGGGCAGGCCGGCCTCGATCAGGAGGTCACGGGCCCACAGCGCGGTCAGCGCGGTCTCCGTGTCGGGCTTCATCACGACGGCGTTGCCGGAGACGAAGGCGGGCAGCGCGTCGCCGACGGAGAGTTCGAGCGGGTAGTTCCAGGGGGCGATCTGGCCGACGACCCCGCGCGGCTGCCGCAGTTCGGTCACCTTCGTGAGGGTCGGGACGACCCCGGTGTGGCGCTTCGGCCTGAGGTAGGACACAGCCCTGCGCCCGTAGTGCCGGGCCGAGACGGCGACGGCCAGCACCTCTTCGTGGGCGTGCAGCCGGGCCTTGCCCGTCTCCAGCTGGATGAGGTCGAGTACCTCGGACTGACGCTGCAGGACCAGGTCGTGGAAGCGCAGCAGCACGGCGGCCCTGGCCCGGACAGGGGTCGCGGCCCAGGCGGGCTGGGCGGCGCGGGCACGCTCGAAGGCCACCTCGACGTCCTCGGGGGTGGACTCGGGCAGGTCGGCCAGCTTCTCCCCGGTGAAGGGGCTGTGGTTGGCCGTGCGGCCGGAGCCGACGACGTCACGGGTCAGCTGGGCGATCACCTCGGGCGTGACCACGTCGGCGGCCGTGCGCACGCCTGCCGGGGCGGCGGCCACCGGATTGGTGCCGACGCGGGTGCCGGAGGTGGCGGTGGTGGTCGTGGATGCCTGCGAGTCCGTCATGAGGGCGAGAGTATGTCCACCCGCTCGCTTTGGGTACCCGTGGGTAACAGGTTTTCACAGACCCCGCCGGAGACTCCCGTCCCGCCCCGGCACGCAGCCAGTGATCACTGGCTG
>NZ_MAPV01000297.1 GCF_001700505.1 Streptomyces mutomycini
TGCGGGGCCGGTCAGGGGGCGGGGGTCTGCTCGCCGACGGTCTCTCCGGACCCCGGGCGCACGCCCAGCGCGCGGGCCTGTTCGAGAGTGGTGGCGGAACGAAGCGGCGAGAACATCAGCCAGAACGAGACGCACAGGTACGAGACCCCGACGACCCAGATGGCGCGGTCGGCNNCGGCAGCGTCCCCAGGGCCACCAGCCGGTAGCTGGCGGTGACCGCGCCCAACTGGTGCTCGGGCGGGATGGCTTGCCGGAGGCTCACCGCGAAGACGTTGAAGAGTGCCACCCCGAAGCCGTTCACGACGAAGGCTAGGGCGAGGAGGGCCACCAGGGCGACGACGCCGAGGTCGAAGACGACCCCGAGCGGGACGAGGAGGAGACCGGCGGCGGCGAGGACCACGCCGCCGGTGAGGGTACGGCCCACGGTCGTCCGGGCGCCGATGCGCGCCGCCACCAGCGAGCCGGCCAGCGCGCCGGCGCTGCCGATGCCGATGACCAGACCGATCGCCGTGCCACTGAGGCCCAGCTCACGGACGGCGAAGATAAGGAAGACGGTGAGGAAGCACTGCTCGTGCAGGTTGGACAGGCCCGCCTGCGTGCAGAGGTCGCGCAGGGGGCGCAGGGACCAGGTGTACCGCAGCCCTGATCCGATCGTGCGCAGCGCCGACTGCCGCGGTACGCCGGGTGCCTTGACGTCACGCAGCAGTGCTCCGCTGAGAGTGGCTCCGACGAAGAAGGCGGCGGCGACGGCGAAGGTGGGCGAGAGCCCCAGCTTGCCGACGAGGAAGCCGGCCGCCGAGGGACCGGCGAGCTGGCTGACGGAGTAGGTGGCCTGGTGCAGTCCGTTGGCCGAGGGGATGGAGTCCACGGCGACGATCTTGGGGATGGTGGACTGGTAGGCGACCTCGTAGAAGACGGTCGCCGTGCCGATGACCGCGGCAGCCGCCACCACATGGGTGATCGTCAGCCCCTGGGTGGCCTGCGCGAGGCCCAGGAGCGCGAGCGCGGCACCGCGGGCCACGCTGGTGATCACCAGCGTGCGGCGGGGCGGGTGGCGGTCGACCACCACCCCGGCGACCAGCGACAGCAGGACGATCGGGATGAACTGCACGGCGGAGATGAGGCCCACCTCGGTGCCGCTGGCGTGCAGGGCGGTCACCGCGACCAGAGGCAACAGGAAATTGGTCAGCTGGGTCCCGAAATGGGCGGCCGACTCCCCCGCCCACACATTCCGGAAATCCCTGTTCCCCTTGAGGAGAACCCGGACTTCCTCGTCTAGGATCGCCATTCCATCCCCCGATCGGACCATTGAGAAATTAACCTAGCACACGCCCCATCCGTTCGCTAGGGTGTGGTCAGGCCCGACGATCCGACAGACGTTCGGAGAGATGAGGATATGGTGTCGGAGTATTCGGTACTGACGGAAGAAGAATTGCGGCTACTACCGTCGGACGAGGATGTCCTGCGCTACGAGAAGACTGGCTGGTACCTTTCGCAGAAGCTGCTCAGCGACGCGGAAACCGAGGCCCTGACTCAGGCCAGCGAACGCTTCTACGCAGGTCAGCGCGACCGCGAGTTGCCGGCCCAACCGGATCGGCTAGCCGACTGGACCCCCGCCGACGGCGAGATCCAGCGCAACAACGACTATATTCATTACCGGAATGAAGCCATTGCCGGAATTCTCCGCAAACCCGTAGTGGCCGCCGTGGCCGCACGCCTCGCGAGAACTCCGGAGATACGCACTTTCATGGCGACTCTGATTTACAAACCGGCGGCCCCCGAAGAAACGTCGAACATCGTCTCATGGCATTTCGACAAATACTTCTGGCCCACCTGTTCGTCCGACAACATGCTGACCGCCTTCATCCCTTTCCATGACTGCACGGAGGAGACAGGCACCATCACGATGGTGCCGGGAAGCCACCGGTGGAAGCGGCGTCACGGCGCCGAGCGGCCGACCGGTGACCCGGCGGACGTGGCCCGCGAATACCTGCTGGAAGGGGACGCGGAGCGCAACGGCGCGAGTGTCGAGCGGGTCCCCGTGCACATTCCCCGGGGCCACATGACCTTCCACCACTGCCTGCTGTACCACGGCAGCGGCCCCAACCGCAGTCCTGCCCCCCGGCGGGCGATCTCGTTCCACCTTCAGGACGGCACCAACACCTACCAGCACTACCGGAACTCCGAAGGCCGCCAGCAGCCCTACAAGCACGACGCCCTGGTACGGCGGACCCCGGCCGGGGAGCCGGACTACGCCGACCCGGACTTCTGCCCCACCCTCTGGCCCGCCCGCAGGTGAGACCATGCCGCGGGGTGCCGCTTCCCTTCGGCGCCCCGCGGTGACCGCCGCGGAGGTCAGAGCGGGGTGACCCGGCTCAGCTCCCACTCCTCGTCGTCCATCCCGCCGCCCGCCTCGGCCCGCACCGAGTCGGCCAGAGCCTGGTCGGCGGCGGCGTCGCGGGTCAGGCCGGCACCCCGGACCAGCGGCAGGGTCAGCACCGCCGCCCATACGGGGTGGAGTCGCGCTCCGCGCCTGACCTTGGCCTCGACCGCCGACAGGCCGAGGTGGAGGGCGTTGAGCCCGTGCCGCTCCATGTGGCGCAGCGGTCCGTAGTAGACGGCGTTGAAGTACTCGTACGCGTCCTTGGTCCGGGTGTAGTCGAAGCCGGCCACCCGGGCGTAGAGCATCTCCCGCCAGGCGAAGGCGACGTGCCCGCCGACCAGGCCGCCCTCCTCGTCGACGACGCGGAACACCGTGCTGAGGCCGTCCAGATGCTCGGCCTGGGCCTTGAGGAACGTCCGGATCTCCGCCAGGTCCAAGGAGGCGTCGTAGCGGTCCATGGTCTGGCCGATCAAGGGGGCGAGTTCGTCCACGCACGCCGACAGGGGTGCCGTCTCCAGCCGCAGCCCGGCCCGCTCGAACTTGCGCACCTCGTAGTCGCGCTTGCGCACGTTCCGTCCGAGCAGCCGCCGGTACGACTCGAAGGTGCCTCCCTCGTTGTGGACCACGGCCTCGGCACTGCGCAGCTGGGCGCGGACCGGGAACAGACCGGCGAGCAGCCGCAGGCTGTCGGTGGTGAGGAAGTCGAAGAGGAGGGCGTCGCGGCCGAGGCCGGCGGCGTGGTCCGCGAGGCCCTCGACCAACTCAGCCAGCGCGGAGCGCTGTTCGGCCTCGGTCCCGGCGAGCAGGAACTCGTTGTGGTATCCGGTACGGGTGCCGACGCGCAGGACCTTGCGGTCGGCTGCGACCGGCGGGAGGGGCGGGGCGTTCTCGGCGGGGAAGTCGTAGGACGGGGTGGCGGCGAGCAGCCCGCTCCCCGACGACACCACGGTGTAGGCGGCCGTGGCGAAGTCGGGACGCTCCTGCCCGGCGAGCCAGCCGTGGCTCAGGTAGAAGCAGGAGGCGGGCGCCAGGGAGTCCCAGGTGGCGCGGTCGATCTCGCCGATCGACGCCAGGTGCCTGGTCTCAGTCACGGCCGGGCCTCCTCCCGCACGATCCGGTCCTCGGGGCGGTGCGCCTGTTCACAGCTGCCATTCCTTCGTGTCGAGCCCACCGACGACGTGCCGCGCGTGCGCGTCCCCGAACGCCTCGGTCTCCTGCCGGTTGCGTTCCCGTACGGCGTCGGGATCGGCCTCGAGAGGCTGGTCCACGCCCACGAGCACCGTGTACAGGGGAACCGGCTGGGCTCCCCTGCTCAGCTTCGCCTCGAAGGTCCCCAGGCCGAGGTGGATGGCGCTGGTGGACCGCCCTGTTCCCTGGTCGATCGGCTGGTAGAAGACCAGGTTGAAGTAGTCCGCCTTGTTGGCGAAGTCGTAGTCGAAGCCCGCCACGCGGGCGTAGAGCATGTCCTGGTGGTGGTACCGCAGGGCGAAGCCGACGGGGCTGTCGCCTTCCTCGGCCAGCAGCAGGGTGCTGAGATCGCCCAGGTACCGTCCCTGCCGGCCGTAGACCTCCGCCGCCCGCTCAACCCCGTAGTCGTGGCCGTGCTTGCGCATGAGGGCGCTGTTGAGCGGGGCTACGCGGTCGACGACCTCGGGCAGAGCCACCTCCCGGATGGTGCGCCCGCTGTCGCGGAAGGTGCGGACCTCGCGCCGGGCGCGGGGGCGCCGCTTGGCGGGGAGCCAGGCGTAGTAGTCGTCCAGGCCGTCCCAGAGGCCGATCGGGAGCACCGTCTCCACGTCGTGGAAGAGGACGATGGCCCCCGCGTGCTCGTGGGCGCGGGCGATGTCGAGCGCGTCCTCACGGGTGAGGTAGTAGTAGGCGAGGACGGAGGCCTCGGCCCCCTTGGCGAAGTTCAGGGCCTCGGCGGCCAGCGCCTCGACAGCCACCGCCCGCTGCTGGGGACCGGCGTCCGGGTGGTGGACGACCTGGCCGCGGAACTCCGACCAGCCCGCGCCGATCGCCAGCGGACGCGAGGCGACAGCGGCGTGGCGCTCCTCGCCGATGAGGCCGGTGAGCAGATCGGCGGGCGTGTAGAGCGCGTGGGGAGGCCGGGTGAACGTGTAGGTCTCCATACCGGCCACCGCGGTGCCGTCGGTGCCGTGGGCCGTGATGCGGCGGGCCCGTGCACCCTGTGGCAGTTCTTCCTCCCGCACGCTCTGGAAGCCCGTGGTCGAGTAGAGGGTGGACCCGGAAGTGAGGGTTCCCCAGTCGGCGGCGGGCAGCGCGCCGACCGTGTCGTAGGTGCGGACATCCATGGGTGACTCCCGACGTTGACAAGAGGGTTGTTCCGTCGGCCTGAAGCGGATCACCGTGCGATCCGGCCGACAAGGTTCCGTACGTCGCCGCCTCGGAACCGGATGAGGCGCACACCGGTCTCCGACAGGCGTGCGAACAGGTCGAGGTTGGCCTGCTGCTGTTCCGCCCGCACCTTCAGGGCGTACCAGAGGATCGACCGGGGGCCGACGACCGTCCACAAGGTCTCCCGGGTGCCGCCCCACAGCTCCTCCCGGCGGATCCAGCGGCTCAGGGTGCGGCGCAGCAGCCGGGGCCAGGCGACGCGCAGCGGCGGGTCGACCCAGACCACGCAGTCGGCGGTGTGCGCGTAGGCCGCGACGGCGGCGGGGAACTGGCCGTCGACCACCCAGCGCTGGGCCTCCAGCGCCTTCTGGATCTCCGCGAGGAACCTGTCCTCCGGCACCGGCGTCCAGCCCGGTCCCCAGAACAGGGCGTCCAGGCGGACCGGGGGCGCGCCGGGCTCCGCAAGCAGCCCTGCGAGGGTCGACTTGCCGCAGCCCGGCCCGCCGACTATCCAGACCTTCCCCGCCGGCGGGCCGCCGGGAGGGTTCACTTCGTTCACAGGAGGTTCCTCTCCAGCCACTTGGCCACCCCGTCCTCGTCATGATTATCCGTCAGTTCCGTTGTCGAAGACCGTACGTCAGAACTGGCGTTGGCCATCGCCACGCCCGTGGCGGCCGCGCTGAGCAGAGCCATGTCGTTGGGCGCGTCGCCGAAGGCGACGACAGTGCTCCAGTCGAGGCCGCGGCCGGCAAGAAGCCAGGAGACGGCGGACCGCTTGTCGGCCCCAGGCGCCGAGACCTCGACGAGGCCCGCGTCCGAGGAGGTCCAGGTGAGACCCGCGGGGGCGAGGAAGTCGGGCGAGGGAGGGCAGGCGCGCCGGGCCATCAGGCACAGGACCTCCTCGCCGTCCGGCACCTCCGCGACCCGGGGCGCCTCCGCGCCGCCACTGCTGAGGATGTCCGGCCAGTCGGGCCCGAGCAGCCGGCCGGAGAGGCGGTCCACCGCCCAGGGAGCCGGTCCGAGCAGGGCCAGCGCCTCGCGCACCCGGGCCGGGTCCATGGCGCGGACCCGCCGCGGCCGGGGGTCGTCCAGGCCGCCGGTGACGGCTCCGTTGGAGGAGACGAGGGACGCGCCCAGTCCGCGCAGGGGCCCCAGGACCTTCCGGGCCGACCAGGCGGGCCGTGCAGTGGCGAGCACCAGATGCACGCCGTCGGCCACGGCGGCGGTGAGAGCTCGGCGGGTGCGTTCGCCGACCTTGCGGTCCGCGTCCAGCAGTGTGCCGTCCAGGTCCGAGACCACGACTGCGGGGCGGGCGCCCCCATCTTCCCGGGGGCGCCCGCCCCGCAGTC
>NZ_MAPV01000298.1:0-5722 GCF_001700505.1 Streptomyces mutomycini
GGTTTTTAGGCCCGACCTCGAAGGTGTTCTTCTGGTCCCCGATAAGCCGCTCCGGGCACCTCTCCTGGTGGTGACGGTGGCCGGGGGTGCCGGCCGTGTCGCGGAGAGGGCAGGATTCGAACCTGCGTGGGTTTTTAGGCCCGACCTCGAGATGATCTCCTGGTCCCCGATAAGCCGCTCCGGGCACCTCTCCTCGTTCCCGGCTTCCGGTTTCCCGTGCCGTTCACGAGAACAACATTGGCAGGGGGTTCTGATGAGACGCTGACATCCTCCTGACGCGGTCGTTGAATTCCTTTCCGGTCTTCCCCTCGGTGTGGCGTCGGTGCTCTACTCGCACCAAAAGGAACACCTTCCGAAAGGGGTACGGGCATGCCCGCGACCACTGCGGACACCTCGGTTTTCGAGGCGATCCGGACACACACGCAGAGCGAGAACGCCAGCGCGTTCCTGGCGCTCAACAGCGGTAACAGCACCTTCACCACCCCCGGCACCGACGGCGTCGTCGTCTACCGCCGCACCGGCGGCTACGCGGTCCAGTTCGGCGGTCCCTTCGCCGCCCCCCACGCCTACGACACCCTCCTCGACGGCTTCCGTCAGTACGTGAAGGACGAGGGACTGGAGCTCGTCGGCGTGCAACTCCAGCGCGCCGACGCCGAGCGCTACGCCCGGCACGGCTTCACCGTCAACCAGGTGGGCGCCTCCTGGGCCGTGAGGCTTCCGGAGTTCTCCCTGCGCGGCACCCGCTTCATGCAGCTGCGCAACAAGATCTCCCGCGCGCACCGCAACGGCCTCGTGATCAAGGAGGTCACCGCCGAGGACTGGCAGGGTGCGATAGCGACGATCGACGAGGCGTGGCTCGGCTCCAAGGGCGGCGCACACCAACTCGAGTTCCTGGTGGGCCAGATCGGCGGTGAACCGCAGGCGCAGCGCCGGCTGTTCGCCGGCACCATCGAGGGCGCCCCGGTGGCGTACATCTCGTACTCACCCGTCTACGGCGAGCGGGCCGGCTGGATGCACGACCTGAGCCGACGTGTGCCCGAGGGTTCTCCGGGGCTGATGGAGGCCATCAACGCGCACGCCATCGAGGTGTTCCGCGCCGAGGGCGAGGAGTGGCTGCACTTCGGGTTCACGCCGTTCACCGGACTCGACGCGAGCCATGAACTCGAGGGCCACAGCCCGGCGTTCCAGTGGCTGATGCACGCGCTCTGGGCCGAGGGAGCCGCTCTCTACCCGGCGCAGACCCAGCTTTCGTACAAGCAGAAGTGGGCTCCTGACGAGCTCATTCCGGAGTACGTCGCCTTCGACCGTCCGAACGCCTCGCTCGCCGGCTTCGCGCATGTCTTCCGAGCCTGCAAGGCCTTCTGACTCACCACCAGTACACCGCCGCCATCACACGACGAGGAGAGCCGGAACAGTGAGTGACAGCAACGAGACCACGACCCCCGCCACCGGGGCCACGGCAACCGAAGCCCTCCAGCAGGCCATGGTCGGGCAGCTCATGGCCATCATCGGAGCCCCCGACGACAAGGACGTGGCCCGTGCCGCGGACGATATCGTCCAGGCGCTCGACGTCCGGCTCCGCGAGGACCGCACCGCCGCGGCCTGAGCGGAGGGAACAAGGCCCGGGTCCCCAGGGAGTCACCTCTCCGGTGGCCGGGTCCGATCAGCCCAGTATCAGTGTCACATCAGCGGGGCACGGAACGCTGGACACACGTTCGCCCGGCGGCCCGGTCCGGAGTACCGCACTGTGCTCCAGCGGTCCGGGCCGACGGGCGGTCGGCGCCCGCCTTCCGTCACCGCCCACGGAAGCACTGTCGACCCCCGGCGCAGCCACGTCCCGCAGGGCAGCGGCGCCGCCGCCCGCTTCGGGCACTTCTCCCAAGGAGAGCAACGCATGCAGCGTCCGCACGTCCAAGAAGCCCAGGTAATCGCCGCTCCCAAGCAGCGCGGCGGCGCTTCGGCCACGTTCGCCGAACTCCTCAAACGCGTCAAGGCGGAGGGTCTCCTCGACCTCGACCCGCGCTACTACATAGGCCGCCTGGCACTGAACACCACGCTCATGCTGCTCGGGTTCGCCGCGTTCTTCGCACTCGGCGACTCGTGGTGGCAGCTGGCGGTGGCGCTGTGGATGGGCCTGTGCGGCGGCCAGTCCGCCTTCATGTGGCACGACGCGGGCCACAAGGCCATGTTCCGCAGCAAGAAGGCCGCCTCCGCCATCGGGTACTTCCACGCCAACCTGGTCAACGGGGTCAGTTTCGGCTGGTGGGTCAACCACCACAACCGGCACCACAGCAACCCCAACCACCTGGACATGGACCCGGACATCGGCCGGCGCACCGCCATCTTCGACATCAAGCAGTACCCCACCCGGCGCGGTACGCAGAAGTTCGTGGTGCGCTACCAGAGCGTACTGTTCTTCGCGCTGCTGGTCCTGGAGTCCTTCAAGATGCTGAAGACGGCCATCCTGTCCATCGCCCAGGGCAAGACCAAGCGCCCCGTGCTGGAGACGTTCCTGCTGGTCGCGCGGGCGGCCATCTACCTGACGCTGGTGTTCACCGTCCTCTCGCCCGTCCTCGCGGTCGCCTTCGTCCTGGTCCAGCAGGCGGTCCTGGGCGTCTACTTCGGCATGATCTTCGCTCCCAACCACAAGGGCATGGCGATCCGTGACGGTGACAAGGAGACCCTGGACTGGCTGGAGCGGCAGGTCCTCACGTCCCGGAACATCCGCCCGTCCCTGCTGATCGACTTCCTCTACGGCGGACTCAACTACCAGGTCGAGCACCACCTGTTCCCGGCCATGCCGCAGAAGAACCTGGCACGCGCACGGGAGCTCACCAGGGAGTACTGCGCCGAGCGCGGTGTGCCGTACCACGAGGTGGGGTTCTGGGCCTCGTACCGTGAGGTCGCCTCGTTCCTGCACGAGGTCAGTGCACCGGTGCGACGCGGCGACGTCGAGGAGCAGATCCGGCGGAACGCGGACCGGGCCGCCTGACCGGCGCGCCTCCCCTCCGCCGCCTCCCGGCCCCCACCTGACCCTCGCCGTCCCGGCGCCCGCTCCGGCGTTCCCGCCACCGGGCCGCCCTCATCCGCCTCCGGCCCCCGGACCCGCGCACGTCCGGGTCGGGGGCCGCCGGGGCCCCGCTCCCCGCCCTGGCCCGATCCACCCAAAAGCCCCTAGGAGCCACGCGCATGTCCCAGACCACCACGGCGGTGAGCAGAGTCGTCTCTCCCGCCTCGATCGGGGTCCGTCTGGACCGTATGCCGATCACCCCCATGCACCGCAGCCTGACAGCGGTCGTCGGGATCGGCCTGCTCTTCGACACCTTCGAGAACAGCCTGTCGGGCACCATCGCCAAGGTGCTCCAGGACGACTTCGCCTTCGGGGCGACCTCGCTCAAACTGGTCCTGGCCTCCGTGTTCATCGGCCAGTTCATCGGCTCGCTGGTGCTCGGCCGGGTCGCGGACCGGCTCGGCCGGCGCCGGGCCTTCCTGATCAACCTCGCGATCTACTCCGGCTTCTCCCTGCTCGGTGCCTTCTCACCCAACGCGGAGTGGCTGATCGCGACCCGCTTCCTGGCCGGCATCGGCATCGGTGCCGAACAGGCCCTGTCCGACTGCTACCTGGCAGATGTCCTGCCCGCCGCCAAGCGCGGCCGGTTCATCGCCTGGGCCTACACGATCGCCTTCTGCGGGGTGCCCGCGGTCGGCTTCGCGGCCCTGTGGCTGGTGCCGCTGAGCCCGCTGGGGGTGGACGGCTGGCGCTGGCTGTTCGTGATCGGCGCACTCGGCTCGGCCGTGGTGTGGGTGCTGCGCCGGCGGCTGATCGAATCCCCGCGTTGGCTGGCGGCCACCGGCCGTACCGAGGAGGCCGACCTGCTGGTGTCCCGGATGGAGGCCCAGATCCCGGGCGGACGCCCGGCCGAGGTGCTCCCTGTGGAGCACGAGGCGTCCGTCGCCGCGCGGACGAGGCTGCGGGACATCTTCGCCCGCGGGCTGAGGCGCCGCACCGTGATGCTGTGGATCTTCTGCTCGCTCTCCGTGGTCGGCTACTACGGCTTCGGCACCCTGGCCCCGCAGATCCTCGCAGCGAAGGGCTACGACATCGTGGCCGGTCTGGGCTTCACCGCCCTGTCCTTCCTCGGTTACCCCGTCGGCTCGGCGCTGTCGCTGCCGATCATCGACCGCATCGAACGCAAGACTCTCGTCGCGCTGTCCGGCGCCGCGATGGTCGCCGCCGGAATGGGCTTCGCCTTCACCGACTCGACCGTCCTCATCGTCGCGTTCGGCTTCGGGTACACGTTGTGCAGCAACGTCTTCTCCAGCGTTTCGCACGTGTACCTCTCCGAGCAGTACCCGACGGCGATCCGGGCCACCGCGTCCGGCATGGCGTACTCGCTGTCCAAACTCAGCGCCGCCGCGCTGCCGTTCGTCCTGCTGCCCGTACTCGACTCGTACGGGCCCGTTGCGCTGTTCGGCGTCATCGCCGCCTCCATGACCGCACTGGCCGTCACCGTGCTCACGCTGGGCGAGCGCACCACCGGAGTCTCCGTGGACCACGTACCCGGCCCGCTCAACGACCCTACTGTGAAGAGGAGTTGACGATGACCTATGTCATCGCCCTGCCCTGTGTCGATGTGAAGGACCGTTCCTGCATCGACGAATGCCCCGTGGACTGCATCTACGAGGGCCGGCGCGCCCTCTACATCCAGCCCGACGAATGCGTCGACTGCGGTGCCTGCGAACCGGTGTGCCCCGTGGAGGCCATCTACTTCGAGGACGACGTCCCCGCCGAGCTGGGCGACCACCGCGGCTCCAACGCCGACTTCTTCGACACCCTCGGCTCGCCCGGGGGCGCGGGCAGTCTCGGTGTCCTCGACCACGACTCCCCGCTGGTCGGTTCCCTGGCACGGAAGGCCGTGCGGTCATGAGCGGACTCCTCGCAGGCAAGCGCATCCTGGTGACGGGCGTCGTCACGGAGGCATCCATCGCCTTCCACGTCGCCCGGCTCGCCCAGCAGGAGGGCGCCGAGGTGGTGCTGACCGGCTTCGGCCGGCTCTCCCTCATCGAGCGGATCGCCGCCCGGCTGCCCAAGCCGGTTCCGGTGGTCGAACTGGACGTCACCGACCAGACGCAGCTGGACACGCTCGCGGAACGGATCAGCGCGTCCGCCGACGGGTTCGACCGCCTCGACGGCGTCGTGCACTCCATCGCGTACGGGCCCCAGGGCGCCTTCTCCTTCCTCGACGGCGACTGGGCGGACGTCTCGACGGCCGTGCAGGTGTCGGCGTACTCCCTGAAGTCCTTGACCACCGCGTGCCTGCCCCTGATGGAGGGGCGCGGCGGCTCGGTGGTCGGGCTCACGTTCGACGCGACGGTCGCCTGGCCGCGCTACGACTGGATGGGGGTCGCCAAGGCCGCCCTCGAGTCGACCAGCCGCTACCTCGCCCGGGACCTGGGCGGCAGGGGCATCCGCTGCAACCTGATCGCGGCCGGTCCGCTGCGCTCCATGGCCGCCAAGTCGATACCCGGCTTCGGAGAGCTCGCGGAGGTCTGGCAGCACCGGGCCCCGATCGGCTGGGACCTCGTCGATCCGGACCCCGCGGCGCGCGGTGTGGTCGCCCTGCTGTCGGACTTCTTCCCGCGCACGACCGGCGAGATCGTCCACGTCGACGGCGGGGTGCACATGATGGGCGCGTGATGAACGCACGCCGAGAGGGCGGGT